>NZ_JAAVVD010000017.1:0-190859 GCF_018449755.1 Variovorax sp. dw_954 | reverse complement strand
ACTCGAGCGCGGTCGTTTCGTCTGGCCCCAGGCCGCCTCCGGCAGTGTCTCGCTCACGCCGGCGCAACTCTCCATGTTGCTCGAAGGCATCGACTGGCGCATGCCGGTGCGCACGCACGAGCCGTTGCTGGCTGCTTGATTTCCGGCGCGCGAACGAGCGCGCCTACTGGATGAGAATTTCTCCGGTGCAGCACCGATGTTCGACGTGCCGCCGGCCGGGCACAGTAGATGACGTGACGCCCCCGATCAACGACTCTACTACACCCCATACCGTTGAAGGTTTGCTGCGAGTGGTCGAGGGGAGAAATGCCGAAGTGGTGTTCTTCAAGCTGATGGTCGACAAGCTCAAGCTGCAGTTGAGGCGCAGCCTTCGGGCGCGCTTCGGATCGTCCAGCGAGCAGTTCGATGACCCTCAAATCGCTCTTCTGGAAGGCGAACCACTGTATGAGCGCCCGACGCCGATCGCTGTGGCTGAGCCCGATGCCGCCAATGCGCCGGAGATCGATCGCAAGCTGCCTGCTCACCTGCCGCGCGAGGCCCAGGTGTATCGGCCCGAAGCAACCTCCGATCACCATGACGCAAACGGTCAGGCCTGTGGTTGTACCGCTTGCGGCGGTCGTCTTCGCCTGATCGGACACGACGTCTCCGAGCAACTCGAGTACGTGCCCTCGCGCTTCAAGGTCATTCGCCATGTGCGGCCGAAGCTTGCCTGCGTGGCCTGCGAGACGATCTTCCAAGCCACCGCGCCGAGCCGGCCGATCGCGCGTGGTGTCGCCGGGCCCGGCTCCTTGCGCATGTCATGGTCTCGAAGTATTGCGACCACATTCCCCTGTACAGGCAGAGCGGCATCTACGCTCGCGACGGCGTGTTCATCGATCGCTCCACGATGGTCGGATGGGTCGACCGGGGCGATGAATTGCTCGACCCCCTGGTGGCCGCACTCGGGCACTACGCGCTGGCGGGTGCGAAGGTGCATGCCGACGACACGCCGGTGGGCGTCCTCGACCCGGGGCGCGGGCGCACGAAGACAGGGCGGCTGTGGGTCTACGTGCGAGACGATCGCCCGGCAGCGAGCCAGGACGCACCGGCTGTCTGGTTCCAATACTCTCCCGATCGCAAGGGCGAGCACCCGCAGACGCACCTCAAGAACTTTACTGGCATCCTGCAGGCCGACGTCTACGGTGGCTGGGGCAAGCTGTACGGCAGTGGCCGCGTCAAGCAAGCCGCTTGCTGGGCTCATGCGCGACGACCGTGGTGGGATCTGCACCTGAGTCCGGGACGAGCACCGGGATCGGTGGCCGAGCAGGCGCTCAAGCGCATCGCCGCCTCGTACGCGGTCGAGGCCGACATCCGTGGCCAGCCGCCCGACGAGCGACGACGACAGCGCCAGGCACGCGCAGGCCCGTTGCTCGACGAGTTGCACGCCTGGCTGAGCGCCATGGTGGGCCGTGTGTCGGCGAAGTCGGAGATCGCCGCCGCCATCGGCTACTCGCTCACGCGCTGGAAGGCGCTGACGCGCTACGTCGGCGACGGCCGCATCGAGATCGACAACAATGCCGCCGAGCGCGCGTTGCGAGGCGTCAGTCTCGGCCGCAAGAACTACCTCTTCATGGGGTCTGGGGTCGGACGCGGGAGGCGAACGCGCTGCGGCGATCTACAGCCTTGTGGAGACGGTCAAGCTCAACGGGATCGATCCCGAGGCCTATCTGCGCGATGTGCTGACGCGAATTGCCGACCATCCCATCAACCGCATCGACGAGTTGCTGCCGTGGAACATCGGCCGACGCGCCGGCGACCAACGAGAAGCAGCCTGAGCATGGCGACCAAGGTACATAGGATCAAGACGTCCCCGGCAATCCTCCAACTTCACATCGAATTGCGCGGCACAAAGCCTAAGGTCTGGCGCCGCGTGCTGCTGCCCGAGACGATCACGTTGCTCAAGCTTCATCTGGTCATCCAGGCCGCCTTCGGATGGAGCCACTCGCACCTGCACGAGTTCATCGCCGGCGACGGCGAGCGCTATGGAACGCCCGATCCGTTGTACGACGATCCTGGCTCGATCACCAGCGAGAGCACGCGACTGACCACCGCCCTGAACCGATCGACGCTGAGCTACGTCTACGACTTCGGAGACCACTGGGATCACCGCATCAAGGTCGAGAAGAAGCTCGCACCGGATCCGCTGCTGCCTCTGCCGTTCTGCGTCGGCGGCGCCTGCGCGACGCCGCCCGAGGACTGCGGCGGCATTCCGGGCTATGCCGACTTCGTCCAGGCCATGGCCAATCCTGAAGACCCGGAGCACGAGAATTTGACCGAATGGATCGGTGTAGAGACCTGGAATCCCAAGGCGTTCGATTCCACAGAGGTCAACGACCGCCTGACCGCGATCAAGCTCTGACGCTGCCATGGTGCAAGCGACGAAGAACATCGAGGCGTTGATCGCCGATGGTGGTGACATCAACATCGGCGCGCTGCCGCCTCACGAGTGCGCTGCCACAGCGGCCGACGCAAGCAACTGCCTGGCCATGCTCGTGCGCCGTGATGGCGAGACCTTCAATGCACTGCTCAAGCGCCTGGACAAGGCGATCGGGATGGCTTGGTCGGACGACCTCTTCATCGATGAGGTCAACGTACGCGCTGCAGCTTGGCAATCTCGGCGCGTGCGGCGGCCAGTTCAGAGGCCGGCACCACAGATTCGCCGGCGGACACGGCCATCAACGCACCCTGGCGTTCGAGCTTGCGCCACTGGAACAGCAGGCTGGCCGCAACGCCTTCCTGGCGGGCCACGAGCGACACGCTCATGCCCGGCTCGTAGGTGCGCTTGACGAGCGCAGACTTTTCCGCGAGGGACCAGCGCCTGCGGCGCTGGTCCCTCATGATCACTTCGACGGTATCCGTATTCCTATTCGTACTCACAGTCCTACTCCTATCTTCAAAGATAAGCGATAGACCGTGTCCTGTCATACAAGGGGCCAGCTCAGTCTGCTCGACCAGGCCCAACGTGCGCGCCGCCGCCGCGATGCTCTGGCCACCTTCGACCAGCCGCACAGCCTCCTTCTTGAACTCCAGCGTGTAGCGCGCTCTCATCGTCTTCGTCATTACCGTTCTCCTTGCTTGCATTGAAACACTCAGCAAGGGATACGTTTTTCGGGGGCAAGGTCATGCATCTCCAAGGGCATGGCACGCACCCCATAGGAGTTCGGCGTCAAGGTGAGCATCGCGACGACCTTGAAGGAAGGGTTGGTGGTGGGCATGCGC
Source organism: Variovorax sp. dw_954 (assembly GCF_018449755.1). Lineage (NCBI taxonomy): Bacteria > Pseudomonadati > Pseudomonadota > Betaproteobacteria > Burkholderiales > Comamonadaceae > Variovorax > Variovorax sp. dw_954. Next base: position 187,601 of record NZ_JAAVVD010000017.1, on the reverse strand, counting down.
TCCATGCCGGGCAACCCCTATGACGGCCACACGCTGGCCGAGACCCTGGAGCAGGTGGGCATCCTGGCCGAGCGCAGGTCGACAACGGCCATCGTGGACAAGGGCTATCGGGGTGTGGAGATCGAGGGGGTGCGCATCCTGCGCTCGGGCCAGAAGCGCAGCGTCACCCGAACGCTCAAGGCGATGATCCACAGGCGCAGCGCCATCGACCCGGCGAGCGGGCACATGAAGATGCACGACAGACTCGCGCGAAGTCCGCTCAAGGGCGCCCTGGGTGACGCGCTGCATGCGGTGATGTGCGGCGCGGGCCACAACCTGCGGCTGATCCTGCCCGGCTGCGGCTTTTTTGCGCCCATCTCGGCCTGGACTTGCGCTCGCAGTTGGTGGGACTCCCGTCCCGGCAGCTTCGCGCTCATGTAGTTCGGGCTCGAAAACCGGTTTGTTGAGCGCGGACCAACGAGGTTGAAAGACACCATCGAAGGTCTCAAGCTTGAGCGGTTTAGACTCACTGGCAAGACGCTGGCGGATCACCGCCGGAAGTTGACGCGGGCCTGATAGCTCTTGCCCTCGAGCACCAGGCAGTAGGCGTTGTGGCGCATGCGATCGAGCGTCGCGCTGGCCAGCAGCTTGTTGGCCGGGAAGGCCTGGCGCCATTCGATGAGATCAAGGTTGCTAGTCACATGGCGGCGCACTCTCGTACCGCTCGACCATGAGTTCATGCAGGCTCCCGTATCGGTTCGGGGGGACAGGGTAACTGCCGGATGTAGATTGATCTCCTAGTAGAAGGGGAGAGCTGACCATTGCCGATCAGGCGCAGGAAACCACCTCACCTGTGCAGCACATCACAGCGCAGCGGGCTTCCCTTGCCTACTTCGACCCGAAGGCGCAATAAAGCTGTGAGAATCCGCCTATGGAGGCACTCGACAAGCTGGATCGCCTGATATTGCGCACGCTGCAAGCAGACGGGCGGGCGACTTATGAGCAGCTTGCTGAACAGGTCAGCCTTTCGCCCAGCGCGGTCTTGCGCCGGGTCAAGCGTCTTGAGGAAAGTCGCGTCATCGACCGATACGTGGCGCTCGTGAAGCCTGAATCCGTAGGCTTGGGACTCACCGCCTATATCAACGTCAGGCTCGAGAAGCACACCGAAAGTCACAAGCGCAATCCGATGGACCTCTTTCGCGCCAGCGTCCAGACCTGGCCGGAAGTAGTGGAATGCGCGGCGTTGACGGGCGACATGGACTATTTGATGCGCGTTGTCGTCGCCGACATGGCGCACTACAGCCGCTTCATCATGGACACCCTGCTCAAGCACCCGAGCGTGGAAGACTGCAAGACGAGCTTCGTGCTCGATCGCGTCAAGACAACGACCGCGGTCCCGGTATAACTGGCTTGTTCGCATATTTTTCACGACAATGCCTCGTAATACGTCACTGGATCGGCACTTATCGATGGTGTCCGACTTCCATTATTGGGGAAAACCCTTATATTGGAACCATGCTCAACGCAAGTTCACTATTCAAGGCGTCGCTCGGCGCGGGTTCTTTTTTCAAAGTGCCTGCCACTGAGCCCCGCCTGCCGGATGACCCAGGTCAGCAGCCGGTCCTTGTGCCCATACGTTCCATTGGTCCGGGTGAGCGCGAGCGCATCGCGCGGCACTTGCTGGACCTTGACCTGCATGACCGCTATCTGCGGTTCGGCTATGCCGCTTCGGATGAGCAAGTGCAGCGATATGTCGACGCGCTCGACTTCGACCGGGACGAGATATTCGGCATCTACAACCGCCGGCTCGAGATCATCGCCCTGGCGCACCTGGCGTTCCCGCCTGCGGACCAACCGATGGATTGCGCCGAATTTGGCGGATCGGTGTCGAAGCACGCCCGTGGGCGCGGCTATGGCGCACGCCTGTTCGAACGGACCATCGTGACCGCGCGAAACGAGGGCATTGGTATGCTCTTCATTCACGCCCTGAGTGAAAACGGAGCGATGATCAAGATCGCGCGCAATGCCGGCGCCACGGTCGTGCGCACGGGCTCGGAAGCCGAGGCGCATCTGGAGTTGCCAAAGGCCGACTTCGACAGCCGCATGACCGAGATCGCGCTCGACAACATTGGCGAAGTCGACTACCAACTCAAGACCCGAGCCAAGCGGTTCTGGAACTTCCTGCACGTCATGCAGGAGATCCGACGCGGCGGGCGACCGGCGAGCGACCACGCCGCCCCATAGTCGATCGACCAGTTGCATTCGCCCCAGCGGCGCTGCAATGCCCGGGAGGCGCTCCCCTTTCCGGTATCCTTGCGCTTCCCCAACTACGCCCTCCCGCAGTGGCCGACCCTCACCCTGAGCGCACCCCCGTTGAACGGGAAGACAAACGAAGCTTTCTGCAAAAGCTGGCCGAATTCATCCATCCCGGGCCGGATTCGCGCGACGAACTGATCGAAACACTGGCCGACGCGGAGGACAACGACGTGATCGGCGCAGAGTCGCGCGTGATGCTCGAAGGCGTTCTGCGCATGGCTGACATGACGGCTGCAGACGTGATGGTTGCAGCGCCGCGGATGGACCTGCTGGACATCGATGCCTCGCTCGATTCGCTGATTCACGTGGTCATCGACACGGCGCACTCGCGCTTTCCGGTTTTCGAGGGCGACCGGGAGAACATCATCGGCATCCTGCTCGCGAAGGACTTGCTCAAGCTGCAGCGTGCGCCGGCATTGAACGTTCGCGCGCTCCTGCGGCCCGCGACCTTCGTGCCGGAGAGCAAGGGCCTCAATGACCTGCTGCGCGAGTTCCGCGGCAACCGCAATCACCTGGCGATCACCATCGACGAATTCGGCCGCGTGGCCGGGCTGATCACCATCGAGGATGTGCTCGAGCAGATCGTCGGCGAGATCGAGGACGAGTTCGACATCGCCGAGGAAGAGGGTGACATCTTCGGCCTGGCCGATCACACCTACCGGGTGTCGGGCGACACGCCGATCGAGCGGGTGGCCGAGGCCTTCGGCATCGTTTTCGATGAGGAAGCGTTGAGCGAGGATTTCGACACCATTGGCGGGCTGATCGCCCATGAGATGGGTCACGTCCCAAAGCGGGGCGAGCACCATGCGCTGGGCGGTTTCGATTTCGTCGTGCTGCACACCAAGGGCGGTGCGGTGCGCTGGTTCAAGGTGTCGCCGGCGCGCGGCGACGACGCGGCCGATTGAACGCCACGCTGCTTCGCTTGCTTGCTTTCGCGCTGGCAGGTGCGGCGCAGGCCGCGTCAATTGCCTGGCCGTGGAGCGGTCATCCGCTTTGGTGGCTGCAACTGTTGTCCTTGGCCGGATTGGTGTGGCTTCTGGAAGGCTTGCGACTCGATGCGGCGCCGAAACCGTGGCGCAGGGGCTTCGGTCTTGGCTGGGCCTTTGCCACTGCGTGGCTGTGCGGCAATTTCTGGTGGCTCTTCATCTCCATGCACACCTACGGCGGCATGGCGGCCCCGCTCGCTGCGCTGGCGGTGCTGGCGCTGGCAGCGGCCTTGGGGCTGTACTACGCCGTGGCGTGTTCCGTGTTTGTCGCCTGGGGGCCCCGCCATTGGTTGTGGCGGGCCGTGAGTTTCTCAGCGCTCTGGACATTGGCCGAACTGATTCGCGGCTATTGGTTCACGGGCTTTCCCTGGGGAGCGGGCGGCTATGCGCATGTCGAGGGGCCGTTGGCGATGCTGGCACCCCTGGTCGGTGTGTACGGCATCGTGGCGATCGCTGCGCTGGCTGCCGCAATGATGGCGCAATGCTTGCGGCTCGACTATCGCGGCAAGGGCTCATGGCTGGCGCCGGCGGGCGTGGTGCTGATGCTGGGCGGCTTGGGCACACTGGGTGTGACCGACGTCACCGCGGGGGCGGCGAAAGCGCCGCCGCCCCCGCTGCAGATCGCATTGCTCCAGGGCAACATTCCCCAGGACGAAAAGTTCATTCCCGGCGGCGGCATCGCCACCGCATTGGACTGGTATGGCATGCAGTTGCGCGATGCGAGCGCTTCGCTGGTCGTCACGCCCGAGACCGCGCTGCCCCTGCTCCCGAGCCAGTTGCCGCCGGGCTATCTCCCTGCGATCGCGTCGCGCTACGGGAGCGGATCGCAAGCTGCGATTGTCGGCTTGCCGATGGGTGACGGGCGCGGCTACACCAACACGGTGCTTGGATTCAAGGTCGGCCAGGCCGAGCCCTATCGCTATGACAAGCACCACCTGGTGCCATTCGGGGAATTCGTGCCGGGCATGTTCCGGTGGTTCACCGACATGCTGAGCATTCCGCTGGGCGACTTCGCGCGCGGCGGACTGGCGCAGCCGTCTTTCGAGTGGCTGGGGCAGCGCATCGCGCCGAACATCTGCTACGAGGACTTGTTCGGCGAGGAGATCGGGGCCAACTTTCGCGATGAGGCGCTCGCGCCGACCATCCTGCTGAACGTCAGCAACATCGCGTGGTTCGGTGACTCGGTGGCGATCGACGAGCATCTGGCCATCTCGCGCATGCGCGCGCTGGAGTTCCAGCGGCCGATGGTGCGCGCCACCAACACCGGCACCACGGCGGTGATCGATCACCACGGCGTGGTGACGCAATCCTTGCCGCGACTCACGCGCGGTGTGCTGGTGGCGACGGTGGAAGGGCGGAACGGCATCACGCCCTATGCAGCCTGGGTCTCGCGATTCGGCCTGGTGCCGTTGTGGCTTGCGGCCATGCTCGTGATCGCGATCACAGTGCTGCCTGGTGTGCTTCGGCGACGGCCGTTGAGGGGGCCATCGAGATGATCGGGCAGCATTGATTCCAGCGCCTGCAGGATCGCGCCCCGCCAGGTTTTCGCTACCCGACGCAGACGCAGTCACAGGGCAAGGCGACATCGCTTCCTCAGGCGCTTCGAGGCTCGCCGGACCGAGCTACGCCTGGCCGGCCGCGTGCTGCATCGTCGAGATGGAGAAGCCGAATCGAAGCGAGGGGCCGGGCGACGGCAGTTGCCGCTTGCTTCGTCAGCTCAGGCGCCGAGCCGCACGAGGCGTCCTGGCCGGGCGGTGGTGATCGTGCCGTCCCGCTGCACCGCCTGGCCGGCAACCCAGGTGCCGCGGTAGCCCGTGGCCTTTTGCATGAAGCGCTTGCCGCCGGCCGGAAGGTCGGCGACGAGCTTGGGGGCGCCCACACCGAGCGCTTGCGGATCGATCACGTTCAGGTCTGCTCGCATGCCGACTTGAAGCGTGCCACGGTCCTGCAGGCCGAGGTAGCGGGCGTTGCGCTGGGTCAGCATCTGCACGACGGTCTCGAGCGGCAGGCGGCCCTGCTCGCGGTCGCGGGCCCAGTGCGTGAGCATGAAGGTGGTGAAGCTCGCGTCGCACACGGTGCCCACGTGCGCGCCCGAGTCGCTCAGGCCCGCAAGCGCGCGCGGGTGCTGCAGCATCTCGCCGAGCACGTCGAGCGAGCCGCCGTTGTAGTTGAAGATCGGGAAGTAGATGAGATGGTCGCCGTCGCCGCCGGACAGGTGGTCGTAGAGCGCCTCCAGTGGCTTGATGCCGGCCTGCTTCGCGCGCACGAGGAAACTCTGCATTACCGAGGGTTCATAGTCCGGCGACGGGCCGAGCGGGAACATCCGGCCGCTGATCAAGTCGATGCGGGCCAGCAGTTCGTCGACGAGTGGCGGGATGGCCGTGCCGTCGCCGGCGAGCCGTGCTGATTTCTCGCCGAGGATGCGCGCCTTGCGTGCGGGCTCGCGCATCGCAGCCGCGCGTTCGGCCAGCGGGAGGTGCGCGATTTCCTTGTAGCCCGGGAAGCCCATGAAAGGGTGGAAGCTGGCGTCGAGCCCGTTGATGACGCCGATGCCGCGCGCGGCGGTCTGCAGGTAGAGCGGCAGGCCTTGGGCCACGCCAGCTTCGACGCGATCGCGGATGGCGAGGTACTGTTCCCCGCCGGGGTCGCGCTGCAGCCAGGTCATCGACAGCGGGCGGCCGCAGGCGCGGGCCATCTGCTCGACGAGTGCGAACTCCTGATCGAAGTTCTCGGGGCCGCGCAGCAGGTCGAAATCACTCACGCATTGCACGACGCCGTGTTGCAAGCCGTCGAAGGCGGAGGCGATGCCGATCAGTTCGGCGGCGCTGGCTTCGGACGCGGGCGTCTCGAGGCCGTCGGAGGTTCGGTGGTTGTCGCTGCGGCCGGTGCTGAAGCCGGCGGCGCCCGCTTCAAGCGCTTCACGCAGCAGTGTGCGCATTGCCGCGATGTCTTCCGGCGTGGCGGCTTGCTGTGCGACCGCGCGTTCGCCCATCACGTACATGCGCAACGGGTCATGCGGGACTTGCACCAGATAGTCGAGGCTGCGCGGCGTGGCGGCCAGCGCGTCCATGTACTGCGGGAAGCTTTCCCAGTTCCAGCGGATGCCCTCGTGCAGCGCGGCGCCGGGGATGTCTTCGACGCCTTCCATGAGCTTGACGAGGTCGTCCTCGTGGCCTGGCCGCACGGGCGCGAAGCCGACGCCGCAATTGCCCATCACCACGGTGGTGACGCCGTGATGGATGCTCGGGGAGAAGCAGTCGTCCCAGGTGGCCTGGCCGTCGTAGTGCGTGTGGATGTCGATGAAGCCGGGTGTGACCCAGGCGCCCTGGGCATCGAGGGTTTCACGTGCGGTGCCGGCGAGTTCACCAGGCGTGCGGCTGATCGCCGCGATCTTGCCGTCACGCACCGCGATGTCGGCGGTGTACGGGGCGGCGCCGGTGCCGTCGACCAGCGTGCCGTTCTCAATAAGCAGGTCGTGCTGCATCTTTTCGTCTCCAGAAGAATGCCAGCGAGAGTCCGCTGACGATGTGCCAGATACCCCACAGGCTGGCGATCAGCACCATGCCCAGGTCACTGTTGAATTGGACCGCGATGATGCCCAACGCCAGGCCCGAATTCTGCATGCCGCCTTCGATCATCACGGCGCGGCGATCGTATTCGCTCACGCGCATCGCGACGCTGGTGATGAAGCCGAAGAACAGGCCGCTGGCGTTGTGCAGGATCACGATGACCAGCAAGGGCAGCAGGCCGATGGCGAGCAGCTGCCGTTGCACGATGAGGCCGATGACGATGAAGGCCAGCAACGCCACGAGCGAGAAGTTGGCCAGTGGCTTCTGCAGCTTCTTCGACAGCGCGGGCTTGAAGTGCGTCAGCGACAGGCCCAGCGCCATCGGGATCGCGAGCAACAGCAGCAGGCTCACCCAGATGTCGGACGGGTCGATGGAGAGCGTGCGCAACCAGCCCGCAGTGGCCGGGTTGTTGGCGACTATCCAGCTGAAATTGAACGGCGTGGCAACCAGCGCGATGACGCTGGCGACTGCCGACACGCTCACCGACAAGGCCGTGTTGCCGCGGCCGAAGTGCGTGATGACGTTGCTGAGCGAGCCGCCGGGGCAGGCCGCGACGAGGATCATCGCGACCTCGATGTCCGGCGGCAGGTCGAGCGCGAGCGTCGCCGCCCACGTGCCGACCGGCAAGAGGATGAACTGGGGAATCAATCCGCAGATGACGGCGCGGGGCGTCTGGGCAACCCGCTTGAAGTCATCGACCTTCAGCTCCAGCGCGACCGAAAAAACCATCGTGGCAAGGACCACGCTCAATATCAATTGTTGTGCGCTCAAAGCGATCTCCTGGGCCCGGGAGCCTAACCGCCGCGGCGCCGGCCCCGCCCCCGTAAAATCACCGGCTTTCGCGGACCTCGTCCGCGCGTTCGTGCTCTTTGACCGGACTACGCCGGCCAGTCTCATGTTGACCTTCCAGCAAATCATTCTCAAATTGCAGTCGTACTGGGCCGACCAGGGCTGCGCGTTGCTGCAGCCCTATGACATGGAAGTGGGTGCGGGCACATCGCACACGGCCACCTTCCTGCGCGCGCTCGGACCGGAGCCGTGGAAGGCCGCCTATGTGCAGCCGAGCCGCCGTCCCAAGGACGGCCGCTATGGCGAGAACCCGAACCGCATGCAGCACTACTACCAATACCAGGTGGTACTCAAGCCCGCGCCTTCGAACATCCTGGAGTTGTACCTGGGTAGCCTCGAAGCGCTGGGCTTCGACCTGAAGAAGAACGACATCCGCTTTGTCGAGGATGACTGGGAGAACCCGACGCTCGGTGCATGGGGCCTGGGTTGGGAGGTCTGGCTCAACGGCATGGAAGTCACGCAGTTCACCTATTTCCAGCAGGTCGGCGGCATCGATTGCAGGCCGGCGACCGGCGAGATCACCTACGGGCTCGAGCGCCTCGCCATGTATCTGCAGGGCGTGGACAACGTCTACAACCTCACGTGGACCGATGGCCTCAGCTATGGCGATGTCTACAAGCAGAACGAGGTCGAGCAGTCGACCTACAACTTCGAGCACAGCGATGTCGACTTCCTGTTTACCGCTTTCGCAGCGCACGAGAAGCAGGCCAGGCACCTGATGGAGCAACAGTTGGCACTGCCCGCCTATGAGCAGGTGCTCAAGGCGGCGCACAGCTTCAACCTGCTGGACGCGCGTGGCGCCATCAGCGTGACCGAGCGCGCGGCCTACATCGGCCGCATCCGCAACCTCGCGCGCAGCGTTGCGCAAAGTTATTACGAGAGCCGCGAGCGGCTCGGCTTCCCGCTCGCACCGCGCGAGTGGGTCGCGCAAATTCCGAAGAAGGTTGCCTGAGCGATGAGCATGAATCACAACAAGAACCTGCTGGTCGAACTGTTCGTCGAGGAACTCCCGCCGAAGGCCTTGCGCAAGCTGGGCGACGCATTCGCGGGCGTGCTGCGCGACCAACTGGTGGCGCAAGGGCTGGCGGGTGGCGGCTCGGTGCTGACGGCGTTTGCATCGCCGCGCAGGCTGGCAGCGCATGTGACGCACATTGCCTCGCAAGCCGCCGACAAGGCCGTCTCGCAAAAGCTGATGCCGGTGGCGGTCGGGCTGGATGCCTCGGGTGGCGCGACGCCTGCATTGCTGAAGAAGTTGACCGCGCTGGGTGCCGACGCCTCGGCGGTGGCGGGCCTCAAGCGCGCACAGGACGGCAAGGCTGAAGCCTTGTTCTACGAAAGCACGGTGAAGGGCGCGACGCTGGCCGAGGGCTTGCAGAAGGCGCTGGCCGAAGCCATTGCGAAGCTGCCGATTCCCAAGGTCATGAGCTATCAACTCGAGACCCGCTGCGAACTGCCGGGCTGGAGCAGCGTGAGCTTCGTGCGGCCTGCGCATGGCCTCGTCGCGTTGCATGGCGCAGACATCGTTGACGTCGAGGCGCTCGGCCTGGCGTCGGGCCGCGACACGCACGGCCATCGCTTCGAGGCGAAGGTCGACCCGGTCGTGCTGCGCGACGCGGACAGCTACGCGCGACAACTTGCCGATGAAGGCGCGGTGATCGCGGGCTTCGATGCGCGCCGTGGCGAGATCGCGCGGCAACTCGGTGCCGCGGCGGCGAACGTGGGCGGCGGCGCGAAACCAATCGAAGACGATGCGCTGCTCGACGAAGTGACGGCGCTGGTCGAGCGACCCAACGTGCTCACTTGCACGTTCGAGGAGGAGTTCCTCGCAGTGCCGCAGGAGTGCCTGATCCTCACGATGAAGGCCAACCAGAAGTACTTCCCGCTGGTCGATGCACAGGACAAGCTCACCAACAAGTTCCTCGTCGTCAGCAACATCACGCCCGATGACGCGAGCGCGGTGATCCAGGGCAACGAGCGCGTGGTCCGCCCGCGCCTGGCCGATGCCAAGTTCTTCTTCGACCAGGACCGCAAGAAGACGCTCGCCTTGCGCGTGGAATCGCTGGGCAAGGTGGTCTATCACAACAAGCTGGGCACGCAGGGCGAGCGCGTCGAGCGTGTCATGCGCATCGCGCAGGCCATTGCGGCGAAGCTGGGCGATGCGAAGCTGGGGCAGCAAGCCGTGCAGGCCGCGCAGCTTGCCAAGGCCGACCTGGTCACCGACATGGTCGGCGAGTTTCCCGAGCTGCAGGGCACGATGGGCCGCTACTACGCGCTGCACGACGGCCTCGATGCTGCGGTGGCCGATGCCATCGAAGACCACTACAAGCCGCGCTTCGCCGGCGACACGCTGCCGCGCGGCAACGTGGGCATCGTGGTTGCGCTGGCCGACAAGCTGGAAACCCTGGTCGGCATGTTCGGCATCGGAAACCTGCCGACCGGCGACCGCGACCCGTTCGCGCTGCGTCGTCATGCGCTGGGCGTGGTGCGCATGCTGGTCGAGCGTGCCCTGCCGCTGCACTTCCATGAGTTGACGCGGCTGGCGTTCCAGGCTTTCGGGCCCTTGCTGGCCAAGGACCCTTCCGTTGAACTCGACGAGTTCCTCATCGAACGCCTGAAGGGCTATCTCAAGGACACCGGCTACTCGGTGCCGGAGGTCGATGCCGCGGTGTATGCGCGCAAGCTCACCGAATGGTCGAGCCTGCCAAAGCGGCTGGCCGCAGTTCGCGCCTTCGCCGCGCTGCCCGAGGCGCCCGCGCTTGCCGCGGCCAACAAGCGCATCGGCAACATCCTGAAGAAGTCGCCTGAATCGGCGGACGCGCCTGTGACGGAGGCCTTGCTGCAGGAGCCCGCCGAGAAGGCGCTGCACGCCGCGATGCAGCAGATCGTCCCGACGGCCGACGCCCGCTTCGACGCCGGCGACTACACCGCGTCGCTGCAAAGCCTCGCCGCGCTGCGTGCGCCGGTCGATGCCTTCTTCGATGGCGTGATGGTCAATGCCGAGCAGGCCGACTTGCGGCTGAACCGGCTGGGCCTGCTCAAGTCGCTGCACGAGTCGATGAACCGCGTGGCGCAACTGGAGCGGCTGGCGTCGTGAGGTCCGGCGCTCAATAATCGTTGCAATGAACCGGCAGCAACAACTGGATCAGTTTTCGCTCGCCCTGCATCGCAGGGCGATTCAAGTGTTGCGTCGCGACCCTGCGCTTCGTACACGCGCGCTCGACACAATTGCACGCTGGCGGCTGAAGACCGGCGCAACGCGTTCCGATCTGCTCTGGAACGAATGGGAACACCTGCTGGGCAATGATGGCTTCGAGGCGCTGGAAGACCCGGCCCTTGCCGAGCCGGATCACGGGCAGCTCATGCGCAGTGTTTCACCAATGGGTGGACTGATCGACCAGCACGAGCGAGCGCGATTGCTCAAGCTCGCGCGTGGGCAGGTTGCTGTGCCATGACACGCGAAGAGCTTGAACATGTATTGCGCGCCTCTGCCGCCATTGCAAAGGAAACGTCACTGCGAGAGCGCGTCGCCATGTTGGACGACGCCAAGTATCCACATGCGCATCTCGCATGGATCGATCGTCGCGCCCTCGAAGCCAAAGGCACACCATGAAGCTCGTCATCCTCGACCGCAACGGCTCCATCAACGTGCACCGCGAGGACTTCGTCAAGAGCGAGGTCGAGTGGACGCCCTTGCCCAGCGCGCTCGAAGCGATTGCGCGGCTCAACCATGCAGGCTGGCATGTGGTGATCGCGTCGAACCAGTCGGGGCTCGGTCGCGGCTTGTTCGACGTGGCTTCGCTCAACCAGATGCACGCCAAGATGCACAAGATGCTGGCCGCCGTGGGCGGCAAGGTCGACGCGGTGTTCTATTGCCCGCACAGCCCCGATGAGAACTGCGCCTGCCGCAAGCCGAAGCCTGGCTTGTTCCTGCAGATCGGCGAGCGCTACGGCATCGACCTCGATGGCGTGCCGACAGCGGGCGACAGCCTGCGCGACGTGCAGGCCGGCGCTGCGGCGGGTTGCGAGCCGCACCTGCTGCTGACCGGCATGGGCGAAGCGTGCCGCGGCGTCTTGCCGCTGCCGCCCGAGTACCCGCCCGGCACGCAGGTCCACAACGACCTCGCGGCTTTCGTCGACTTCCTGCTGGCGCGCGAAGAGCGCGAAGCGAAGGCTGCGCTCGCGGCGCCACAAGACTGACTTTTTCCATCGCACAAGTAGACCGATTCCATGGCATTTCTTCGTTCCGTTGTTCACATGCTGTGGATGCTCGTCACCGTCATCCCCTGGGGCCTCATCATGGTGGTCGCCTCCATCTGGCGCCGTGGCGAGCCGCTCTGGTGGATGGCCGTGCGCTGGCTCAGCTGGGCGATTGGCGGCGCGCGCGTCATCTGCGGCATCGAGACGCGCGTCACCGGCATGGAGAACCTGCCGCAGGACAAGCGCGCCGGCGCGGTGCTGCTGGTGAAGCACCAGTCGACGTATGAGACTTTCCTGATGCCGACGCTGATGTCACATCCGCTGGCCTTCGTCTTCAAGAAGGAGCTGATCTACGTGCCCTTCTTCGGCTGGGCCATGGCGCGGCTCGACATGATCCACATCGACCGCAGCCAGCGGGCGCAGGCCTTCAACAAGGTGGTCAGCCAGGGACGCAAGCTGCTCGAACAAGGCATCTGGATCATCATGTTCCCCGAGGGCACGCGCATTCCGCGCGGGCAGAAGGGTACCTACAAGTCGGGCGGCACGCGGCTGGCCTGCGAGACCGGCGCGCCGGTGGTGCCGATCGCCGTGACCTCGGCCAAGGTGTGGCCCCGCAAGGCCTTCATCAAGCGGCCTGGCATCGTCGACGTGTCGATCGGGCCTGCGATCCCGAGTGCGGGCCGCAAGCCCGACGAGCTGATGCGCGAAGTCGAAGCCTGGATCGAGGCCGAGATGCGCCGGCTGGACCCCGAGGCGTATCGATGACACGGGCCCAAAGGCCAGGGGCCTGAAGCATGCGCGGGCTGCTGCAATACACGCTGGACCTGTTCGACGGACTGTCGACGGACGCGTCCGGATCGAACGCGCCGTCGAAGCCGAAGGGCCCGCGTCGCGGCCCGGTCGCGCCGGTGGTTCCCGAGGCGCCAGAGGCCGCGGCTGCGCTCGCCGCCGATGCCGGACCACGCACATCGGCGCCTGAAATATCGCTGGCCGATTCGCTCACGCCGGCGCGCTTCGTGCACCCGCGGGCCACGCGCGAGGCCACGCTCGGCAATGCGCGCGTGGCCTATGAGTTCACGCGTGGCCAACGCCGCACGATCGGCTTCGTGGTCGGTGCGCAGGGGCTGTCGGTGAGGGCGCCGCGCTGGGTTGCATTGCGGGATGTCGACGCGGCGCTGCAGGAGAAGTCCGCCTGGATCCTGCGCAAGCTCACGGAAGCCGACCAGCGCTATGCACGGCTCGAAGCCGCGCGCATCGAATGGCGCGATGGCGTGAGCTTTCCGTTTCTCGGCGAGCCCGTGGTGGTGCGACTGGACCCCCGCCATGGTTTCAAGGGCGTGGGCGCCGTGCTCGAAGCTGGCGACCCTGCGATGCCGAAGACCTTGCGCATGGCGCTCGCGCAGAACGCGACGCCGGAGCAGATCCGCGATGCCGCGCAGGCCTGGCTCTCGCGGCAGGCGCGGCGCATCTTCATCGAGCGGCTCGACCATTTCGCGCAACGGCTCGGCGTGCGCTGGACCAAGCTGTCGCTCTCGAATGCCTCGACGCGTTGGGGCAGCGCCAGCGTCGACGGTGCGATCCGCCTGCACTGGCGACTGATTCATTTCCGCTTGCCGGTGATCGACTACGTGGTCGCGCACGAGCTGAGTCATCTGCGCGTGATGGACCACAGCCCGCGCTTCTGGGAGACGGTGGAGAGCGTGGTGCCGGACTACGGCGTGCTGCGCAAGCAACTCAAGGACGAGACGATCCCACGCTGGTCGTGAAACGCATTCCCGAGGCTATGCTCGCCCGATGGAAAAACGAACCTATCTCCTGGTCCACGGCGGATCGCACGGCGGCTGGTGCTGGCGCGACGTGGCGGCGTATCTGCGTGCTGCCGGCCACGCGGCGCAGACGCCGACGCAGACCGGCCTGGGCGAGCGGCGCCACCTGTTGAGCCCGGACATCACGCTGGAAACCTATGTCGACGACATCGCCAACGTGATCGAGGCGGAGGAACTGGAGGACGTATTCCTGGTTGGCCACAGCTTCGGTGGCTGCGCGGTGGTGGGCGTGGCCGAGCGCATGCCGCGGCGCCTGCGCCACCTCGTGTTCCTGGATTCGCTGATCCCGATGTCGGGCAAGAGCATCATGAGCGGCTTTCCCCCGGACGTGCGGGAAGCCAGGCTCGCGGCCGCCGACGCATTCAGCGGCGGCCTCTGCACACCGGTACCACCGGCGACCAATTTCGGCCTGTCGCGCGAACACGAAGGCGATGCGACCGTGGACTGGGTGCAGCGCCGGCTCACCCCGCAACCGCTCAAGACCTACCTCACGAGCCTGACGCTGGCGCACCCGGTGGGCAATGGCGTGCCCGCCACCTATATCCGCTGTACCGATCCGTTGTACGACAACGTTGCACCGAGCGCGGCGTTCGCCAGGGCGCAGCCCGGATGGGACTACCGCGAACTCAAGACCGGCCACGACGCCATGATCTCGGCCCCACGAGAACCGGCCAACATGCTTCTTGGAATTCAAGCTGCCTGACTTGCGCCGCGAAGGTGTGAAGATTCCGTAGCGAGGGCGCCGAGCTCGGGTCGAGGAGCGGAACCGCACTCTCGTGCGGTGAGCGCCGCAAACCCGAGATCGGCGTCCGCAGCAGGAAGATTCACACCTTCGTCAGCGAGCCCAGGCTACGCCGCCGTCTACCACCAGCGTGGCCCCCATCACATAGTCGCCCGCGCGCGACGCGAGGTAGATCGCCGCGCCGGCCATGTCCTCGGGCGTGCCGATGCGGCCGGCGGGAATGTGCCCCTTGACCTCGTCGGCGTGGTCGCGCGCTTCCTTGTTCATGCTGGAAGCGAATGCGCCCGGGGCGATGGCGCTGACCGCGATGCGTTCCTGCGCCAGGCGCAGCGCCATGCGCTTGGTGAGATGGATCAGGCCGGCCTTGCTGGCGGCGTACGAATAGGTCTCCTGCGGGTTGACCGATACGCCGTCGATCGACGCGATATTGATCACCTTGGCCAGGTGGTCGGTGGCGGCGGCCTTGAGCATCGGCGTGAGCGCTTGCGTCAGGAAGAAGGGCGTCTTGAGGTTCAGGTCGACGACCTTGTCCCAACCGCTTTCGGGGAAGTCGTCGTACGGCGCGCCCCATGCGGCGCCGGCGTTGTTGACCAGGATGTCGAGCGTCTTCTCATGCTTCGAATAGGCCTGGACCAGTGCCTGCGCACCCTCGACGGTCGACACGTCGGCGGGCAGGGACACGCAATGGCCGAAGGCCGACAGTTCCCTGGCCGTCTGGTCGCAGGCATCGGCCTTGCGCGCCGAGATGTAGACGCGGGCGCCTTGGGCCAGGTAGCCCTCGGCGATCATGCGGCCGATGCCGCGCGAGCCGCCGGTGATGAGGGCGGTGCGGCCCTTGAGTGAGAAGAGTTGTGTGGTGTCCATGCGTTGCTCCGGGAAAGAGCGCGCAGCTTAGTACCGGGCGCTGCCGGACTCGGTCACCAACGCGCCAGCGCGGGCCACCACTTCCTGCAGCGTGCGCGCCAGCACGTCGCCGCTCAAGGGCTTGTGCAGCACGCGTTCGGCGGCGCGCGACAAGTCGGCGAAGCGCTCGGGCGCGGTCTCGCCTGTGACGATCACGGCCGGTACGCCGGGCAGGCGCTGGCGCACGCGCTCGATGACGTCGAGGTCGGTCTCGCCGCGCAGTCGATAGTCGATGACCAGCACATCGGGCACGTAGCCGTTGGCCAGCGCCAGTTCCGCCTGGTCGCCGCTCTCCACGCCCTCGACCGTCCACCCCAGCTGGGTGAGGTAGGTGCACAGCGCGGCCAGTCCTTCGGATTCGCCGTCGATCAGCAGCACCGTGAGCGGCAGGCTCTCGGCCGGGCGCGCCCGCGCAGCCGCCCGCGCGGGCGGCTGGCTGGGCGGCATGGCGGATGCGATGCGAAGCTCGAAGGTCGTGCCGCGGCCCGGAATGCTGTCCAGCCTGAGCTTGTGCTTCAGCAGGGCCGCCGTGCGCCGCACGATCGCCAGGCCCAAGCCGAGTCCCTGCGCACGGTCGTGCGGTGTGTTGTCGAGCTGGTAGAACTCCTCGAACACGCGCTCGCGCTGGTCGAGCGGTATGCCGGAGCCGGTGTCCGCCACCTGCACCAGCACATGCCCGCGCGGACCGCGCCGGGCCGAGAGCGTGACGCCGCCGCGTTCGGTGAACTTGATCGCGTTGTTGACCAGGTTGCCGAGGATGCGCAGGAGCTGGTCGCTGTCGGTCAGGCACCAGAGCGTCTCCGCCGGCAGGTCGACCTGGAGCTGCAAGCTCTGCTGGGCCGCGAGCGCCGCGTATTCGTCATGCACCGCGCGCAGCAGCGTGCCGATGTCGTGCGCCGCGAGCCTGGGCTCGATCGAATGGGCTTCCAGCCGCGAGATGTCGAGCAGGGTGTCCAGCAGGCCGCTGCTCTGGCGCAGCGCGCTGCCGATGCCGCGGCTGATTTCCTTGAGCAGGACGTCGTTGCCGCGCTGCGCGAGGATCTCCAGCGTGGTCGCATTGATCGACAGCGCGTGCAGCGGCTGGCGCAGGTCATGGCTGGCGGCGGCGAAGAAGCGCGTCTTGGCGGCGCTGGCGGCCTCGGCGCGGTCGCGCTCGAGTTCGACCGACTCCGAGAGCTTGGCGTTGTCCTCCACCAGCGCCATCAGTTCCTTGAGGTTGCGGTCATGGTCGCGCACGCTGGCCAGCAGCACCACGTACATGATCAGGACGCCGATGCCGAACGAGATGCCCAGCGTTCCGCCGCGCAGGAACCAGCCGCCGGCGATGAGCCCGAATGTCGGCGTGCACAAGCCCAGGAAGGCGGGCACCGAGCCTGCCATCGACGCGGCCGCCACCGTGCAGCCGGTCACCAGCATGATGCCCATGAGCAAGGGCGCCTCGTCGTTCGGAGCGGAGTAGGCGAGCAGGACGATCGGCGCGGTCACCAGCCCGCTCAAGGCGAATCCGCGGTTGAGCCGGGGCAGGGCGGCGGCTTTCTCGACCGCGGATTGCTTTTCCACGCGGCGCGCCAACGTCCAGCGGTAATACATCATCACGCCGGTGAGGGCCAGCCACACCCATGGCCACACCACCAGCCCTTGCCGCATGGCGACCACCGCCAGGATGACGTAACCCACGAACAACGCCGGCAAGCGCTTCAGGTAGCGCAGCATCAACTCGACACGCCGCTCGGCAATCCGACGCTCGATCCGCTCCGCACGAGGGATCGGGTCGTGCATTGGCACCTCAACCAATGTGCATGCCCTCGCGCGATGCCTGGTAGGCGGCCTCGGTGCGATTGCGCACGCCGAGCGCGCTGTAGACCGCACTGAGATGCGCCTTGACAGTCGATTCGGCAATGTCCAGCTGCCGCGCGATCAGCTTGTTGGACAGGCCCCGGGTGGCGGCGCGGTACACGGCCATCTGCCGCGCGGTCAGCCCTGCCAGGCGGGGGTCGAGTGCCGTTTCCGAATGAGGCCCGCTGGCCGCAGCTGGCGCGCCCGCGCCCGCTGCGCTACCGATGCCGCGCGCCGGGTAGGTTTCGGATGGCAGGAAGACGCGCCCCGCGAGCACGTGCCTGAGGGCTGCCACCATCATCTCGGAACTGTATTTCTTGGGAATGAAGCCGGCGGCGCCGAGCTCGATCGAGTGCCGTATCAGGGTGGCGTTCGTTTCGCCCGACAGCACCACGATGCGTGCCGTGCAGCCCGCGTCGCGCAGCCAGCGGATCGATTCCGTGCCTTCGCAATCGCTCAGGTGCCAGTCGAGCAAGACGATGTCGAACTCGGTCAGTTGCACCAACTGGACCGCATGGGCCATGTCACCGGTGGTTTCGACGCGAAGCTCGGGCACCAGTACGTTGAGCAGGTTCTTCATGCCCTGCAAAAACATCATGTGGTCGTCGACCATCAGCAAGTTCATTTTTGTATCCCCCCAACCGCAGTATTCACCAGATTCGCATTGTGCGAGTGCTCACTCATACTTTGGTCGTACTGTCAACGCCCCCATGGATGGGGAAACCGCAGCGCGCCACTCGTATGCTTGGGCATGAATGCCAGTTCCGACAGGCTTATAACCCCAACGCCCCTACGGTCAAGCGGCGGGCTCGTCGATTCGTACCTGATCAGCCACTACCCGACGAGCCTGATCGACGTGCGCCGGTTCAATGGCGACCATCGGCTCACGCTGCGGCCAGTGATGCCCCAGGACAACCGCCTGTTGGCGGAGTTGATCAACCGGATGTCGGAGCGCTCGCTTTCACACCGCTTTCCCAACGCGCAACTGCCTGCAACGGCTGACGAACTGGCGAGCCTCGTCTGCATCGATTACCGCCGCCATCTCGCGATGGTGGTGGCCGTGCATGAAGGCGGGCGCGAGCACCTGGTGGCGGAAGCGCGCTACCTGATCGATCCCGATGGGCAGTGCGCGGAGTTCATGCTGATGGTGGACGATGCCTGGCAACGTCGCGGCATCGCGACATGGGCGCTGCAGTCCCTGAGCCATGCGGCCTGCATGGCCGGCGTCAACTGGATTCGCTGCGACGTGCTGGCCGACAACGCACCGATGCTGGCGCTGATGCGGCGCCATCGCTTCTGCTGCACGGTCGATCGCGGCGACGACGATATCGTGCATGCCGAGACACGCCCGCGTGTCTTGCTGGCCTCGGCCTCGGCGCCTCGGCCCAAGCCAATTGCGCGGGCATTGCGCTGGCTGGAGGCCGCGCTCGCGGTGGACGCACCTTTCAGCCGTTCGACAACGCAGCGCTGACCTGGGCGAAGTCGGGACGCAGGGCGACGGCGTCCTCCAGGCAGCGTGACTGAAGCGCCCGCCATGGCGCCAACGCGGCTTCGTCGGCGTCGATGCAGCGATCGAGCAGCTCTTCCAGCAGGCAGCCGAAGGCGCGCACCTCGATGCGCTCGAGGGCGGGGGCTTGTGCACCCGTACCGACAAAGGATGCCGCGCCGAAGTCGCCAAGCAGCGCCTGGCCCGTTCCGTCGTGCAGGATGTTGTGGCCGTAGAGGTCGCCGTGCAGGATGCCGCGCGCATGCAATTGCGCGGCGGCTGAAGCCACCTGCCGCGCCATCGCCAGCGCGGTGGCCAGCGGCCAGCGGGCGTGCTCGTCATAGACGTCGCGCGTGCACGATCGGAAGCTCGGCGGCCCGGCCAGGTTGCGAAAGTGCGGCGGCACCAGTGCGAGCACCAGGGCTTCGACGTCCTCCGGGTGGTGGGCGATGCGGCCATGCACAGCGATCAGTCCACCGTTCTCCCCGGCCGCCATGCAGGCCGCCATCTCGCTGTGCGGCCAGCCGTCGCTGGTCACGGCGCCCTTGAACAGCTTCACCGCGACCGCCTCGCGCGCATCGGCCGTCCGCTGCCACGTGCCCCGGTGAATGACGCCGGACGCGCCTTCGCCAAGCCGCTCGTCGAGCGTGAGTTGCGACCAGTCGATGACCGGCACCGCTTGCCGCGACAGTGCGGCGGCCTCGTTGGCATCGCTGAACGGATTGCCCGCGCAAGCCAGCCAGGCGAGCCGTGGCATTTGCAGCAGCCAGTCCGGCAGGGTCTCGAATCGGTTGGCGGAGATTCGCAGCAGTTCGAGACGCTGGCAGCCGGCCATGTCATCGGGCAGCGAACGCAGGCGGTTCCCGGCCAGCATCAGCTTCTGCAAGCGCGGGAAGCGGCTCCAGCCGTTCGGCAAGGATTCGATGGCGTTGTCGGTCAGGATCAGCCAGCGCAGCCGCGGGGGCAGGGCGCTGGCGGACACGTCGCGAATCCGGCAGGACTTGAAGCCGATCATCTCCAGCGAGGCGCACGCGCCGAGCGACGCCGGCAATTCAGTGAAGGGGTTCTGGGAGCAGAACAGGATGCGCAGGCGGTGCAGCCGGCCCAGGTCGTCGGGCAGGGTTTGCAGCGCATTGCCCGAGAGGTTCAGCACCTCGAGCGTGTCGGCCAGGTCGAAGATCTCCCGCGGGAACTCGGTCAGCCCGCAGGAGACGAGGTCGAGCGCGCGGTGGCCCGCCAGTTCACCGCTGCGGAGCTGGGCGAGTGTGTGCCCCTTCGCCACTGCTCAGGGAGCGCCGAAGCGGTAGACGCCCTGTGCATCGACCGTGCGCCTGAGCTGCCCCGCGAAGCGCAGCAGGTGCAGGTGCGCCACCGTCTCGCCCATCGCAAAGGTCACCTGATGGAAGTCGAGCGGGCGCTTGAACATGATCGGCATCGCCTCGGCCGCGGTGTGCGGGCGCTCCGTGCAGGCCGCCAGCATCTCGGCAAGCCGGTCGCGGTGGTGTTCCTGCAACTGCCCGACGCGGCGATGCACGCCGGTGAAAGGTTTGCCGTGCGAGGGCAGGCACAGCGTGTCTTCTGGCAAGGTGAGAAAACGCTCGATGCTGTCGAGGAACAGGCGCAACGGGTTGGCATCCGGCTCGCCCGAATGCACGCTCACGTTGGTCGAGATGCGCGGCAGCATCATGTCGCCGCCGATGAGCGCGTGCAGCTCGTCGCAATACAGCGCGATGTGCTCGGGCGCGTGGCCGTAGCCGCTGATGCACTGCCAGTCGCGGCCGCCGATGCGCACCGTGTCGCCGTCGAGCATGCGCACGAAGCTGTCGGGCACCTCCGGCACCATGTTGGCGTAGTAGTTGCTGCGGCCGCGGATCTTTGCGATGGCCTCGCGATCCGTCATGCCATGCGCGGCGAAGAAATCGGCGGCGCCGTCGCCACCCGCCAGGCTGTCGCTGGCGCCGGGGCTCGTGAGCGTGCGGGCCACGTGGTAGTCGGTGGAGCTGATCCACAGCGGTGCGTTCCAGCGTGCGCAGATCCAACTGGCCAGGCCGATGTGGTCGGGATGCATGTGCGTGACGATCACGCGCAGGATCGGCAAGCCCTCCAGCTGCGTCGCGAAGATGTCTTCCCATTGCTTGCGCGATGCGTCGTGCGCGATGCAGCAGTCGACGACGGTCCAGCCCTCGACGCCATCGATGGTGTCGCGCAGCAGCCAGAGGTTGATGTGGTCGAGCGCAAAGGGCAGCGCCATGCGGATCCAGCGCACGCCGGGCAGGACCTCGTGGGTGGTGCCGGGGGCCGGCAGAAGGTCGCCCAGGGGGTAATGGAGTTCGCGTTCGAGCAAGTTCATGTACGATTGACGTTTACGTAAACGTCATGGGTGAATCGCCCATTGTAGAGACAGCCGCCTGATCGCGCTGTCACGCCCGCAACGCCCCTCACTTCGACCGGATGGATCCGCAGACCTTCACCATCAGCGACCTTGCCAGGGAATTCGACCTGACCACGCGCGCCATCCGTTTCTACGAGGACGTGGGCCTGCTCGCGCCCATGCGCAGCGGCCCGGGCGGCCGGCAGCGCGTCTACACCGCGCGCGACCGGGCGCGCCTCTTGCTGACCCTGCGTGCCAAGCGCCTGGGCCTGAGCCTGACCGAGGCGAAAGACATCCTCGACATGTACGACAGTCCGCGCGACACGGTGCTGCAACTCAAAAAATTCCTGGGCGTGCTGGGCGCGCACCGGGCACAGTTGGAGAGTCGGCACGCCGAGTTGCAGGCCAACCTCGACGAGGTGCGCGAGCAGGAGAAGAAGACGCGCGCCACCCTGGCCCGGGCGCTCAAGGCCAAGGCCGAATGAACCGGCCGCAAGAAATGTTCAATCCCGTTCATTAACGCTCATCGGACAATATCCGCCATGTCAGACAACCTCCCCGACCTTTTCGCACACAACCGTCACTGGGCCGCCCAGGTCGAGCGTGATCGCCCTGGCTTTTTCACCAGCCTGGTGAAGCAGCAGACGCCCAAGTACATGTGGATCGGCTGCTCCGACAGCCGCGTGCCGGCCAACCAGATCACCGGGCTGGAGCCCGGCGAGGTGTTCGTGCACCGCAATGTGGCCAACATCGTGGTGCACTCCGACCTGAACGCGCTGTCGGCGATCCAGTTCGCGGTCGAGCGCCTGAAGGTGCAACACATCATGGTGGTCGGCCACTATGGATGCTCCGGCGTGCAGGCCGCCATGGAGGGTGCCCGCATCGGCATCGCCGACAACTGGATCCGGCATATCCAGGACGTGCGCGACCGCCATCGCGTGCTGCTGGAGTCCGTGCCGGCCGAGTCGCGCGCCGATGCGTTGTGCGAGCTCAACGTGGCCGAACAGGTGGTCAACGTGGCGGTCAGCACCGTGATGGTCGATGCCTGGAGCCGCGGCCAGAACGTGAGCATCCATGGCTGGGCCTTCGGCGTGCACGACGGCCTGCTGCAGGACCTGGGAATCACCGCCGACAACACCAAGCCGCTGGAGACGCAGTACAAGGCCGCGGTGCAGCGCATCCGCTACAAGTGGACCGGCAACGGGAATGGGAACGGCAACGGCAATGGGAACGGCAACGGCAATGGGAACGGCAACGGCACACACAATCCGGAGGTCACCAAGGAGGCATAAGAACAAATGTTCCCGCAACGCCTGGATTCCCCGCTCGCGTACGACATCGCCAAGGCGCTGATCGACGGCTTCAACCGACATTACCGGCTGTTTCGCGCGGAGTCGTCACGGGCCAAGCATCGGTTCGAAACGGCGGACTGGCATGGCCAGCAACGCGCCCAGCGCGAGCGCATCGAGTTCTACGACCTGCGGGTGAACGAGGCCGTTGCCCGGCTGGAGAAGGAGTTCAAGGCGGGCGACCAGCCGATGGACGTGTGGCACCAGATCAAGCTGCACTTCATCGGCCTGCTCGTGAACCATCACCAGCCCGAACTGGCCGAGAGTTTCTTCAACTCGGTCACGACCAAGATCCTGCACCGCGCGTATTTCCAGAACGACTTCATCTTCGTGCGGCCCGCAATCAGCACCGAGTACATTGAGCCGCGCGGCGCGCCGCATTTCCGCGCCTACTACCCCACGCACGAGGGGCTGGCCGACACGGTCGAGCGGATCATCGAGGACTATGCGCTGCTGGGCACCTTTGCCAACAAGCGGCGCGACGCGGAGCGCGTGGCGGCCGCGATCCTCGGGCGCTTCCACCAGGTCAAGCTGCGTGCCAACTTCCAGCTGCAGGTGCTCTCGGGCCTGTTCTATCGCAACAAGGGGGCGTACCTGGTCGGCAAGATCATCAACGGCTTCGTCGAACTGCCTTTCGCGCTGCCGATCCTGCACGACCGCAAGGGCCATTTCTACGTCGACGCGGCGCTGTTCGGCGAAGACGACCTGCAGATGCTGTTCAGCTTTGCGCGCGCCTATTTCATGGTCGACATGGAAGTGCCATCGGCCTACGTGCAGTTCCTGCGATCGCTGATGCCGCGCAAGCCCCGCGCGGAGATCTACAACGCACTCGGGCTGGCCAAGCAGGGCAAGACGCTGTTCTACCGCGACTTCCTCTCGCACCTGAACTACTCGAGCGACAAGTTCCGCATCGCGCCCGGCATCAAGGGCATGGTGATGCTGGTGTTCGACCTGCCGTCGTTCCCGTACGTGTTCAAGGTGATCAAGGACTACTACCCGCCGCAGAAGGAAACCACGCGCGAGCAGATCAAGGGCAAGTACATGCTGGTGAAGCACCACGACCGCGTGGGTCGCATGGCCGACACGCTGGAGTACAGCGACGTTGGCTTCCCGCTGGACCGCTTCGAGCCCGACCTGATTGCGGAGATCGAGAAGTTCGCGCCGAGCCAGCTGGAAATCGGGGACCGCGACGCCAACGGGGAACTGGAAGTCGTCCTCAAGCACGTCTACATCGAGCGCCGGATGATCCCGCTCAACATCTACCTGCAGGAAGCCTTCGACCAGATCGCCTCGCCCGACAGCGCGACCATGGGCAAGCGGGCCCGGGACCAGCTGGAGCGTGCGGTGACCGAATACGGCAACGCCATCAAGGACATGGTGGCGGCCAATATCTTTCCGGGTGACATGCTGTGGAAAAACTTCGGTGTCACGCTCAACGGCAAGGTCGTTTTCTACGACTACGACGAGATCGAATACATCACCGACTGCAACTTCCGCAAGGTGCCCACGCCACGCAACGAGGAAGACGAGATGAGTGGCGAGGTCTGGTACAACGTCGGCCCGAAGGACGTGTTCCCCGAGACCTTCGGCCCGTTCCTGCTGGGCAACGATTCGGTGCGCAAGGCATTCATGGCGCACCATGCCGACTTGCTGGATGCCGCCTTCTGGCAAAGCCACAAGGAGCGCATCCAGGCGGGCCAGATGCTGGATGTTTTCCCTTATGACGAGGCGCAGCGATTCGAGCACGATGGCCACGCGCCGTATTTTTGAAATTCGAACACGAACAGCCGAACACGGATAGCCGAACGCAGAAGACGACCAATCGGAATTCCTTTTGCGACTTCTGCGAAACCTTTGCGACCGTGCGTTCGGCTGCGCCAATTTCCCAACCTTGAAAGAGACCGTCTATGTCTGAATCCATCGTTATCGTCGGCGCCGCGCGCACCCCCATGGGCGGCTTCCAGGGCGACTTTTCTTCATTGGCCGCGCACGACCTCGGCGGCGCGGCAATCAGGGCCGCCATCGAGCGCGCCGGCGTTGCGCCGGACTCGGTCGGCGAGGTGCTGTTCGGCAACTGCCTGATGGCGGGGCAGGGCCAGGCGCCGGCACGGCAGGCGGCCTACAAGGGCGGGCTGCCCGACGGCGCGGGGGCAGTCACGTTGAGCAAGATGTGCGGCTCGGCCATGAAGGCCGCGATGATGGCGCACGACATGCTGCTGGCCGGCACGCACGATGTGATGGTCGCGGGCGGCATGGAGAGCATGACCAATGCGCCCTACCTCATGCTCAAGGGCCGCGGCGGCTACCGCATGGGCCACGACCGGATCTTCGACCACATGATGCTTGACGGCCTCGAAGACGCGTACCAGCCGGGCCGCTCGATGGGCACTTTCGGCGAGGACTGCGCGGCCAAGTACAGCTTCACGCGCGAGCAGCAGGATGCGTTTGCCATCGCCAGCGTCGAGCGCGCGAAGAAGGCGACCGACACCGGGCTGTTCAAGGACGAGATCACGCCGGTCACGGTGAAGGGCCGCGGTGGCGACACGGTCGTCTCGATCGACGAAGGCCCTGGCAAGGTCAAGCTCGACAAGATCAAGACGCTGAAGCCCGCGTTCAAGAAAGACGGCGGCACCATCACGGCCGCATCCAGTTCCTCCATCAACGACGGCGCCGCCGCGCTGGTGATGATGACCGAGTCGCATGCGAAGAAGATCGGCGCGAAGCCGCTTGCACGCCTGGTCGGCCATGCCACGCACGCACAGCAGCCCGAATGGTTCTCGACCGCGCCGGTGGGCGCCGTGGGCAAGCTGTTCAAGAAGACCGGCTGGAGCGTGAAGGACGTGGACCTGTGGGAAGTCAACGAGGCCTTTGCCGTGGTGCCGATGGCGCTGATGCATGAGCTCAGCGTCTCGCACGACATCGTCAACGTGCATGGCGGCGCCTGCGCGCTGGGCCACCCGATCGGCGCCAGCGGCGCGCGCATCATGGTCACGCTGATCCATGCGCTGAAGTCGCGCGGGCTGAAGCGCGGCGTGGCCACGCTTTGCATCGGCGGCGGCGAAGGCACGGCCGTGGC
The DNA here is from genome assembly GCF_018449755.1 of Variovorax sp. dw_954. NCBI lineage: Bacteria > Pseudomonadati > Pseudomonadota > Betaproteobacteria > Burkholderiales > Comamonadaceae > Variovorax > Variovorax sp. dw_954. Next base: position 162,116 of record NZ_JAAVVD010000017.1, on the reverse strand, counting down.
GCTCGAAGTGCTTTGAGGCAGACTGCCGCCTGTGCGCAGGGGGCTTTGTGCAGACAACGATTCACGAGCGAGGAGATCCCGTGCGCCCGACCTTTTTCCGCACCACCCTGGCGATGGTGCTTGCCTCGGCCTTCCTGGCCCCGGCCACCCTTGCCCAACCCAAGCGCGACAACGCGCTGTTCGACGCCGCCACCGCCGAGCAGCCGGCCGTGCTCAAGACGCTGGAAAGACTCGTCAACATCGAAACCGGCACGGGCGACGCGGATGGCATCGCCGCCGCCGGCAGGTTTCTCGAAGAGGAACTCAAGGCCCTGGGCTTCACCGTCGCGCGGAGCAAGTCCGCGGGCCTCGTGGTCGGCGACAACATCGTCGGCAAGATCAAGGGCAAGGGCGGCAAGAACCTGCTGCTGATCTCGCACATGGACACCGTGTACCCCAAGGGCACGCTGGCCAAGGCGCCGTTCCGCATCGAGGGCAACAAGGCCTACGGCCCCGGCATCGCGGACGACAAGGGCGGCAATGCCGTCATCCTGCACACGCTCAAGCTGCTCAAGGCCTACGGCGTACGCGACTACGGCAGCATCACGGTGCTGTTCAACACCGACGAGGAAAAGGGCTCCTTCGGCTCGCGCGACCTCATCCAGGAAGAGGCGAAACAGGCCGACTACGTGCTCTCCTTCGAGCCCAGCCCGGCCGAAGCGGAGGTGTTCCCGAGCGGCACCTCGGGCATCGCCTACGTGCAAGCCAACGTCAAGGGCAAGGCCTCGCACGCCGGCGCCGCGCCCGAGCTTGGCGTGAACGCGGTGGTCGAGGCATCGGACCTGGTGCTGCGAACCATGGACCTGGACGACAAATCGAAGGGCCTGCGCTTCAACTGGACCATCATCAAGGGCGGTGGCCCGGCCAACAACATCATTCCCGAAAGCGCGACGGTGAACGCCGACGTGCGCTACGCGCGCAACGAAGATTTCGAAGCAGCGATGAAGACGCTGGAAGAGCGCGCGCAGAAGAAGAAGGTGCCGGGCGCCGAAGTCTCGATCGTCGTCACGCGCGGACGCCCCGCGTTCTACGGCGGCGAGGGTGGCCGGAAGCTCATCGACAAGGCCGTGGGTTTCTACAGGGAAGCCGGTGGCACGGTCGAGGTGGACGAGAAGATCACCGGCGGCGGCACCGACGCGTCCTATGCGTCGCTGTCCGGCAGGCCGGTGATCGAAAGCATGGGCCTGCCGGGCTTCGGCTATCACAGCGACAAGGCGGAATACGTGGTGGTCGATTCGATCCCGCGCCGGCTCTACATGGCTGCACGAATGATCATGGACCTGGGGCAAGGCAAGTAGGCATGATCGGCACGCTCTCCGAACTGCGCGCCTTGTATGCCGCACCGGGCGAACGGGCCGTGCGCAAGCAATTGGCGCAATTGGACGTGCATTGCAGGCGGTTCATCGAACTGTCGCCGTTCTGCGTGGTGGCGAGCGCGGGCACCTCGGACTGCCTGCTCGATGCGTCGCCACGCGGTGGCGCACCGGGCTTCGTCAAGGTGCCGGATGCTTCCACCCTGCTGCTGCCCGACAGCGGCGGCAACAACCGCCTCGACACGCTGGAGAACCTGCTGGCCGACCCGCGCATCGGCGTGATTTTCATGGTCCCGGGCGTTGACGAGACGCTGCGGGTCAACGGCACCGGGCGCCTGCGTGACGAACCTGCCTTCGTCGACCTGTTCGCGCAGGAACGCCAGCGGCCGAAGCTCGTGATCGAGGTGTGCGTGCAGGAGGCGTACCTGCATTGCGCCAAGGCCTTCATGCGCTCCGAGTTGTGGCAGCCGCGCACCTGGCCCGCGCGCGATGCATTGCCGACGATGGGCCAGATGATCCACGACCAGATGCGCGCCGATGCAGCGCCTGAATCCCAAGCCGAGATGCTCGCGCGCTACCGTGCGCAACTCGCCGACGAGCGCACGACTGCGCCCTGAACAACAACCTGGTTTCGGCACAGCTGCCGATTCCGGGTCTACCACGAGATACAACGCCATGCTGCTGACCCCCGACCAGGAAGCCATCCGCGACGCCGTCCGCGACTTTGCCCAAGCCGAGCTGTGGCCGCACGCGCCCACGTGGGACCGCGACCACAGCTTCCCCAAGGCCGTGCACCAGGGCCTGGCCGCGCTCGGCGCGTACGGCATCTGCGTGCCCGAGGAAGACGGCGGCGCCGGACTCGACTACCTCACGCTCGCGCTCGTGCTCGAGGAAATAGCCGCCGGCGATGGGGGCACCAGCACTGCCATCAGCGTCACCAACTGCCCGGTCAACGCCATCCTCATGCGCTACGGCAACGCGCAGCAGAAGAAGCAGTGGCTGCATCCGCTGGCGCAGGGCCAGATGCTCGGCGCCTTCTGCCTGACGGAACCGCAGGCCGGCAGCGACGCATCGTCCCTGCGCACCACGGCCAGGCGCGATGGCGATGGCTATGTGATCGACGGCGTCAAGCAGTTCATCACCAGCGGCAAGAACGGCCAGGTGGCCATCGTCATCGCCATGACCGACAAGGCCGCCGGCAAGAAGGGCATGAGCGCCTTCATCGTGCCCACCAACGCGCCCGGCTACAACGTGGCGCGGCTGGAGGACAAGCTCGGCCAGCACAGCAGCGACACGGCGCAGATCAATTTCGACGCTTGCCGCATTCCGTCGGAAAACCTGGTCGGCCAGGAGGGCGAGGGCTACAAGATCGCCCTGGGCGCGCTGGAAGGCGGGCGCATCGGCATCGCCGCGCAAAGCGTGGGCATGGCCCGTAGCGCCTTCGAGGTGGCGCTGGCCTATGCCAAGGAGCGGCAAGCTTTCGGCGGCGCCATCTTTGATCAGCAGGCGGTGGGCTTCCGGCTGGCCGAATGCGCGACTCAGCTGGAGGCGGCCCGGCAACTCATCTGGCATGCGGCCAGCCTGCGCGACGCCGGCCGGCCCTGCCTGAAGGAGGCCGCCATGGCCAAGCTGTTTGCCAGCGAGATGGCCGAGAAGGTGTGCAGCGCCGCGATCCAGACGCTGGGCGGCTATGGCTATGTCAACGACTTCCCGTTGGAGCGCATCTACCGCGACGTGCGGGTGTGCCAGATCTACGAGGGCACCTCGGACATCCAGAAGCTGTTGATCCAGCGCGCGCTGGCCTGACGCCGCCCGGGAACGACTGCGGAAAGTTCGGCTGAGGAGCGGGTCGGCTCGGCCTTGCGCGGGCCTGCTGGCTTGGCCCCTCGGTGGCCGACCGGCATGCAGAGTTCGACCAGCACCCCGTCCCGGCAACGGACATGGCGCCGCAAGCCCCTGGCGCCGGCAGCGACTGCCCTGGCATGGGCGGCCGGGACGTCGGCCGTGACGAATGATGATGTTCCCCTGAAAAGGACATGATAGGTATCCGCCACGTCGATGCCAACGCCGGTGGTCCTCTGCCGGCGACGGCGCCAGAATCGCTTCCTTTGACCGCGATCCATCCCAATGGCCGACCTTCCATGCCCTTGCGGCCTCGCCGATGCGCGCAAGCAGCCCTTGCCTTACGCCCAGTGCTGCGGCCGCTACCTCGACGACTTCGACGCCACGCCCGCGCCGGATGCCGAATCGCTGATGCGCTCGCGCTACACGGCCTTCGTGCGCGAGCGGGCCGACTACCTGCTGGCGACCTGGCACGCGAGCAGGCGGCCGTCGCGGGTGACTTTCGATGCGGGCGCGCGCTGGCTCGGCCTGGAGGTGCGGGCGCGGCGGCTGGTCGATGACGCGCATGCCGAGGTCGAGTTCGTGGCGCGCCAGCGCGATGCCTCCGGCCGCGCGAGCCGGCTGGTCGAGCACAGTCGCTTCGTGCGCGAGGGTGGGCGCTGGTTTTACGTCGATGGCGACCTGGGCTGAAGGGCTGGAGCACGGGTGGCCAAAAGAGCGGCCCCGGCGCGCCAGGCTTGCGTGATGCGCTATCAACTCAGGAGCAGGCCGCGCGATTGTCCGCAAGGCGGTGACAGACTGATTCCATCTGACGTATTTATCTCCGGGTGCGCGAGCGGCACACTCTGAGGCTCCGGTGATTCAGCCGCGTTGCGCGCTTGCCGGTCCACCCTTGCAGCAAGACTCGAAAGGCACATCACGATGTTCTCCACGGAAGGATCCTCCGGTATCCCGCTGCGGCAGCAACAGCAACAGGGGCTGCGGCATGGGCCGGCGGTGGCGGCAGCCTTGTGCCTGATCGGGTTCGCCGCCCTTGCGCAGGCGGAGGAATCGATCCGCGCGTTCTCCAACGCGATCGGCGACCAGCCGCCCGCACCCTGGCATTTCAGCGGCTTGCCGAACAAGGTGCCGACCAGGTTCGAAATAGTGCAGCAGGGCAGCCAGCGCGTGCTCAAGGTGGAATCCGACAAGTCCTACGGCACCTTGGTCCATCGCACGCTGGTTCCGCTGCAGCGCGATCCCACGTTGACCTGGCGCTGGCGCGTCGAGCAGTTCGTGCAGGGCACCGACCTCCATGCCAAATCCGGCGACGACAGCGCGGCCAAGCTCTGCCTGTTCTTCAACTTGCCGTCGGAAAGGCTATCGGTGACCGAGCGCGCCCAGTTGAAGCTGGCCCGCGCGCTGAGCGGGGAGGATGTGCCGACCGAGATCCTCTGCTACGTCTGGGACGCCAGGGAGCCCAAGGGCAGCCAGTTCGTGAATGCCTTTACCAACCGCATGCAGATGCTGGTGCTGCAGTCCGGCCCCACCACCGCGTCCGGCGGCTGGGTGAGCGAGAAGCGCAATGTGCTGGAGGACTACCGGCGCGCCTTCGGCCGCGAGGCGGGCACGACGGTGCCGGACGTGGCGGCGGTCGCGGTGGCGGCGGATTCGGACAACACGCAGGGCCACGGCCTGTCCTTCTTCTCCGACATCGACCTGCGCGCCAATGCGCCGGCGGAAATCGTCGGCGCCAAGTCGGCCCCGGCACCGGGCGCAGCCGAATAACCGCGGGCGAACCGCTTTTCCGTACCGAACCATGAACGATCTCCTCGCACTCCTCGCCAGCCAGGGCGCCGCCGTGGTGTTCCTCGCCACGCTCGCGGCTCGCCTGGGCGCGCCGGTGCCGGCGGTGCCGTTCCTGATCGTGGCGGGCGGGCTGTCGGTGGGCGGAGGGGTCTCCTTCGCGGCGGTGACGGCGGCCGCCGTGGTCGGCAACGTCCTGGGCGACGGTGCCTGGTTCCTGGCCGGGCGGCGCTGGGGCTACCGGGTGATGCGGCTGCTGTGCCGCATATCGCTCTCGGCGGACACCTGCGTGCAGCGCAGCGAATCGATCCTCGGCCGCTGGGGTGGGCTGTCGCTGGTTGCCGCCAAGTTCGTGCCGGGCGTGTCGGTGGTGGCGCCGCCGATGGCCGGCGCGCTGGGCATGTCGAATGCGCGTTTCCTGTCGTACGAGACGGCGGGGGCCTTGATCTGGACGCTGGGCTTCCTGCTGGTCGGCGTGGTCTTCCATGCGGCCATCAAGGACGTGCTGGCGGTGCTGTCGGAGATCGGCCTTGCCGCGGCTGCGATCTGCGGCGCGCTGCTGGGTCTGTTCATGGCATGGCGCTACCGCCTGCGCCGGGCCGCGCTGGCGGCGGACGGTATCGAGCACATCGCGGTCGATGTGCTGCGCGCGGCGCTGGCCGGCGCCAGTGCGCCGTCGGTGATCGACGTGCGCGGCGCAGCGGCTCGCGCGCTGGACACGCGGACCATACCGGGCGCGGTCGGCATCGAACTCAAGCACTTGCCGCAACGGCTCGGGCCCCTGGCGGACGGGCGCGAACTGGTGGTGTTCTGCGACTGCCCGGACGATGCCTCGGCGCTGGCCGCCGCGCGACTGCTGCTGGCCGCGGGCCTGCCGCGCGTGCGCGTGCTGGCGGGCGGCCTCGATGCCTGGGTGGCGGCGGAGGCCGCCGCGGCCGCGCCGGAGATCGAACCCGCGCCGGCCTGAACCCGCGGCAACGCGCCAGGGGCGTTGTTACGATCGGCGCATGCCCCGATTCCCCTTTGACGCCGTGCTGTTCGACTGCGACGGCGTGCTGGTCGACTCCGAACCCATCACCAACACCGTGCTGCGCGACATGCTCGAGGAACTCGGCTGGGCGCTGACACTGGAGGAATGCATGCGGACCTTCGTCGGCAAGGCGGTGAAGGACGAAGCCGCGCTCATCCAGCAGAAGACCGGCGTGGCCATCACGCCCGAATGGCTCAAGGGCTTCCAGGCGCGACGCAACGAGGCGCTCGACCGCGACCTGCTTGAAGTACCCGGCGCGCCCGAGGCGGTGCGCTCGCTACATGCCACGCTGCAGGGCCGCATCGCCTGCGCCTCGGGCGCCGACCTCGGCAAGGTGCGATTGCAACTGCAGAAGGTCGGCCTGCTGGATGCATTCGAGGGCCGCATATTCAGCGGCCACGACACGCCGCGCAGCAAGCCGTTTCCCGACGTCTATCTTGCGGCGGCTACATCGCTGGGCGTCGACCCGACGCGCTGCGCGGTGATCGAAGACACCGTGACGGGCGCCGCCGCAGGTGTCGCCGCGGGCGCCACGGTGTTCGGCTACAGCCCCGGCGGCCTGAGCCACAGCAGCGCCGACGCGCTGCGCGCCACCGGTGCGAGCCAAGTGTTCGTCGACATGGCGCAATTGCCTGCATTGCTGGCGAACTGGCGCCCCGCATCGCAGCCCCGCTGAACCGGTCGGCGCCGCGGCGCTGATCCAATCGGAGCGGCCCTGCGTATATGCATCAGATGTCCGGCCGGCGCACGAACGCGTGTGTCACGGACATGGAGATGCACATGCCGCAAAACGTCGCCGTCGCGATTCATTGGGTTGAGCAGGGGCTGGTTCCCGACCGCGTCGTCCGGCTGGGCATCCAGCGATTGCTGAAGGCGCGACTCGCCGAGTTGCACAGCGGCGACGCAGAGGCCACCGCGTCGCTGACGCGCGAGTTCATCAATGCGATGCGCACGGCAGAGGTCGCGCCATTGCCGGACAAGGCGAACGAGCAGCACTACGAGCTTCCCGCTGCCTTCTTCTGCGCGGTGCTGGGTCAACGTCGCAAGTACAGCAGCTGCCATTGGCCCGAGGGCGTCGACACTTTGGCGCAAGCCGAGGTCGCGGCCCTCGAAGCCACCTGCGAGCGCGCCGGCCTGGCCGACGGCCAGCAGGTGCTGGAACTGGGTTGCGGCTGGGGCTCGCTGACCTTGTGGATGGCCGAGCGCTACCCGCGCAGCCGGATCACCGCGCTGTCGAATTCGCAGGCCCAGCGCGCGTACATCGAGGCACAGCTGGCTGAGCGTGGCCTGGCCAACGTGAACGTGGTCACGCGCGATTTCAACGTCTTCGACACCCCGGAGCGATTCGACCGGATCGTTTCGGTCGAGATGTTCGAGCACCTGCGCAACTGGCCGCGGGCATTCGCCAACGTGGCCCGGTGGCTGTTGCCGGAGGGGCGCTTCTTCATGCACGTCTTCGCATATCGGGAGGCGCCCTATGCCTTCGTCGAGCAGGACGCGAGCGACTGGATGAGCAAGTATTTCTTCTCCGGCGGCATGATGCCGAGCGACGACCTCGCCCTGTATTTCCAGGATGATTTGCGCCTGTTGCAACGGTGGCGCTGGAGCGGCACGCACTACCAGCGCACGGCCGAGGCCTGGCTGCACAACATGGACGAGCGCCGCGGCGAATTGCGGCCGCTGTTCGACCACGTCTATGGCGACGACGCCGATGTGTGGTGGACGCGCTGGCGCTTGTTCTTCATGTCGGTGGCCGAACTGTTCGGCTACGACGGCGGGCAGCAGTGGTGGGTCGGCCACTACCTGTTCGAGAAACGCGCATGACGGGCCGCCCCACGCGCCCCATGCAGGTCGCGAACCTGGTGGTGTTCCAGCTGGCATGGTTCGCTGCCGTGCTGGGCGCGGCGCACGGGTTTCCGCTGCCGGGAACCGCCGGCGTCGTGGCGGCGATCGGCTGGCACCTCGGCATGTCCGCGCGGCCTGCAGCTGAAGCGAAGCTGGTGGGCCTCGCATGCCTGATCGGCTTCGCGTTCGAGTCCTTCACTGCGATGCGAGGCGTGGTCGCCTATCCGTCGGGCCAGCCGGATCCGCGCCTCGCGCCGTACTGGATGGTTGCGCTGTGGGGGCTGCTGGCCATCGCGCTGAACGTGACGATGCGCTGGCTCCGGCCGCGCCTCTGGCTGGCCGCGGTGCTGGGTGCGGTGGTGGGTCCTGCCTCGTTCGCGTCTGGCGTGAAGCTGGGCGGCGCGCGCTTCGTCGATGCGCCTTCCGCGCTGGCCGGACTGGCGTGTGCCTGGGCCGTCGCGTTGCCGCTGCTCGTCTGGCTGTCGATGCGTTTCGACGGCGTGGCCGTGCCGGAGCCAGCCCATGCTTGAACACTCGACGACGATCGGCGTGTCGCTCGCGGGCCTTGCCTTGACGCTCGTGCTGGCCTGCCTGACATGGCTGGCGAGTCTGGTGCGCCACGACGTGAGCCTGGTGGACCGGACCTGGTCCCTCTATATCGCCGGCGCCGGACTCCTGTACTTCGCGCTGCTTGCCGCGCCCGGCGCGCGCGGCCTGTGCATGGTCGTGCTGGCCGTGGCCTGGGCGCTGCGCCTCAGTCTCTTCATCAGCTGGCGCAACTGGGGCCATGGCGAGGATCGTCGATACCGGGAGATCCGCGCGCGCAACGAGCCCCACTTCGCGCTGAAAAGCCTCTACCTCGTCTTCCTGTTGCAGGGCGTGCTGGCATGGATGGTCTCTGCGCCCTTCCTGGCGGGCATGGCGGCAGGCGGGCCGATGAACGGGCTCGATGCCGCGGGGTTGGCGCTGGCTGCTTTCGGCATCGTCTTCGAGGCTGTCGGGGACTTCCAGATGTCGCGATTCCGGGCCGACCCCGCGAACCGGGGCAAGGTGATGGACCAGGGCCTGTGGCGCTTCACCCGGCATCCGAACTACTTCGGCGAGGCCTGCGTCTGGTGGGGCTTCTGGCTCGTGGCCATGGCCGGTGCGGGCTGGGCCGGTGCCTGGAGCGCGGTCTCGCCAGTGCTCATGACCGTATTGCTGCTGCAGGTCTCCGGCGTGCGCCTGCTCGAGAAGGACATTGCCGAACGCCGCCCCGGCTACCGCGAATACGTGCTGCGCACCAACGCCTTCATTCCGGGCCGACCGCACAGGGCGTCGCCGTGAGGGCGTCGACCCGGACCCGAGCACGCGCGTGGGTCCTGGCCGCGGCAGCTTCGGCTTCGGCTTCCGCAGCCACGGGCGGCGAATGGCGATTCCGCGTCCTGCTCGACAACGCGGAGATCGGCGAGCACCGGTTCAGCGTCGCGGCATCGGGCGACGACGAACGCAAGGTGACGAGCGAGGCGAACTTCGTGGTCCGCTTCCTGGGCATCGTGGCCTACCGCTACAGCCACAAGGCGACCGAGCGATGGCGCGGTAACTGCCTGGTGGAACTGCAGTCCACGACCGACGACGATGGCAAGTCGACGCGCGTGCATGCCGAAGCCCGCGACGAAGCAAGCCCGGCTTCCCTCGGTGCGTCGGTGCAGCCGCTGCCAGGTTGCGTGATGAGCTTCGCCTACTGGAACCCCTCGATGCGGAACCAGACGCAGCTGTTCAATGCACAGACCGGCCGGACCGAGGCGGTGCAGGTGAGCCGGGACGGCAGCGGCACCGTCGACGTCCGCGGCCAGCCGACCACCGCGACGCGCTGGCGCATCACCGGGCCGGCGAGGCCGGTCGACGTGTGGTACTCGGCAGGCGGTGAATGGATCGGGCTGGACTCGACGGTCGCCGGGGGTCGCAAGCTGAGCTATCGACTGAAGTGAAACAAGTCCGACGCTTGCAATCTTTTCTGCCGGCTGAGTTTGTCGGCGGTGCGCTGGATCACGCCGACGGCGTACTCTGCTCCGCGAATGCCCCCCGCCGTCAGCCTGCGGCTGCCGGCCCCTCCTCTATTTCGCTGCGCAGAGCACACCATCGACGTGATCCGGAGGCGCGGCGGTTGATCGGCCGGCACGACGCGACGTGTCCTGGGTCGAGGGCATCGGGTGTTCCCCGCAGCGAAATAAAGGAGGAGCCGAAGGCGGGGGACATTCGCGGAGGGGAATACCCGGTGTCCTCGGCCCGCGCCCCTGCTCGAGGTTCAGGTGCGTACCGCAATTGAAAGACTGAAGTGCCCCACGCAACAACCACAGCGAGCCCATCCATGTCCCTCCGACAAAGCGTCATCGCCTACTTCGCCACCGCGGTGGTCTTCCTCTCGCTCGACGCCCTGTGGCTGGTCACGATGGCCGACCGTCTCTACCGACCTGCGCTGGGAGACCTGATGCTTCAGCAGTTCGCCATCGGCCCTGCGCTGGCCTTCTATGCCATCTACTTCACCGGCATCGTCGTGTTCGCCATCGCGCCGGCTCTGCAGGCCGGGCGCGGGCGCTTGGCCTTTGGCCTGGGGGCGCTGCTGGGGCTCGTCGCCTACGCCACCTACGACCTCACCAACCAGGCCACGCTGAAAGACTGGCCCTTGCAGGTGACGCTGGCCGACCTGGTCTGGGGCACCTTCGTCACGGCAGTCTCCGCCACCGCCGCCTTCGCCATCACGCGCAGGCTCGCACGCGATCGACCCGGGTAGGAGGCGTCGTCGGCGAGGCGCCTACATGCCCACCATCGCGCCCAGCACCCGCGCGACCGCGCCATCGAACAACACCTTGCCCTGGACCGAGGCCAGGCAGATGCATTCGCCCGCGGCCTCCACCGTCGGCTGATGCCGGATGCTGCCGTCGGTCTCGTCGAAATCGCCAGGACCGAACAGGGCGCGGCCGTCGTGGAACTGGCCGTAGAGCACCTGCGTCAGCTCGGATTCGCTGTGTGTGTGCTGGGGCAGCATCTTGCCCGCGCCGATGCGCAGCAGGAACACGTTGGCCGCCTTGTCCCAGGGCAGCGTCACGCGGCTCCAGTGCATCCCCGGTCCGAGCCAGCGCCAGCGCGTGGCCACGCATCCGCGCATCGCGCGCGGCCAGGACATGCCCTCGGGCGCTGCCGGCAGGACGCCTGCTTCGGCAGGCGTGCGCGGCGCGGATGGTGAAAGAGCAGGTGAAGGCGCATCGATCGCGGCGAGGGTTCGCGCCAGCGCCTCTGCCTGCAACACTTCCGGCGACAGCGCTTCGAGCAGGGACCCGCCGGCCGCCTCGAAAAGGCGCATGCGCTCGCGGCAATGCGCGCAGCCCTCGACATGGGTGGCCACGAGCAATGAATGCCCGTTCAGGAGGCTGCCGGCCGCATGCGCCAGCAGGAGTTCGTCGTCGGGATGGTGGAGGATCATGATTCGGGTGCGTCGAGCAAACGGCGCAGGTGATTCACGGCAAGGCGCACGCGCGACTTGACGGTGCCGAGCGGAATGCCCAGCTCGCGCGCGATCTGCGCATGGGGCCGGTCTTCGAAGAAGGACAGTCGCAGCACCTGGGCCTGCTCGTCGGACAACTGCTGCAGGGCATCGCGCACGCCGACTTCGCGTTGCCGCGTGTTCATCTGCTCGTCGGGCGACGGTGCATCGCTGGCCACGGCGTCGCAGTCCAGGTCCTCGACGCCGACCGGCGCCCGGCCCTGATGCCGCAGATGATCGACGCGCAGGTTGCGCGCGATGGTGAAGATCCAGGTGGAGACGCTGGCCCGGTCCGCGTCGAACATCGCCGCCTTGCGCCAGACGCTCACCATCGCTTCCTGGGTCAGTTCCTCGGCAAGCCCTTCGGCGGTGCCCGAGCGCATGAGGTACGCCTTCACGCGGGGCGCGAAGTGCTTGAACAGGGCGGCAAAGGCCTCGCGGTCGCCGGCCAGCGCCACCGCCCTGGCCAGGGCGTTCAATTCCTCGATGGTTGGCATCGGTCCGCGGCCCTGCTGGAGTGTCACGACAGACAGGCAGGGCGAGCGCGACCGGATCGCGGTCACTGCCGATGGCGGTCGGACGGTGTTCATGCTGCTCTTACGCAGAGTCGGCCGGATTAGATCACAGCGAATTTGTGATCCGACCGGCCATCGGCCGCGTACAAGCACCAAGCCTTGCAACCCGCAGACCCGAGGATGACGCCATGACCCACGCCGCCGCGCCCCTTCGGCCGCCTCAGCCGCCCCATGCCGACGACAGGGTGCTGGACGTGGCCGTGATCGGGAGCGGCATCTCGGGCCTGTCGGCAGCCTGGTTGCTGGCACAGCGACACCGCGTGACGGTGTTCGAGGCGGACGGCCGTGCCGGCGGCCACAGCAACACGGTCGACGCGCCCGCGGCGGGCGGCGCGGTGCCGGTCGACACGGGATTCATCGTCTACAACGAGGCGGCCTACCCGAACCTCACGGCCTTGTTCGCGCATCTGGGCGTGCAGACCCAGCCGTCGGAGATGTCGTTCGCCGTCAGCATCGACGACGGCGCACTCGAATACGCCGGCACCAGCCTGGGCACGCTGTTCGCGCAGCGCGGCAATCTCGTCAGCCTGCGTTTCTGGTCGATGCTGCGCGACCTGGTCCGCTTCTACCGCCAGGCGCCGGCGGACGCCGCCGCCGTCGGCCTGATGCCGCTCGACGACTACCTCCGGCTGCGTGGCTACGGCCGCGCCTTCCGCGAAGACCACCTCTATCCGATGGCCGCCGCGATCTGGTCGACCCCGGCGGCACGCATCGGCGAATACCCGACCGAGGCCTTCGTGCGTTTCTGCGAGAACCACCGGCTTCTGAGCCTCGGCGAGCGACCGGCCTGGCGCACCGTCAGCGGCGGCAGCCGCCGCTATGTCGAACGCCTGGGCCAGGTGCTGGGCGAGCGCCTGCGGCTCGACAGCGCTGTCGTGGATGTGCAGCGCCGAGCGGATGGCATCGATGTGCGCACCGACGTCAACCGCGCGGCCCAGAGATTCGACCACGTCGTGATCGCGACCCACGCCGACCAGGCCCTGCGGCTGCTGGGCGATGCCAGTGCCGAGGAGTCGCGCGTGCTGGGCGCCTTCGGCTACAGCCGCAACCGCGCGCTGCTGCACAGCGACCCCTCGGTGATGCCGCAGCGCCGTGCCGTCTGGTCCAGCTGGAACTACGCAGCCGACCGCGCGAGGCCGGAGGCACTGAGCGTGACCTACTGGATGAACCGGCTGCAGGGCATCCGCGAGGACCTGCCGCTGTTCCTCACGCTCAATCCCCTGCACGAGCCGGCAAGCGCGCATGTCATTCACTCGGAAATCTACGAGCACCCGGTGTTCGATGCCGCGGCGGTGCGCGCACAAGGCCAGCTGCGGTCGCTGCAGGGGCAGCAGCGGACATGGTTCTGCGGCGCCTACTTCGGCGCGGGCTTCCATGAGGACGGGCTGCAGGCCGGGCTTGCCGTTGCGGAAGCGCTGGGCGGCGTGCGCCGGCCCTGGACCGTGGCGAACGAATCCGGCCGCATCCGATTGGGCATCCGATCCGTATCGACTACATGACAGTTCCTCAACCACGCAGCGTGCTGCCCGCAATGCGGGAACCCGGCCAGTCGCGCGAAGCCCCTTCGCGGGCACCCGCGGAACCGGCTTTGCCGGGCCGCCGGGTGCGCCCCCTTGAGGGGGCTGAGGGCCGCGGCTCCAAGCCTGCCCGCGCAGGCTTGGACGGCCCGCAAGAGCAGCCGCATCTGGCGGCCGCCCGGGCGCCGCAGGCGCATTCGGGGGGGAGCTTGTACGTCGGCACGGTGATGCACCAGCGGTCGCGGCCTGCGCGCCATCGTTTGCGCTACCGCGTGTTCTCGCTGCTGATCGATGTCGACGAGCTTGGGGCGCTCGCGCAGCGACTGCGGCTGTTTTCGCTCAACCGCTTCAACCTGTTCAGCCTGCACGAGCGCGACTACGGCACCGGCGACGGCCACGGGCTGCGGGCCCATGTGGAGCGGCAACTGGTCGCGGCCAATCTGTGCCCCGGCGGCCCGATCCGCCTGCTGACCATGCCGCGCATCCTCGGCTACGCATTCAACCCCCTCAGCGTGTACTTCTGCCACCACCCCGAAGGCGGCCTGCAGGCCATCCTCTACGAGGTCAACAACACCTTTGGCGAAAGGCACAGCTACTTCGTCGCGGTGGACGAATCCCGGCGTGACGACAGGCAGATCAGGCAGCGCTGCGACAAGCAGTTCCACGTCTCGCCCTTCCTTCCGATGCAGATGGCCTACGGCTTCTGCATCGAGCCGCCGCATGCCGACAGGGAGGGCCTGCGCGTCGAAGTGACGGTCGAGGATGCGCAGGGTGTGGTGCTCACCGCCCGCTTCGACGCCCGCCGGCGCGCGCTGAGCGATACGGCGCTGGCACTCGTCTTCTTCTCTCATCCACTTCTCACGCTCAAGGTCATGGCAGCAATTCACTGGGAGGCATTGCGCCTCTGGTTCAAGGGTGTGCGTCCGCATCGACATCCGCCCGCTCCGGCGCGTGCGGTGACCATCGTCGAGCCGGTGGAACGATGAGTGCGTCTTCGTCATCCTCGGGCAGCCGTCATCGGCCAGTTCGTCCGCACGGGTGGGTGGGCGCAACGCTCTCGGCCTGGGCCGGCTGGCCGCTCCGGCGACTGTTGCTGAGCCTGCTGCAAAGGCTGTCGATCGGCACGCTGACGGTGGAACTGCCGGGCGGCGAACGCATCGAAGGCCGCGGTGCGGGCCCGGGGCCGCAGGCCTCGATCTCGCTGCATCGCTGGCGCCCTCTCTGGCGCTTGCTGCTGCGCGGCGACATCGGGCTGGCGGAGTCCTATCGCGACGGGGACTGGTCGAGCCCGGACCTGCCGGCGTTGCTGGACCTGGGCCTGCGCAACGAAGCGGGCTGGGGCCGCGCGCTCGATGCCTCCTGGCCGGCGCGCTGGCTCGGGCGGCTGCTGCACTTCGGCAATGCCAACACACGCCGCGGGAGCCGGCAGAACATCGCGTTTCACTACGACCTCGGCAATGCGTTCTACGCGCTGTGGCTCGATCCGGAGCTGATCTATTCGAGCGCCCTCTACGCGCAGGGCGACGAATCGCTGGAGCAGGCGCAGGCCCTCAAGCTCGCGCGCATCGTCGGGTTGCTCGACCTGGAAGAGAACGCGAAGGTGCTGGAGATCGGCTGCGGATGGGGTGCGCTGGCCCTCGCGCTTGCGCGCCGGCCGGGCGTCCAGGTCACCGGCTTGACGCTGTCCGCGCAGCAGCTGACCCACGCACGGCGGCGGGCAAGCGAGCTGGGGCTGGAGGCATGGGTCGACTTGCGGCTGCAGGACTATCGCGACGTGGAGGGCCAGTACGACCGCATCGTTTCCATCGAGATGCTCGAAGCGGTGGGCGAGCGCTACTGGCCGCGCTACTTCGAGACGCTGCGGCAGCGCCTGCGCCCCGGCGGCACGGCAGTCGTGCAGGTCATCACGATCGCGGACGAACACTTCGACCGCTATCGCAGCCAAGCCGATTTCATCCAGCACTTCATCTTCCCCGGCGGCATGCTGCCGTCCTTCGCCGCGATGCAGTCGCAAGCCCGGCGCGCAGGCCTGAGCCTGCGGAAGGACCTTTGCTTTGGCGAGAGCTATGCAAGCACGCTGGCCGAATGGCGGCACCGCTTCCTGCAGGCCTGGCCGCAGGTCGCGGCGCTCGGCTTCGACGCCTCGTTCCGGCGGCTCTGGGAGTACTACCTGTGCTATTGCGAAGCCGGCTTTCGCTCAGGGCGGGTGGACGTGGGGCTCTACACCCTTGCCCATGCCGAGCAGCCGCCGATTGAGCCCTCACTTCCTGACACAACTCCGCGCGCATCTGTCAGGGTTCGGCGAGCAGGCAGGCCTAGAATCCGCCCCGCTCCGGGGTACACGCATCAGCGTGCTGAGATGGTCGTCAGGCGACCGAACCCGCGAACTTGAACCGGTTAGTACCGGCGGAAGAAGAGCTGCAGTTCCCCAGGATTCCACAGGCCGTCAGGGCCGGGGGTCCGTCGAGCGATCGCGGAGCACCCCTCATCAACCTGGAGTGCCCCACATGAATGCAGTCGACAAGTTTGCCTCGTTGCTCACACTGACGCGCGAGCCCTTCCCCGCTTCCACCAAGTCCACCATCACCGGCAGCCGGCCCGACCTGCGCGTGCCTGTGCGCGACGTGGCGCTGACCAATGGCGAGCGCGTGTCGCTCTACGACACCTCGGGGCCGTACACCGATGCCGCCGTCGACATCGACGTGCGACGCGGCCTGCCCGACGTGCGCGCCGCATGGATCGCCGAGCGCGGCGACACCGAGCGCTACGAAGGCCGCCTGCGCGCGGCGCTCGACGACGGCGTGAAGCATGAGGAACGCATGTCCGACAAGGAGGGCGAGCGCATCGCGCAACTGCGCGCCGAAGCCTCCGCCCTGCAACGAACGCCGCGCCGCGCGCGCAGCGGCGCCAACGTCACGCAGATGCACTACGCCCGCCGCGGCATCGTCACGCCCGAGATGGAATACGTGGCCTTGCGCGAGAACGGCAAGCGCGAGTGGATGGCCGAATACCTCGACAACGACGAGCGCGCCAAGCGCGTGGCCGGCAATCCGATGGGTGCGCGCATCCCGCAGATCATCACGCCCGAGTTTGTGCGCGACGAGGTGGCGCGCGGCCGCGCGATCATCCCGGCCAACATCAACCATCCCGAGGTCGAACCGATGGCGATCGGGCGCAACTTCAGGGTAAAGATCAACGCCAACATCGGCAACTCGGCCGTCACGTCGAGCATCGAGGAAGAGGTCGAGAAGCTGGTCTGGGCGATCCGCTGGGGCGCGGACAACGTGATGGATCTTTCCACCGGCAAGAACATCCACACCACGCGCGACTGGATCGTGCGCAACTCGCCGGTGCCCATCGGCACGGTGCCGATCTACCAGGCGCTGGAGAAGGTCGGCGGCGTGGCGGAAGACCTCACCTGGGAGATCTACCGCGACACGCTGATCGAGCAGGCAGAGCAGGGCATCGACTACTTCACCATCCACGCCGGCCTGCGCCTGCCCTTCATCCACCTGACGGCGAACCGCATGACCGGCATCGTCTCGCGCGGCGGATCGATCATGGCCAAGTGGTGCATCGCCCATCACAAGGAGAGCTTCCTCTACACGCACTTCGAGGACATCTGCGACATCATGAAGGCCTACGACGTGAGCTTCTCGCTCGGCGACGGCCTGCGCCCCGGCTCGGGCGCCGATGCGAACGACGAGGCCCAGTTCGCCGAACTGCGCACGCTCGGCGAACTCACGAAGGTGGCATGGAAGCACGACGTGCAGACCATGATCGAGGGCCCCGGCCACGTGCCGATGCACATGATCCAGGCCAACATGGACGAGCAGTTGAAGACCTGCCACGAGGCGCCGTTCTACACGCTCGGCCCGCTGACCATCGACATCGCGCCGGGCTACGACCACATCGCCAGCGCGATCGGCGCCGCGATGATCGGCTGGGCCGGCACCGCGATGCTGTGCTACGTCACGCCGAAAGAACACCTGGGCCTGCCGGACCGCGACGACGTGAAGCAGGGGATCATCGCGTACAAGATCGCCGCGCACGCGGCCGACGTGGCAAAGGGCCACCCCGGTGCGCGCTCGCGCGACGATGCGTTGAGCAAGGCGCGCTTCGAGTTCCGCTGGCAGGACCAGTTCAACCTCGGCCTCGACCCGGACACCGCGCGCGATTTCCACGACGAGACGCTGCCGAAGGACGCGAGCAAGACGGCGCACTTCTGCTCGATGTGCGGACCGAAGTTCTGCTCGATGAAGATCACGCAGGAGGTGCGCGAGTACGCCGCGGCGAAGGGGCTGGCAGAGGATGCGGCGCTCGCGCAGGGCATGAGCGCCAAGTCGGCCGAGTTCAAGGCCGGCGGCGGCGAGTTCTACATCCCGCTACAGCCTGCGGCTTGAGCGGCGGCCGTTGACGGAGCGCGACTTGCGTCGACTCGCTGCGACTTGCAGGTCGCCCCCGGAATTCGCGGGTTTGCACGGGTCTGCAGGGCACGCCCGCGTCTGGACTGCGGACGATGCCGGCCCGTAGACTTCTCCGATGATCGTTCTCCACCACTGCATGAGCGCCCGCTCCTTCCGCCCGCTCTGGACCCTCGAGGAACTCGGCGTGCCCTATGAATTGCGCATGCTGCCCTTTCCGCCGCGCGTGTTTGCCAAGGAGTACCTCGCCCTCAATCCTCTGGGGACGATTCCGCTGCTGGAAGACGGCGCCACCCGCATGACCGAGTCGGCCGCGATATGCCAGTACCTCTCGGTGCGCTGCGATCCCGACAACCGCACCGGCATGCAGGTGCGCCCCGACGAGCCGGCCTACGGCGCATGGCTCAACTGGCTGCATCACGGCGAGGCGACGCTGACCTTTCCGCAGACCATCGTGCTGCGCTACCGCTACTTCGAGTCGCCCGAGCGCAAGCTGCCGCAGGCGGCGGAGGACTATGCCAAGTGGTTCCTGTCGCGCCTGCGCGGGATCGAGGCGGCGCTGGAGGGCAACGAATGGCTTTGCGCGGGCCGCTTCACCGCCGCCGACGTGTCGGTGGGCTATGCGTTGCTGCTCGGCAACCAGATCCATCTCGCGAAGCAGTTCCCGCCGAACGTGGCAGCGTATTGGGAGCGGCTGCAGCAACGCGAGGGCTACAAGCGCGCGATGGTCGCGCAGCAGGAGGCAGCGGTGGCGCAGGGCGTCGCGACGAATGCCTCGGCGGCACTGCAGGACTGACATCGCCCATGTCGACCCACGATAGCCTTCCGGCGCTGGCGGACCTGGCTGCGCGCGTCGGTGCCACGCTGCGCGAACGGGGCCAGCGGGTGGCCGTGGCCGAGTCGTCCGCGGGCGGACTGGTGTCGGCGGCGCTGCTGGCCGTGCCGGGCGCGTCGGCCTACTTCCTTGGCGGCGCGGTCGTCTACTCGCGGCGCGCCGGCCGCAACATGCTCGGCGTGACCGCGGAGGACATGGCCGGCATGCGCGCCGAGACCGAGCCCTATGCCACCTTCATCGCCGGCCGCATGCGCGACCGGCTGCATGCGACCTGGGGCATCGCCGAGAGCGGCGCAGCCGGCCCGATGGGCAGCCCCTACGGCGATGCGCCGGGGCATGTGTGCGTCGCAGTCGTCGGCGAAGCCTCGTCGCGCGTGCGAACCATCGAGACCGGCGACACGAATCGTGCAGCCAACATGGATGTGTTCGCGCGCCAGCTGCTCGCGCTGTTCGACGAAGTGCTGCAATCGTCGGGCTGATACGACTTCGCGATCAAACGCATAACTGCGTTGGATCGCCTTGCCGTGCTGCAGCACTGTCTGCGGCGCAAGTCAGCTTCCTTCAAGCATTGCGAACGTAAGGTGCGGCCTCCCGACACACTGCGGGCCAGCGCACGGCCCGACCGTCCGCTGCATGCCGTCCGCCCAGATCACCACAGTCTCCAGACCCGAACCCACGCCCGTGCAGAAGGGCATGGTGCTCGCCTGCGCGTTGCTGTTCATCGCCGGCCTGGTCTATGCCAGCAAGCTGCCACCCTTCCTGCCGGATGAATTCCTGCTGGCGCTGGCCTGGAAGTATTCGGCGCTGCTGTCGATACCGCTGGCCTACCTGCTGCTGCACGCCAACCGGGATAGGCACATGCCGAAGGGGCCGTACCTGGTGATCCTTCCGTTCGTCCTCTACTTCGGACTGGCGCAGTTCGTGCTGTTCGTGCCCGACCTCCTCGCGGGCTTCACCAGCGGGCCGGGGGCGAGCAGGATCGTGTCGGTGTCGCAAGTGCAGGAGAACAGCACGATCTGCGGCAAGCAGGCGCACATCGAGGTGGCCGGCTATTCACCGGTGTCCTTCGACCTCTGCGTGTCGCAGGCGCTTGCGCAGACGCTGCTGGCGGGCGACAAGCTGCTGCTCGAAGGCAAGGCCGGGCTGGGCGGCCTGCTCGTGCTGCGGCAGGTCAAGCTGTAAGCATGTCCTCGATCCATTCGCCGATGTCGGCGCCGGGGTCGGAGATGGGGTGCAGCTTGTCGCTGCGGCAGAAGTACGTCCAGCCTTCGAAAGCCACGTCGTAGTAGGTGCCGGGCAGGTAGCTCAGGTCCGGCGCCTCGTAGGGCGCCGACACCACTTCGACGATGCGATTGACCGCGCCGCGGGTGGCGGGGCTGGCCTCGCAGCTGCTGTCGACGTAGCAGAGAGTGCCGATCTGGATGGTCATCGCGAATCCTCCTTGGGAGAAATGACGGTGAAGCGGCCATTGTGGGGTGCGTGGCTACTTCTTGTGGAGTTCCGGGGCTATTCAGCCGCGGCCGCGCGGCGCCGCAGCGCGCCAGGCGACTCGCCCGTCCACTCGCGGAAGGCGCGGGAGAAGCTCTTTTCGTTGCGAAAGCCAACCGCCAGCGCCACCTGCTTGATGGGACGCGCGGTGCGGCGCAGCTGCTCGATGGCCTGGTCCTTGCGCACTTCGTCCTTCAGCGCCTGCAGGGACACGCCTTCGTCGTGCAGTTGCCGGTGCAGCGTGCGCGCGGAGATGTGGAGCAGGGCGGCCAGTGCCTCTGCATGGATCACCTCCGCAGGGCGTGCCCGCATCAGCTCGCGCACGCGCTGGCCCAGCAGCCGGTCGCGGCGGTACTGCAGGACGGTGAGCGGCAGCGCGCGCTTGAGCATCGTGCGCAAGGCGCGCTCGTCGCGTTGCAGCGGCAGCGCCAGGTAGCGCGCGTCGAAGCTGTAGCTGGCTTTCGGCGCACCGAAGTGCAGGTCGCCGCCGAACATCAACGGGTAGGCATCGCGGTGCGGCGGCGCGTCGAATGGAAAGCGGGCCTCGCGCAACGAGATGCGCGAGTCGATGGCCCAACAGGCGTAGCCGTGCAGGAAGCGCAGGTTCGACACCAGGCAGAACTCGCGGAACGCGCCAAGGTCGCGCTGCTCGGTGATGGTCACGGTGGCCATGCCTCCGGCAACGTGCAGGTCGAGCAGGATGTCGTCCGTCAACAGGCGCAGATGGCGGCACCAGCGCTTGATGGCCACGCCGAGATCTGGCGAACCGAGCGAGGCGCGGCACAGCATGCCGTAGGAGCCCCAAGGCAACTTGCGCGAGAACCAGCCGAGCGCCTCATCGTCCAGTTCCTGCATCGCATGGGCATTGAGCGCCTCGAACTGCGCGGCGGTCACGCGCGCCTGTGGGCGGGCCAGTTCGCGCGGCGCAATCTGTGCCTGCCTCAGTGCTTCTGCCGGGTCCCTGCCGTAACGCTGGTAGCCCTGCACGATCGCTCGCACAAAGGCCATCGGCGTGGCCGCGCGGCCGGACGGAAGGAGCTGAGAGGAAGACATCGGGCGGGGCAATCCAGGTGGCGCAATTTGCAACCATTGTGGCGCCAATTGAGGCGGCACAGGGCGTAAGCTGCGGTTCTGCAAGCGCCGACTCGCGGCGTTCCGTGACCCCACAGGAGACAAAAACCCATGCACGATCCCGGCCTGAACTTCGACCTGGGCGACACCATCGACTCGCTGCGCGACGCCATCCAGGACTTCGCCGCCAACGAGATCGCGCCGCGCGCGGCCGACATCGACCGCGACAACCTGTTCCCGCACGACCTGTGGAAGAAGCTCGGCGACCTCGGGCTGCATGGCATGACGGTGAAAGAGGAATACGGTGGCACCGAACTGGGCTACCTCGCGCACATCGTGGCGATGGAAGAGGTCTCGCGTGCATCGGCCTCGGTGGGCCTGTCGTATGGCGCGCACTCCAACCTGTGCGTGAACCAGATCCACCGCAACGGCACCGATGCGCAGAAGAAGAAATACCTGCCCAAGCTGGTGAGCGGCGAGCATGTCGGCGCGCTGGCGATGAGCGAGCCCAACGCCGGCTCCGACGTGGTCAGCATGAAGCTCAAGGCCGAGAAGAAGAGCGGCTACTACGTCCTCAACGGCGGCAAGATGTGGATCACCAACGGCGGCGACGCCGACACGCTGGTCATCTACGGCAAGAGCGAGCCCGAGATGGGCGCGCGCGGCATGACGGCCTTCATCGTCGAGAAGAACTTCAAGGGCTTCAGCGCCGGCACCAAGCTCGACAAGCTGGGCATGCGCGGTTCCAACACCTATCCGCTGTTCTTCGACAATTGCGAAGTGCCCGAAGAGAACGTGCTCGGAGGCGAAGGCCAGGGCGCCAAGGTGCTGATGAGCGGCCTCGACTACGAGCGCGCCGTGCTCTCCGGCGGCCCGCTGGGCATCATGGCCGCCTGCATGGACGCGGTGCTGCCGTACATCCACGAGCGCAAGCAGTTCGGCCAGAGCATCGGCGAGTTCCAGTTGATGCAGGGCAAGCTGGCGGACATGTATTCGACCTGGCAGGCCACGCGCGCCTATGTCTACGCGGTCGGCAAGGCCTGCGATCGCAACGACCATGCGCGCACCTTCCGCAAGGACGCGGCCGGCGCCATCCTGTACTCGGCCGAGAAGGCGACGTGGATGGCCGGCGAGGCGATCCAGACACTGGGCGGGGTGGGCTACACCAAGGACTTCTCGGTGGAGCGCCTGTGGCGCGACGCCAAGCTGTACGAGATCGGCGCGGGCACGAGCGAGGTGCGGCGCATGCTGATCGGCCGCGAGCTGTTCGCCGAGACGGCCTGAGGAGCACGCCGCATGGTGACCGATGAACTTCGGCAGCGCATCGCAGCCAGCTTCGACAAGCAGGGCCTGATGGCGACCCTGGGCGCCCGGATCGTCCGGGTGGCTGCCGGTGAAGTGGACATCGAACTGCCATTTGCCGCGGCGTTGTCGCAGCAGCATGGCTACGTCCATGCAGGCGCCATCACGAGCGTGGTCGACAGCGCCTGCGGCTATGCGGCGCTGACTGTCGCGCCACCGGACTGCGGCATCGTCACGGCGGAGTTCAAGGTGAATTTCCTGCGACCCGCCATCGGCCAGCGCTTCCTGGCGACGGGCAGGGTGCAGAACGCAGGCAAGCTCATGACGGTGTGCACGGGCGAGGTCCGTGCCATCACCGATGAAGGCGAGGGCAAGGTGGTGGCATTGATGCAGGCCACCATGGTCAACGTGCGCCAATGAAGCCATCACAGAGGAGACATCCCGGATGAACCCGACAACCAGCCTGGCCCACGGGGCCACCGACATTGCGCTGATCGAGCAGACCATCGGCGACTTCTTCGACGACATGGTGGCCAGGCAGGGCGACCGCGAGGCGCTGGTGAGCCGCCACGAAGGCAAGCGCTTCAGCTACCGCGAGTTGCAGGCCGAATCCAACCGGCTGGCCAGCGCATTGCTGAACCTCGGCCTGGTGCCGGGCGACCGCATCGGCATCTGGTCGCACAACAACGCGCCGTGGGTGCTGTTGCAGATCGCGACCGCCAAGATTGGCCTGGTCCTCGTCAACATCAACCCGGCGTACCGCACGTCCGAGGTCGAGTACGCGCTCAACAAGGTCGGCTGCAAAGCGCTGGTGTCGATGGCGCAGTTCAAGACCAGCGACTACCTCGGCATGCTGCGCGAACTCGGCGCCGCCAAGCTGCCGTCCTTGCTGCACACGGTGTGGATCGACAAGCCGGGCGAAGGCCCCAAGCAAGGCCTGCTGCGCTTCTCCGACCTGCTCGCGAGCGGTGACCCGGCCGATCCACGCATCGCGCAGATCGGCAAGACATTGAAGGCGACCGATGCCGTCAACATCCAGTTCACCAGCGGCACCACCGGCTTTCCGAAGGGCGCGACGCTGACGCACCGCAACATCCTGAACAACGGCTTCTTCATCGGCGAGTGCATGAAGCTCACGCCGGAAGACCGCCTCTGCATTCCCGTACCGCTGTACCACTGCTTCGGCATGGTGCTGGGCAATCTGGCCTGCCTCACGCACGGTTCGTCCATCGTGTACCCGAACGACGGCTTCGACCCGCTCACTGTGCTCGAAACGGTGCAGGCCGAGAAGTGCACCGGCCTGCACGGCGTGCCGACCATGTTCATTGCCGAGCTCGACCATCCTCGCTTCAAGGAGTTCGACCTGTCGAGCCTGCGCACCGGCATCATGGCTGGCTCGCCGTGCCCGACCGAGGTGATGAAGCGCGTGGTCGAGCAGATGCACCTGCGCGAGATCACCATCGCTTATGGCATGACCGAGACCAGCCCAGTCAGTTGCCAGAGCAGCACCGACACGCCGCTGGCCAAGCGCGTGTCGACCGTCGGCACCGTGCAGCCGCACATCGACATCAAGATCGTCGATCCGGAGACGGGTGCGGTGGTGCCGCGCGGGCAGTCTGGCGAGTTCTGCACGCGCGGCTATTCGGTGATGCTGGGCTACTGGGAAGACGAGGCGAAGACCCGCGAAGCCATCGACGCCGAGGACTGGATGCACACCGGCGACCTCGCGACGATGGACGACGAGGGCTACGTCAACATCGTCGGGCGCATCAAGGACCTTGTGATCCGCGGCGGCGAGAACATCTACCCGCGCGAGATCGAGGAGTTCCTGTACAGACATCCGAAGGTGCAGGACGTGCAGGTGGTCGGCCTGCCTGACAAGAAGTATGGCGAAGAGCTGTGCGCCTGGATCATTTCCAAGCCCGGCCAGACCGTGAGCGAAGACGAGGTGCGCGACTTCTGCAAGGGCCAGATCGCGCACTACAAGGTGCCGAAGTACATCAAGTTCGTGCCGGAGTTTCCGATGACGGTGACCGGCAAGATCCAGAAGTTCAAGATCCGGGACGCGATGAAGGATGAGCTGGGCTTGAACGAGGAGAAGACGGCATGAATGCGGACTTGACCGTACGCGAAGGGCGCGAAGGTACGCGAAGGACGCGAAAAAGGCAAAAGAAGGAGAAACAAGTTTCTTTGGTTTTCTTTCGCGTCCTTCGCGGTACCTTTGCGTCCTCTGCGTCCGGTACCCGCATTTCCTGACGCCCTCCGTACAGAACAACACCACCCATGAGCAAACTCGAATCCAAACTCAACCCCCGTTCGGCCGACTTCCAGGCCAACGCCGCTGCGATGCGCGCCTTGGTCGATGACCTGCACAAGCAGTTCGCGAAAGTCGAGGCCGGCGGTGGCGAGGCCGCGCGGGCCAAGCACGTGGCCCGCGGCAAGCTGCTGCCCCGTGACCGCGTGGCCGAGTTGCTCGACCCCGGCACGCCCTTCCTGGAGATCGCGCCGCTCGCTGCGCACGCGATGTACCTCGACGGCAAGGGTGTCGAGTCCGCACCCGGCGCCGGCATCATCGCCGGCATCGGCCGCGTGAGCGGGGTCGACTGCATGATCGTCTGCAACGACGCGACGGTGAAGGGCGGCACCTACTACCCGATGACGGTGAAGAAGCACTTGCGCGCGCAGGAGATCGCCGAGCAGAACCGCCTGCCGTGCATCTACCTCGTCGACTCGGGCGGCGCCAACCTGCCGAACCAGGACGAGGTTTTCCCCGACCGCGAACACTTCGGCCGCATCTTCTACAACCAGGCGCAGATGAGCGCGCAGGGCATTCCGCAGATCGCGGTGGTGATGGGCTCCTGCACGGCAGGTGGCGCCTACGTGCCGGCGATGAGCGACGAGTCGATCATCGTGAAGAACCAGGGCACGATTTTCCTGGGCGGCCCGCCGCTGGTGAAGGCAGCGACCGGTGAAGTCGTCACGGCCGAAGACCTCGGCGGCGGCGACGTGCACACGCGGCTCTCCGGCGTGGTCGACCACCTCGCGCAGAACGACCTGCATGCGCTGGCGCTCGCACGTTCGGCCATCGCCAACATCAACCGCAAGGATGCGACCGACGCGCCGCACCCCGGCGTGGCCGCGCCGGACTTTCCGCGCGAAGAGCTGTACGGCGTGATCCCGACCGACACGCGCAAGCCCTTTGACGTGCGCGAGATCATCGCCCGCATCGTCGACGCCAGCGAGTTCCACGAGTTCAAGTCCCGCTTCGGCGCGACGCTGGTCTGCGGCTTTTCCGAGATCGAGGGCATGCCGGTCGGCATCATCGCCAACAACGGCATCCTGTTTTCCGAGTCGGCGCAGAAGGGCGCGCACTTCATCGAGCTGTGCTGCCAGCGCAAGATCCCGCTGGTGTTCCTGCAGAACATCACCGGCTTCATGGTCGGCCGCAAGTACGAGAACGAAGGCATCGCGCGCCACGGCGCCAAGATGGTGACGGCGGTGGCCACGGCCAATGTGCCGAAGTTCACCATCATCATCGGCGGCAGCTTCGGCGCGGGCAACTACGGCATGTGCGGCCGCGCCTACTCGCCGCGCTTCCTCTGGATGTGGCCCAACGCGCGCATCAGCGTGATGGGCGGCGAGCAGGCCGCGAGCGTGCTCGCCACGGTCAAGCGCGATGGCATCGAGCTCAAGGGCGGCCAATGGAGTGCCGAAGAGGAAGAAGCCTTCAAGGCGCCGATCCGCCAGCAGTACGAGGACCAGGGCCATCCGTACTACGCCACCGCGCGCCTGTGGGACGACGGCATCATCGATCCGGCCGATACGCGCCGCGTGCTGGCGCTGGGCCTGTCCGCCGCGCGCAATGCGCCGATCCCCGAGCCGAAGTTCGGCATCTTCCGCATGTGATGGATGCAAAGGGAGGTCGCGATGCAGCTCCAGAAATACTTTGCCTCGCTCGCGCGCTATCACGCGTGGGCGACGGCGCGGTTGCTCGACACCAACCTCGCGCCGATCAGCGACGACGAGTGGCATCGCCCCAGCGGCCTGTACTTCGGCTCGGTGCATCGCACGATCAACCACCTGCTGGTGACCGACAACATCTGGTACGCACGCTTTGCCGAGAGCCATTCGTTGCGCCTGCCACTGGACACCGAGCTGCACGCCGATCGCGAATCGGTGGTCGCCGGGCTCGGCGCTGCCGTCCAGCGTTGGTCGCCCTGGATTGCCACGCTCGATGCGCCACGTTTCGAAGGTGAATTGATCTACACGCGCAACAACGGCGAGACGGTGCACATTCCCTTCGCGCCCGCGCTCGGCCACGCCTTCAACCACGCGACCCATCATCGCGGCCAGCTTTCGGCCGCGCTCACGGCCATGGGCCGGCCCGGCCCTGAACTCGACTGGGTCTACCTTCTTCAACAAAAGGCACGCGTCTCATGACGACCGCTACGCTTCCTTCATTCACCACGCTCGAAGTCCAGGCCGAGGGCCCGGTCGCGCGTATCTGGCTCAACCGGCCCGAGCTGCGCAATGCCTTCGACGAAGTCGTCATCGCCGAACTGAGCGCGGCCTTCGCGGCCGTGTCGGCGATGGCGGCGGTGCGCGTGATCGTGCTCGGCGCACGCGGCCCGGCGTTCTGCGCCGGCGCCAACCTGAACTGGATGCGCCGCGCCGCGGACTTCACGCGCGAGCAGAACATCGCCGATGCTGGCGGGCTCGCCCGCATGCTGCGCGCCATCCACGAATGCCCCAAGCCGGTGGTCGCGCGCGTGCAGGGCGACGTGTATGCCGGCGGCCTGGGACTGGTCGCCGCCTGCGACATGGCGGTGACTGCCGACACGGCCTGGTACTGCGTGAGCGAAGTGAAGATCGGCCTCATCCCCGCGACCATCAGCCCGTATCTGCTGCGCGCGATGGGCACGCGCGCGGCGCAACGCTACTTCCTGACGGCCGAACGCTTCACCGCGGCCGAGGCGCATCGCATCGGGCTGGTGCATGAAGTGGTCGCTGCCGATGCGCTGGATGCCAAGATCGAGGAACTCGTCAAGGCGCTGTGCAATGCCAGCCCCGCGGCCGTGCGCGCCTGCAAGTCACTGATCGCCGACGTCGCGGGGCGGGAGATCGACGACGCGCTGATCGCGCAGACCGTGGACGGCATCGCCGACATCCGTGCCAGCGAAGAGGGCCGCGAAGGCGTGCAGTCCTTCCTGCAGAAGCGCAAGCCTTCGTGGCTGACGTGACGGCCACACAGCGGCGCACGCCCTCATGACCTCGCTCGACATGCCACAGCTGCTCGCCCTGGCCGGCGCCATCGGCTGGGCCAGCGGCGTGCGCCTCTACCTGGTGATCCTGCTCGTGGGGCTGGCCGGCTTCTTCGGCTGGATGCCCTTGCCCGGCGGGCTGCAGATGCTGTCGCATCCGGTGGTGCTGGCGGCCAGCGGCTTCATGGTGTTTGTAGAGTTCTTTGCCGACAAGATCCCCGGCCTCGATTCGCTGTGGGACATGGTGCACACCGTGATCCGCGTGCCGGCCGGCGCGGCGCTCGCGGCCGGCGTGTTCGGCGCGGACAACGGTGCGATGGCGCTGGTGGCTGCGGTGCTCGGCGGCGGGCTCGCGGCGACGGCGCACACCGCCAAGGCGACCACGCGGGCGGCCATCAACACATCGCCGGAGCCGTTCAGCAACGTGGGCGCCTCGCTGGTGGAAGACAGCCTGGTGCCGGCCAGCCTGTGGCTCGCGGTGGCGCACCCGGTGGTGTTCTTCATCGTGTTCGCGATCGTGCTGGTGATGAGCGTGTGGCTCATCCGCAAGAGCTGGCGATTCCTGCGCGGGCTCGTCAGCCGCGTTCGCAAGATCTTCAGCGGCAAGCCGGACCCGGGCGTGGTGCCGGCGTTCCAACTCAAGAAACCCTCCTCGGAAGACAAGTCCCATGTTTAGGAAGACCCGCCATGTTTAAGAAGATCCTTATCGCCAACCGAGGCGAGATCGCTTGTCGGGTTGCGGCCACCGCACGCCGCATGGCCATCCGTACGGTCGCCGTGTATTCCGACGCGGACGCCCATGCCAACCATGTGCGTGCCTGCGACGAGTCGGTCTACCTCGGCGGCAGCGCCCCGAAAGACAGCTACCTGCGCTGGGAAAAGATCCTCGAGGCCGCAAAGGCCACCGGCGCCGAAGCCATCCACCCCGGCTACGGCTTCCTCAGCGAGAACGAGGAGTTCGCACAAGCCTGCGCCGACGCGGGCCTGGTCTTCATCGGGCCGCCGCCGTCGGCGATCAAGGCGATGGGCCTGAAGGCCGAGTCCAAGCAGCTCATGGAAAAGGCCGGCGTGCCACTGGTGCCCGGCTACCACGGCAGCGAACAGGATCCCGCGCTGCTGCAGCGCGAGGCCGACCGCATTGGCTACCCGGTGCTCATCAAGGCCAGCGCGGGCGGCGGCGGCAAGGGCATGCGCGCGGTCGACAAGTCGGAGGACTTCGCCGCGGCGCTCGCGTCGTGCCAGCGCGAGGCGATCAACAGCTTCGGCGACGACGCGGTGCTCATCGAGAAGTACGTGCAACGCCCGCGCCATATCGAGATCCAGGTGTTCGGCGACACGCACGGCGACTGCGTCTACCTGTTCGAGCGTGATTGCTCGGTTCAGCGCCGGCACCAGAAGGTGCTGGAGGAAGCGCCCGCGCCGGGCATGACCGAGGCGATGCGCGCGGAGATGGGCGCCGCGGCGGTGGCGGCTGCGAAGGCTGTGAACTACGTGGGTGCTGGCACCGTGGAATTCATCGTCGAGCAGCGCGATGGTGGCGCGACGAGCGCCGCGCCGGGCCGCCCCAAGCAAGCGAGCACCCCCTCGGGGGGCAGTGAGGACACGTCAGTGCCGAGCGTGGGGGCCAACATGTCCTTCTTCTTCATGGAGATGAACACCCGCCTGCAGGTCGAGCACCCGGTGACCGAAGCCATCACCGGCCTCGATCTCGTCGAATGGCAACTGCGCGTCGCCTCCGGAGAGCCGTTGCCGCTCAAGCAGGAGCAACTGCAGATCCACGGCCACGCGATCGAGGCGCGCATCTGCGCCGAGAACCCCGACAACAACTTCCTGCCCGCCACCGGCACGCTGCACGTCTACCGCAAGCCGCACGCGACGGCCTTCCAGCGCAGCCGCGTGCGCATCGACGACGGCGTGCGCGAAGGCGGCGAGATCTCGCCGTTCTACGACTCGATGATCGCCAAGCTCATCGTGCACGGCAGCACGCGCGCCGAGGCCCTGGCCCGGCTCGACGCCGCGCTGGCGCAGGTGCACATCGTCGGTGTGGCAACCAACGTGCAATTCCTGCGCGGCATCCTCGCCACCGATTCCTTCGCCCACGCCAACCTCGATACGGCATTGATCGAACGCGAGCGCGCCGTGCTGTTCGACCGCGAACCGCTGGGCTTGCCTCTCGCCGCCGCGGCAGCCATCGCGCGCCAGTGCATCACCGAATGGCCCGCGGCCATGCCCGAGCCCTTCGCGCGCCGCGACGGCTTCCGCGCGCTCGGCGAATACAAGCGCCGCTTCGACTACGAGTTCCGCGGCGAACCAGCGTCGGCCACGCTGACCTACAAGCGCGACGGCAGCTTCTGGCTCGAAGCCGGCGGGGTCTCGGGTGCGCTGGTGGTCGGGCAGTTCCCCTCCGGCGAGTTCGAAGTCGAGTTCAACGGCGGCCGCCATACCCTGAACGTCTACGAACGTGATGGCAGTTCGCACGTCTTCGCGGCGCAAGGCGCTACGAAGATCCTTGCCGTCGACCGTCTCGCGCATGCCGGCGACACGCAGGCCGAAGGCGGCCGGCTCACCGCGCCGATGCCCGGCAAGGTCGTGTCCTTTGCGGTGAAGGCCGGGGACAAGGTCAGCAAGGGCCAGCCGCTCGCGGTGATGGAAGCGATGAAGATGGAGCACACCATCGCCGCGCCGGCTGATGGCACCGTCGAGGAACTGATGTTCGCGCCGGGCGACCAGGTGGCCGAGGGCAATGAGTTGCTGCGCATCAGCGCCTGATTGGATCGAGTGGCATCGAGTTCGCCCTTCTGCTTCAGAATGCCGGGTTGCCGGAGATACTCCTCCCCTTAAATTTGCTAGGCGCAAACGCGTTGGGCGTCGATCGGGCGCCAACGAAGAAGGCAGTTGTCCATCAATGAGTCAAATCCCATTCCTGACGCGCGTCGTGCTTCGCAACTACAAGAGCATCGGTGCTTGCGACGTGCGTCTAGGCCCGCTGACTTATCTTGTGGGCGCGAATGGCTCCGGCAAGAGCAACTTTCTCGATGCGCTGCATCTCGTGCGCGATGCATTGTCGTCGTCCCTGGACAATGCACTGAACGAACGCGGGGGACTCACTGAAGTCCGGCGAAGGTCCAGCGGCCACCCGACGCACTTTGGAATCCGAGTTGAATTCGTCTTGCCTGACCTAAGACTGGGTCACTACGCTTTCAATATTGGCGCATTGCCCGGCAGAGGCTATGAAGTACAACGTGAGGAATGCGCTGTGGGTGGGGCGAGCGGCGGCCCGTTCTACAAAATTGAGCGGGGCCAGTTATTGGCCAGCAGCGAGGCCACGTTTCCGGCTGTCACGTCCGATCGCTTGGCACTCGTCAGCGTTTCAGGCCTGGCGGTCTTTCGACCCGTCTTCGATGCATTGATTGCGATGGGGTTTTACAACCTCAATCCCAAACTCATGCGTGAACCACAAAAGCCTCAGGACGGTCGCTTGCTCAAGCCCGCTGGCGAAAATATCGTCAGTGTGATTGGCCATCTCGAACGAGTCGCCCCGGAGAGCATGAGTTCGATTCAGGAGTACCTTCAAACGGTCGTTCCGACGGTGCAGGGCGTGCGGCGGGAGCAAATGGGACCGCTGGAGACTTTGGAATTTCGGCAGGACATGGCAGGTTCAAAGCATCCGTGGCGATTCCCGGCCCAGAACATGTCGGACGGCACCTTGCGCGCATTGGGAGTCCTTACAGCACTCTTCCAAGCGAATCGAGACTATGCGCCTTTGCTGGTAGGTATCGAGGAGCCTGAGACTGCATTGCACCCCGCCGCAGGTGCAGCATTGCGCGAGGCGTTGCTGCAGGCCTCGCGGGGAACCCAGATCATCGTCACAAGTCACAGCCCCGATCTACTGGACGACCGCGACATTGATCCCGCCCATTTTCTGGCGGTGATCTCTGAAGGTGGCGAGACTCGCATAGGTCCGCTGGACGAGGCATCGAAGTCAATGATGCACAAGCAGCTTTTCTCTGCCGGGGAGTTGCTGCGCCTCAATCAGCTTGAGCCCGATCGCGCAATTCTCAACGCGCAGTTGCAGAAACAGGCCGAATTGTTCGGCAATTCCACACCGTGATCACCGTTGCTTCGATTGTGGAGGGCGATGGCGAAGTCCTCGCTTTGCCGGTGCTGTTGCGACGCCTGCAAGTATGGCGAACGCCCGAAGTGCAAGCGGATATTCTTCGCCCGATTCGTGTTCGACGAGACCAGTTTCTCAACAAGGAATCCGAATTCAATCGACACCTTCAGTTGGCCGCCGCGAAATGCGGAGAGTCAGGCTGGATATTGATTCTGATGGATGCCGACGACGATTGTCCGGCGGACAAAGGCGCCGAAGTCCTGAAGCGAGCTACGGAACTCGCGCCTCACCGCAGACTCGGCGTTGTCTTCGCCAATCGGGAGTATGAAGCCTGGTTTATCGCTGCGTCGTCGTCGCTCCATGGTCGCAGGGGCTTTGAATCCCGTGCAGATGACGAGCAAGTGGACCCGGAATCGCCCAGGAATGCGAAGGGTTGGATCAATGACCGCCTCGTAGATGGGACCTACGGGGAAACGACGGATCAGCCAGCGTTCTCGCACGTCTTCGACCTTGAATTGGCGCATCACAGAAGCAGGTCATTTCGCAAGCTGTGCGATGAATGGACCAAACATGCCTTCGCACTCGAGTCTTAGCAAACCATGCGTATCACCGTCTGCCTCACCGACAACAACCGCCCCGAACCTTGGGTCGACAACCTGCGGGCCGAACTGCCTGACGCCGACATCGCGCCCTGGTCGCCGGGCGATGCGCCGGCTGATCACGCGGTGGTGTGGGCGCCGGCGCAGGAGTTCCTCGACGAGCAGCAGACGCTGCGCGGCCTGTTCAACATCGGCGCCGGCGTGGATGCCTTGCTCAAGCTCAAGCTGCCGCCGCAGACCCGCATCGTGCGGCTCGACGACGCCGGCATGTCGGTGCAGATGGCCGAGTACGTCTGCCATGCGCTGATCCGCCATTTCCGCGAGTTCGACGGCTACGAGGCCGACGCGCGTGAAGGCAAGTGGAGCTACCGCCGCCCGCGCGCCCGCAACGACTTCCCGGTTGGCGTGATGGGCCTCGGCGTGCTCGGCGAACGCGTGGGAAAGGCGATCGGCCAGTTCGAGTTTCCGGTGATGGGCTGGAGCAGATCGCCAAAGCAGATCGACGGCATCCGCTGCTTCTCGGGCGACAAGGGCTTCGATGACTTCCTGGCCGCCAGCCGCGTGCTGGTCTGCCTGCTGCCGCTCACCCCCGGGACGCGCGGCATCCTGCGCCGCGACAACCTGCTGAAGCTCAACGCCGGCCAGCCCGGCGGCTACATCATCAACGTCGCCCGCGGCGCGCACCTGGTCGACGAGGACCTGATCCCGCTGCTGGACGCCGGCCAACTCGCGGGCGCGACGCTCGACGTGTTCCAGTCCGAGCCCCTGGCCTCCGACCACCCCTTCTGGCGCCACCCCAGGATCACCGTGACCCCGCACGCATCCGCTCGCACCCAGCGCGAAGAGTCTGTCGCCCAGATCGTCACCAAGATCCGCGCCCTCGAAGCAGGTGCCAGCTTCGACGAATTGCCCGGCGTGGTCGATGCCTCCCGCGGCTACTGAGAACGCAAGGGTGTGCCTGCCGCCCGACACGGGCAATTCATTGCGGGTATCGTTGGTGCCCGCCGGAGAGAGACCATGAAACTACCCACACGCGTGAAGATCGTCGACGTCGGGCCGCGCGACGGCCTGCAGAACGAAAAGCAACCCGTGCCCGCCGAAGTCAAGATCGGCCTGGTGCATCGCCTGCAGGACGCGGGCTTGCGCGAGATCGAGGTCACCAGCTTCGTCAGCCCGAAGTGGGTGCCGCAGATGGCCGACAACGCCGAGGTGATGCACGGCATCCAGCGCAAGCCGGGCGTGCGCTACTCGGTGCTCACGCCCAACATGAAGGGCTTCGAGGCCGCCATCGCGGCGCCGCGAGAGGAATGGCCCGACGAGATCGTGGTGTTCGGCGCCGCCAGCGAGGCCTTCAGCCAGAAGAACATCAACTGTTCCATTGCCGAGAGCATCGAGCGCTTCGCACCCGTGGTGGCCGCCGCGCGGGACAAGGGCATCTACGTGCGCGGCGCGATGTCGTGCACGGTGGGCTGCCCGTACGAAGGCGAAGTCGCGCCCGAGGCCGTGGGCCGGCTCGCGAAGCTCATGAAGGACATCGGCGTGCAGCACGTTGGGGTGGCCGACACCATCGGCGTCGGCACGCCCGTGAAGGTGCAGCGCGCCATCGAGGCCACGCTCGCGCACTACGACATCGACGACATTTCCGGCCACTACCACGACACCTACGGCCAGGCGCTGGGCAACACGCTGGCCAGCCTGGAGATGGGCGTGTGGCAGTTCGACACCTCGTCGGCCGGGCTGGGCGGCTGCCCCTACGCGAAGGGCGCGACCGGCAATGTTGCGACCGAGGACGTGGTCTACATGCTGCACGGCATGGGCATCGAGACCGGCATCGACCTCGACAAGCTCATCGACGCCGGCGTCTACATCAGCGATGCGCTGGGCCGCGAGCCGAACTCGCGTGCGTCGAAGGCGATTCGCACGAAACGCGCGGGGTGAGGCATCCATGAACGCGGACTTGGCCGTACGCGAAGGACGCGAAGGTTTCGCGAAGGACGCGAAAGAAGACAATTCAAGAATGACTTCCTTGCAATCCTTTCGCGTCCTTCGCGGAACCTTCGCGTCCTCTGCGTCCGGCTCCCGTATTCCTTGCCTTGATCATGTGCGGCTCTGAACTTCATTCCCTGCCCGAGGGCGTTCAGCGCGTGGCGCGCGTGTTGCAGGAGGCCGGCCATCCGCATGCGCCGCAAATGCTCGACGATGCCGCCCGCACCGCGCAACAGGCGGCCGACGCGCTGGGTATTGCGGTGGGGCAGATCGCCAAGAGCATCATCTTCCGCCGCAAGAGCGACGAGTCGGCCGTGCTGGTCATCACCTCGGGCGACAAGCGTGTGGACGAGAAGAAGGTCGACGCCATCGTCGGCAAGACGGGCCGCGCCGATGCGGATTTCGTCAAGTCGAAGACGGGCTTCTCCATCGGCGGCGTCTCGCCCTTCGCGCAGGCCACGCCGGCCGTCACGCTGATCGATCGCGAGCTGTTCCGCTTCGACGAGATCTGGGCCGCCGCCGGCCATCCGCATGCGGTGGTTCGACTTGCGCCGCAAGACCTCGAACGCCTGACCGGCGCGCCCGTCGCCGACGTGGTGTGAACGCCGTGCGCGGCGAGGGCGCGGCCGTGCCGGATGCACCGGCCTCGATACGCGACGACGCCGACTTCGATCCGATGGCTGCCCGTGCCGTCGCGGCGCGTGCAGTCGAGGTGGGAGATTCGGAGTCGGTGCCATCGCCATGCACTTCCGTTTGCCGCATCCACGAAGGCAGCGGCCTCTGCCGCGGGTGTTTTCGGACGCTGGCCGAAATCGCGCAGTGGAGTCGCATGGACGACCCCGGCAAGCGCCGGGTCTGGGCCTGCATCGCACGACGCATCGAAGAGGCGACAGCGCCATGAAGCACATCGACTTCTACCTGGATTTCATCTCGCCCTACGCCTACCTCGCGTTCGAGCAACTGCCCAAGGCGCTGGAGGGGCTGAGTTGCAGCGTGGCCTACAAGCCGATCCTGTTCGGCGCGGTGCTCAAGCAGCATGGGCAGCTCGGCCCCGCGGAAATTCCGACGAAGCGCGAATGGACCTACCGGCAGGTGCTGTGGCTCGGGCATGTCCACGGCATCCCCATCGAGATGCCGGCCGCGCATCCGTTCAACCCGCTGGCCCATCTGCGGCTGGCGCTGGCCACCTCGCCGGACGGCAACATCAGCCGCTACGTGGCCGAGACGGTCTTTCGCGAGGTGTGGCGCGGCGGCCAGGAGGCAACTGATGCCGCGCGGCTGGCGGCGCTGGCCGAGCGCCTGGAATTGCGTCGCGAGCCCGGCAGCGATGCGGTCAAGGCGCAACTCAAGGCCAATACCGACGAGGCGCTGTCGCGAGGTGCGTTCGGCGTGCCGGCCTATGCGGTCGACGGCCGGCTGATCTGGGGATTCGACAGCCTAATGATGCTGCGTGCGGCGCTGCTGGATGACCCGTGGTTCGACGGCCCGCAATGGCACGGCGCGGCAGACCGGCCATCGCTGCAGCGGGGCCAACGCTGACACTGAAAAATCGCGCAACCGTGCCATATGGCGGTTTTTCCCAGTGTTGAATTCCGCATCTTGAAACCCTCCCAAGGGGTTTCACCCTAGTTTGTAAGCATCTGTCAGTTTCGCGAAAGTCTCGGGTCAGTCCCAAGGCGAAGAATTTGGCACGGTTCCGACTGGGGCCGCATTCATTTTCAGGAGACGACGATGGCAGCAACACTGGATTCCAGAGGAGTGCCGATAGCCGGGCCGATGACGGCGGAAGAAAAGAAGGTCATCTTCGCTTCCTCGCTCGGCACGGTGTTCGAGTGGTACGACTTCTACGTCTACCTGGCGCTCGCGACGATCATTTCGAAGCAGTTCTTCTCGGGCCTCGACCCGACGGCCGGCTTCATCTTCACGCTGCTCGGCGCCGCCGCCGGCTTCGTGGTGCGGCCCTTCGGCGCGCTGGTGTTCGGCCGGCTCGGCGACATGATCGGACGCAAGTACACCTTCCTGGTCACCATCATGATCATGGGCTTGTCGACCTTCGTGCTCGGCCTGTTGCCCAGCTACTCCACCATCGGCGTCGCCGCCCCGGTCATCCTGATCGCGTTGCGCCTGCTGCAGGGCCTGGCGCTCGGCGGTGAGTACGGCGGTGCCGCCACCTATGTCGCCGAGCACGCCCCCAAGGGCAAGCGCGGCGCCTACACGGCGTGGATCCAGACCACGGCCACGCTCGGCTTCTTCCTGTCGCTGATCGTGGTGCTGGCCATCCGCAGTGCGATGGGTGCCGATGCGTTCGGCGACTGGGGCTGGCGCCTGCCGTTCCTGATGTCGATCCTGCTGCTGGCCATCAGCATCTGGATCCGCCTGTCGCTGAATGAATCCCCCGCCTTCCAGAAGATGAAGGCCGAAGGCAAGACCTCCAAGAAGCCGCTGATCGAATCATTCGGCGAATGGCGCAACCTGAAGATCGTGATCATCGCGCTGCTCGGCCTCACCGCCGGCCAGGCCGTGGTCTGGTACACGGGCCAGTTCTATGCGCAGCTGTTCCTGATCCAGTCGCTCAAGGTCGACCTCGATACCGCATACATCCTGCTGGGCGTGGCGCTGCTCATCGGCACGCCCTTCTTCGTGGTGTTCGGTACGCTGTCGGACAGGATCGGCCGCAAGCCGATCATCATGGCCGGTTGCCTGATCGCAGCGCTCGCCTACATCCCGCTGTTCCACATGCTGACGCAGTACGCCAACCCGGACCTCGCGAAGGCCCAGGAAGTGAACAAGGTGGTGGTCCATTCGAACCCGGCGGAGTGCTCGTTCCAGGGCAACCCGGTGGCACGCGACATCGACTTCACGACCTCCTGCGACATCGCCAAGCGTTTCCTGGCGCAAAGCTCGGTGAGCTACGACAACGCAGAAGTCCCGGCCGGCGCGCCCGCCACCGTGACCATCGGCGACAAGGTCATCACCGCGCCGTCGGCCCTCGTGACGAATTCGCGCTTCGACGCCGACAGCACCAAGAAGATCGCCGACTTCAAGAAGGAAATGGGCGAGTCGCTGAAGACGGCCGGCTACCCGACCAAGGCCGATCCGGCCAAGATCAACAAGCCGATGGTGGTCTTCATCCTGACGCTGCTGGTGATCCTGGTGACCATGGTCTACGGCCCGATCGCCGCCATGCTGGTGGAAATGTTCCCCACGCGCATCCGCTACACCTCGATGAGCTTGCCGTACCACATCGGCAATGGCTGGTTCGGCGGCTTGCTGCCGAGTACCGGCTTTGCGATCGTGGCGCAGACCGGCAACATGTACAACGCGCTGTGGTATCCGATCGCGATCGCCGCGATGACCTTCGTGATCGGCATGATCTTCGTGCGCGAGACGAAGGACGTCGACATCTACGCCGACGACTGATCCAGCCCACGCGGCACCCGGCTGGCCGGGTGCTTCGCAAGAAGAAGCCTCATGCCGCGCGAGCGCCATGAGGCTTTTCACATGGACTTTTCTTCAGGCAGCGGCGCGTCTTGGCAGGCGCCAGCCTTTCCGGACGAAGTGACAGGTATAGCCGTCGGGAAGGCGCTCCAGGTAGTCCTGGTGCTCAGGCTCGGCCTCCCAGAACGTCGGCGCTGGGGTCACTTCTGTGACCACCTTGCCGGGCCAGAGCCCCGAGGCATCGACATCCTGGATGGTGTCGAGGGCCACGGCCTTCTGCGCTTCGCTGGTGAAGAAGATGGCCGAACGGTAGCTGGTGCCCACATCATTGCCCTGGCGGTTCTTCGTGCTGGGATCGTGAATCTGGAAGAAGAACTCCAGCAGGTCGCGATAGCTGATGGCCTCGTTGTCGAAAACGATCTCGATGCCTTCGGCATGCCCCGGATGACTGCGGTAGGTGGGGTGGTCGTTGCTGCCGCCCACGTAGCCCACGCGCGTGGCTTTCACGCCCGGCAGCTTGCGGATGAGGTCTTGCATGCCCCAGAAACAGCCACCAGCGAGCACTGCGGTTTCGGTCGTCATTTGGAGGCTTCCTTTTCTCAGAGTTGAGGGATGTATTCGCCGTAGCCTGCCGCTTCCATTTCCGCTTCCGGAATGAAACGCAGCGAGGCCGAATTGATGCAGTAGCGCAGGCCGCCGAGCGCCTTGGGTCCATCGTCGAAGACATGGCCCAGGTGGCTGTCGCCATGCGTCGAACGCACCTCGGTTCGCATCATGCCGTGGCTGCGGTCCTTGATCTCGTTGACGTTCTCATCGACAACCGTCTTGGCGAATGCGGGCCATCCGCAGCCGGAATTGAACTTGTCGCGCGACGAAAACAGCGGCTCGCCGGAGACGATGTCGACGTAGAGGCCGCGCTCGAAGTGCTCGTCGTACTCGCCGGTGAACGGGCGCTCCGTGCCGCTTTGCTGCGTCACGCGCCGCTGCTCCGGCGTGAGACGGGCAATTGCCTCGGCGCTCTTCTCATACCTGTTGCCTGCCATTCGAGCCTCCGTAAAGTTGAACGAACACCCTACATGGTGCTTCAGGTTGGAATATCCAGTGTTTGGTGTGGGCGGTGTTCGTCACAGGACCGGCCCGTGCAGGCGCCTGGATATGCAGGTCAAACGGCGTGGCGGCCGACGGATGCAAGCGCAAGACCCTGCCACGGCGGGGTCGCAGTGTGCTCCCTAGAATGTTTGCCCCACACCCAAGGCACGCATGACACAGGGCTCCATCCGGATTCGCGGCGCACGCCAGCATAACCTCCAGAACATCGACATCGACATCCGCACGGGCGAGATGACGGTGGTCACCGGCCCGAGCGGCTCCGGCAAGTCCAGCCTGGTGTTCGACACGCTGTACGCGGAAGGGCAGCGTCGGTATGTCGAGACCTTCTCGGCCTACGCGCGCCAGTTCCTCGATCGCATGGACAAGCCGGCGGTGGACAAGGTCGAGGGCGTGCCGCCCGCGATCGCCATCGACCAGACCAACCCGGTGCGTTCCTCGCGCTCCACCGTGGGCACGATGACGGAGCTGAACGACCACCTGAAGCTGCTGTTCGCACGGGCCGCCGAGCTGTTCGACCGCGAGACCGCGCTGCAGGTACGGCATGACTCGCCCGATTCGATCTACGCGGCGCTGGTCGAGCGCGCGAAGGACGCGGGCGACCCGCGCGTGGTGCTGACCTTTCCGGTGGAGCTGCCGGCGACGACCAGCGCGGAGGAAGTGACGCAATGGCTGTCCGCCAGCGGCTTCACGCGCGTGCACGGCGAGCGCGAGGTCGCCACGCCGACCGGGCCGCGCAAGGTGCTCGACGTGGTGGCGGACCGCTTCCGCATGGCGGGTGCGGAACGGGCGCGCGTGATCGAGGCGATCGAAGTGGCGTTGAAGCGTGGCAGCGGGCGGCTCACGGTCTATGCGCTGGCGGCGGACGAAGGGCGCCCCGCGGGGGGGAGCGAAGCACAGGCGGCGGCGAGCGTGGGGGCGGCAGGCACGCCCGAGGCGTGGAAGTTCTCCACCGGCCTGCACTGCCCCGAGAGCGACATCCGCTACGGCGACCCGCTGCCGTCGATGTTCTCGTTCAACTCGGCCGTCGGTGCCTGCGAGACCTGCCGTGGCTTCGGCCGCGTGATCGGTGTCGACCTGGGGCTCGTCATTCCCAACGACAAGCTCACGCTGCGCGCCGGCGCGATCAAGACGATCCAGACGCCCGCATGGAAGGAGGCGCAGGACGATCTCATGCGCCACGCGGAAGCGGCCGGTGTCCCGCGCGACACGCCCTGGGCCAAGCTCACGCAAGAACAGAAGGACTGGGTCATCGAAGGCTCGCCCAACTACAAGGGCAAGTGGAACCAGCAGTGGTACGGCATCAGGCGCTTCTTCGGCTACCTGGAGAGCAAGGCCTACAAGATGCACATCCGCGTGCTCCTGTCGAAGTACCGCAGCTACACGCCATGCCCGGTGTGCGCGGGGGCGCGGCTCAAGCTGGAAAGCCTGCTGTGGCGCATCGGCAGCAAGGAAGACGCCGACGCGGTGCTGCCGCCGGAGAAGCGCTTCATGCCGGTGGGCGTGAAGTGGTCGCGCGCGCAGCTGGAGGCGCTGCCGGGGCTTTGCCTGCATGACTTGATGCTGCTGTCGATCGAGCGGCTGCGGCGGTTCTTTGATCGGCAGGTTGCAAGCGGAGAGAGACCCTCACCCCAACCCTCTCCCGCAAGCGGGAGAGGGAGTGAATTGCCTTCTCCCGCGCGCGGGGAAGGGGCTCGG
The DNA here is from genome assembly GCF_018449755.1 of Variovorax sp. dw_954. Classification (NCBI taxonomy): domain Bacteria; kingdom Pseudomonadati; phylum Pseudomonadota; class Betaproteobacteria; order Burkholderiales; family Comamonadaceae; genus Variovorax; species Variovorax sp. dw_954. Next base: position 121,324 of record NZ_JAAVVD010000017.1, on the reverse strand, counting down.
ACGAATCTCCTCCCTCTCCCGCGCGCGGGAGAGGGCCGGGGTGAGGGCGAGTTGCAAGCCCTCAAACTCCTCTTCGACGAAATCACCACCCGCCTGCGCTACCTGCACGATGTCGGCATCGGCTACCTCACGCTCGACCGCCAGAGCCGCACGCTCTCCGGCGGCGAAGTTCAGCGCATCAACCTCACGACCGCGCTCGGCACTTCGCTTGTCAACACGCTGTTCGTGCTGGACGAGCCCAGCATCGGCCTGCACCCGCGCGACATGAGCCGCATCACCGAGGCCATGCTGCGCCTGCGCGATGCGGGCAACACGCTGGTCGTGGTCGAGCACGACCCGGCCGTGATGCTCGCGGCCGACCGCGTCATCGACATGGGCCCGGGGCCCGGCGTGCGTGGCGGACAGGTGGTGTTCGACGGCACGGTCGATGCGCTGCGCAATGCCGACACGCTCACCGGCGCCTACCTCGGCGGCCGCAAGCAGATCGGCATGGGCTTCAAGCGCCTCGTGAGCGAGAACACGCACCGCCTGATCCTCGAAGGCGCGCGCGAGCACAACCTGCAGGACGTGACGGTCGAGATACCGCTGCATCGGCTCGTCGTGGTCACTGGCGTCAGCGGCTCCGGCAAGTCGACCTTGATCCAGGACGTGCTGGCGCCGGCGCTGATGCGTCACTTCGGCAAGCAGACCGAGACGCCGGGCGCGCACGACCGCCTGCTCGGCGCGGACTACCTGAGCGACGTGGTCTTCGTCGACCAGTCGCCCATCGGCAAGACCGCGCGCTCCAACCCGGCGAGCTATGTCGGCGCCTGGGACGCGGTGCGCGAGATCTTCGCGACCGCGGGCCTGTCCAGGCAACGCGGCTACACCGCCAGCAAGTTCAGCTTCAACAGCGGCGATGGGCGCTGCCCGACCTGCGGCGGCTCCGGCTTCGAGCATGTGGAGATGCAGTTCCTGAGCGACGTGTACCTGCGCTGCCCCGACTGCGATGGCCAGCGCTACCGGCCGGAGATCCTGGAGGTGACGATCGAGCGCGCCGGCAAGACGCTCAATGTGGCGGACGTGCTCGAACTCACCGTGGCCGAGGCGGCGCAGGTGTTCGTGGAAGACCGCGATGTGCTGCGCATGCTGCAACCCATCGTCGATGTCGGCCTGGACTATGTGAAGCTGGGCCAGCCCGTGCCGACGCTCTCGGGCGGCGAGGCACAGCGCCTCAAGCTCGCGGGTTTCCTGGCAGAGGCTGCGAAGAACGCGACTTCGAGCAAGCAGGCGGTGGCGCGCAAGGGCACCTTGTTCCTGTTCGACGAACCGACTACCGGCCTGCACTTCGACGACATCGCGCGCCTGATGCGGGCGTTGCGCAAGCTGCTCGAGGCCGGGCACTCGCTGGTCGTGATCGAGCACAACCTCGATGTGATCCGCGCGAGCGACTGGCTCATCGACCTGGGGCCCGAAGGCGGGGAGGGTGGCGGCCGCGTCGTGGCCGAAGGAACGCCTGAGCATGTGCGCGAGATGAAGGGCACCTTCACCGGCGAGGCCTTGCGCGACTATGAGCTGGCCATCGGGCCGTCGCGCCTGCGCGCAGCCGAACCTACCGCGCGGTATGGCGCCCCCTCCGAGCGGGAGAAGGCGGGCGCGGGAGAGGGAGCAAGAGGGGAGGGGGCCATCCAGATCGTCAACGCGCGAGAGCACAACCTCAAGAACCTGACGGTCGACATCCCGCGCGGCAAGTTCAGCGTGGTCACGGGTGTGAGCGGCTCCGGCAAGTCCACGCTCGCTTTCGACATCCTCTTCAACGAAGGCCAGCGCCGCTACCTCGAATCGCTCAACGCCTACGCCCGCAGCATCGTGCAGCCCGCGGGCCGGCCCGAGGTCGATGCGGTCTACGGCATCCCGCCGACGGTCGCGATCGAGCAGCGCCTCTCGCGCGGCGGCCGCAAGAGCACCGTCGGCACCACCACCGAGGTCTGGCACTTCCTGCGCCTGCTCTACGTCAAGCTCGGCATCCAGCATTGCATCCACGATGGCGCCGCGGTGCAGCCGCAGACGCCGGACAGCATTGCGGCGCAGTTGTTGAAGACCTTCCGCGGCCAGCACATCGGCCTGCTGGCGCCGCTGGTGAGCAACCGCAAGGGCGTCTACACCGAACTCGCCGATTGGGCGCGACCGCGCGGCTACACCCACCTGCGCGTGGACGGCGCCTTCCTGCCGACGCTGAACTTCCCGCGCATCGACCGCTTCAAGGAGCACAGCATCGAACTGCCCGTGGCCAGCCTCGACGTGCTGCCGGAGAACGAGGCGCTGCTGCGCGAATCGCTCACGCGCGCGCTCGAACATGGCAAGGGCGTGGTGCATGTGCTGAGCCAACTCACCGGCCTCAAGGCCGCGATGATGGCGGGCGCGCCGACCACCGGCATCGGCCGCGTGCAGGTGTTCTCCACGCTGCGCGCCTGCCCCGTCTGCAGCACCAGCTACGCGGAACTCGACCCGCGCCTGTTCAGCTACAACAGCAAGCACGGCTGGTGCCCTGACTGCGTGGGCACCGGCGTGAAGCTCACCAAGGACCAGCGCAAGGTCTACGACGATTCGGTCATGGCCGACGACCAGAAGGGGCGCGAGCAGACCTTTGCGGAGCCTGAGGCAGAGGACGTGGGCGATGTGGATTGCCCGACATGCACCGGCACGCGGTTGAATGCGACGGCGCGTGCGGTGCTGTTCGCGGGGGGCGGGGCCGCCCCTCACCCCGGCCCTCTCCCCGGAGGGGAGAGGGAGGAGGTCGCTTCGGCGCGGGCGCCGGTATTCCTCCCTCTCCCGCTTGCGGGAGAGGGCCGGGGTGAGGGTGCATTCCAAGGCATCGGCATCACCGAACTCGCCCGCATGAGCGTCACCGACATCCGCCAATGGTTCGAAGGCCTCGAACTCATCGGCCGCGATGCCGAGATCGCCCGTGACCTGGTCCCCGAGATCAGGAGCCGCCTCGAATTCCTCGAAGAAGTCGGCCTCGGCTACCTCACGCTCGACCGCGGCGCACCCACGCTCAGCGGCGGCGAAGCGCAGCGCATCCGGCTCGCCGCCCAGCTCGGCAGCAACCTGCAAGGCGTCTGCTACGTGCTCGACGAGCCGACCATCGGCCTGCACGCGCGCGACAACCAGATCCTGCTCGACGCGCTGCACAAGCTCGGCGACAAGGGCAACACGCTGGTTGTCGTGGAGCATGACGAGGACACGATCCGCCGCGCCGATCACATCATCGACATCGGCCCCAGCGCCGGCAAGCGCGGTGGCAAGCTCGTCGCGGAAGGCACGGTGGCCGACATCCAGGCCGCCGTCGATTCGCAGACCGGCCGCTACCTTCGCGATGCCATCAAGCACCCCTTGCAACCCCGCAGGGCTGTCTTGCTCCCTCTCCCCGCCGGGGAGAGGGCAGGGGCGAGGGGCGGCACCGCACAGGCTGCTGCGCCATCCACAGAACCTCATCCCAACCCTCTCCCGCCAGCGGGAGAGGGAGCCAACAAATGGCTCACCGTCCATGGCGCCTACCTGCACAACCTGCAGGACATCACCGCCACGCTGCCGCTGCATCGCCTCGTCGCCGTCACCGGCGTCAGCGGCTCCGGCAAATCCACGCTCGCGCGCGACGTGTTGCTCGCCAACGTGCAGGCGGTCGTCGTGCAGCGCATGACCAGGGCCGGTCGCGACAACGACGATGCCGGCAAGCGCCCGGCGTGGGCGGGCTGCAAGTCGGTGAACGGCTACAGCACCATCGACCGCGTGCTCGAAGTCGACCAGACCCCCATCGGCAAGACCCCGCGCAGTTGCCCGGCCACCTACATCGGCTTCTGGGACACCATCCGCAAGCTCTTCGCCGACACGCTGGAGGCCAAGGCGCGCGGCTATGGCCCGACGCGCTTCAGCTTCAACACCGGCGAAGGGCGTTGCCCCGGCTGCGACGGCGCCGGCATCCGCACCATCGCGATGAGCTTCCTGCCCGACGTGAAGGTGCCCTGCGAGGTCTGCCACGGCGCGCGCTTCAATCCCGAAACCTTGGCCGTCAGCTGGCGCGGCAAGAGCATCGGCGAGGTGCTGCAGATGGAGGTCGACGAGGCGGTCGACTTCTTCGCCGCCATGCCGAACATCAGCCATCCGCTGCAGTTGCTCAAGGACGTGGGGCTGGGCTACCTCACGCTTGGCCAGCCCTCGCCCACGCTGAGCGGCGGCGAGGCGCAACGCATCAAGCTCGTCACCGAACTCAGCAAGGTGCGTGACGACGTCACGCGCCGCGGCAACAAGGCGCCGCACACGCTCTACGTGCTCGACGAGCCCACGGTGGGCCTGCACATGGCCGATGTGGAGAAGCTCATCCACGTGCTGCACCGCCTGGTCAACGGCGGCCACAGCGTGGTGGTGATCGAGCATGACCTCGACGTGATCGCCGAGGCCGACTGGATCATCGACCTCGGCCCTGAAGGTGGCAACGCCGGCGGCCGCATCGTCGCCGCCGCGCCGCCGGAAGAGGTGGTGCGCATCGGCACGCACACCGGCGTCGCATTGGCGCCTGTCTTGGCGCGCGGAACATCATGAGTCGGTCCGCGCCTTCTGGCTGAAGAGACCCCAATGGCCGGCCCGAGCCGGACGGGTCAAAGCTTCCACCAACCAGGAAATCCTGACCGACACCTTGGGCCTGCAAGAGGCCAAGGACAGTTCCGAGATTGAGAACATCGTCACCACGCCCGATGAATTGTTCAAGGGCGATGTGTTGCCCGAGGCCTTCGCGAATCCGGCGGCGAAGGAAGTCTTGCGTTATCGCCAGGCGTTGCGCGTGGGATTCGAGCAGGTCCGATCAAGCGGCCTGATCACGGCGAATCATATTGTTCAGGTCCAGGCCGAACTGGAGCGCAACAACGCAGGCTTTCGCAAACTCCCAGGTCCGGCGCTGAAGGACGGAGCGGGGCGCACGGCCTACACCCCACCGCAGGACCCCGCCGAAACTGTGGCGCCGATGAGTGGGCTGGAGCGCTTCATCAACGACTCGGAGAACTTCGCCGCCGCGGCAACTACTACGTCAATCTGGCGCTCACTGCGATTCTGCCGGGCGAGAACCTCCGCGCAACACAGGGCGCCTGACCCACTCACCAAACCAGCCAACGCGCCGGCTTGCCCACCGGGCTGCTCTATCATTTGCGCGCTGACGGCCGGAGGGACCGCCAGTGCGCCACGACAGGCGCATCCGCGTAGACATAACGACAACCAGAACGGGACGACACCCCTATGCCTGAGCACACGCCGCGCGCCAGCGTGCCCGCCGTTTCCGCAACCGCCGCTTCCGCGACCGAACCCGCCCCCACGCTGCATCGCGTCCTGCGCGCCCGCCACCTGACGATGATCGCCATCGGCGGCTCCATCGGCACGGGGCTGTTCGTCGCATCGGGCGCCACCATTTCGCAGGCCGGCCCAGGCGGGGCCTTGCTGGCCTACCTGCTGATCGGCGCAATGGTCTATTTCCTCATGACCAGCCTGGGCGAGCTGGCCGCGTACATGCCGGTGTCGGGCTCCTTCGCCACCTACGGCGCGCTGTACGTGGACGAGGGCTTCGGCTTCGCGCTGGGCTGGAACTATTGGTACAACTGGGCCGTCACCATCGCGGTCGAACTGGCCGCCGCACAGCTGGTGATGCAGTACTGGTTTCCGGGCAGCTCCGGCGTGCTGTGGAGCGCGCTGTTCCTGGGGCTCATGTTCCTGCTCAACGCCATCTCGGTGAAGGGATTCGGCGAAGCCGAGTTCTGGTTTGCGCTCATCAAGGTGGTGACGGTGATCGCGTTCATCACCCTGGGCCTGTTGATGATCTTCGGCGTGCTGCGCGGCGAAACAGCGCCGGGACTGCACAACCTCACCATCGGCGACGCGCCTTTCGTGGGCGGCCTGCCCGCGATGATCGGCGTGGCCTTGATCGCCGGCTTTTCCTTCCAGGGCACGGAACTGATCGGCGTGGCCGCCGGCGAATCGGCCGACCCGGCCACGCAGATTCCGAAGGCGGTGCGCCAAGTGTTCTGGCGCATCCTGCTGTTCTACGTGCTGGCCATCGCGGTCATCGGCGTGCTCATCCCGTACACCGACCCGAACCTCATCAAGACCGACATCGGGCAGGTCGGCGTGAGCCCCTTCACGCTGGTCTTCCAGCGCGCGGGCCTGGCCTTCGCGGCGGGGCTGATGAACGCCGTGATCCTGACGGCGGTGCTGTCGGCCGGCAACTCCGGCATGTACGCGTCCACGCGGATGCTCTTCAACATGGGTGTGGAGGGCGGGGCGCCCAAGGTCTTCGCGAAGCTCACGCGCAACGGCGTGCCCATCAACGCACTGTTCGCGACCACGGCAGTCGGTGCGCTGTGCTTCCTCACCTCCTTGTTCGAGAGCCAGTCGGTGTACCTGTGGTTGCTGAATCTGTCGGGCATGACCGGCTTTGTCGCCTGGCTGGGCATCGCGATCTGCCACTACCGCTTCCGCCGAGGGATGGAGGCGCAGGGCATCGACCCGGACCGGCTGCCGTACCGCTCGCCCTTCTTTCCCTGGGGCCCGATCTTCGCCTTCGGCCTGTGCCTCGTCGTGACCTTGGGGCAGAACTACGCCGCCTTCACCGCCAACCGCATCGACTGGGTGGGCGTGACCGCAACCTACATCGGCATTCCGATTTTTCTGACCTTGTGGCTGGGCTACAAGGTCCTGCGAAAGACGCGCTACGTGCGCTACCAGGACATGAAGTTCGACGAGACACCACTCAAACCAATCAGGGGGAAAAAATGAGATTTCGCGTTTCCGTCATGGCCGTGGCATGCGCTGCCACGAGCATCCTTGTCGTCCCGGCGGCCATGGCCGCACCCACCGTGGTCACCAACGTCCAGGGCTACACGCTCGCCAACAACAAGCTCGTGAGCTTCAGCGGCCTGGCCTTCGACAAAGGCAAGGTGCTGGCGACGGGCAACAACACGGCACTCGTCAAGCGCTACCGCGCCGCCACGCTCGTGGATGGCGAAGGCAAGACGATGCTCCCCGGCCTGTTCGACGTGCACGGCCACGTATTCCGGCTGGGCTTTCGGCGCAACGAGGTGCTGATGGGTGGCACCCAGAACCTCGACGAGGCACTCTCGAAAATCCGCGACTACGCCAAGGCCAACCCCAACCGGCAATGGCTGCTGGGCTCCGGCTGGAACCAGGTGATCTGGAAGCTCGGGCGCTTCCCCACGGCGGTTGAACTCGACAGCGCGGTCGCCGACCGGCCGATGACATTGCGACGCGTCGACGGCCATGCCACCTGGGCCAACAGCAAGGCGTTGCAGGCCGCGGGCATCACCCGCGACACGCCCGATCCGGCGGGCGGGCGCATCGAACGCGACGCCGCGGGCAATCCCAGCGGCGTGCTGGTGGACAAGGCCCAGCTGCTGGTCACGAACATCATTCCCGCGCCCAGCGACGACGAACGCCGGCTGGCACTGAGCACTGCGCTTGCGCACTTCGGCTCGCTCGGGCTCACCAGCGTCGGCGACGCCGGCATCGGCGTGGACGAGGCGCGCATCTACCGCGAGTTCGCCGACCAGAAGAAGCTGACCACGCGCGTCTACGCCATGATCAGCGACGTAGGCGACGACTTCCGCGCATTGAACACGAAGGGTCCGCTCAAGGGCTACGCGCAGGACCGCTACAACCTGCGCGCGGTCAAGCTGCGCGGCGACGGCGCGCTGGGCAGCCGGGGCGCCGCCATGCTCGAGCCCTATTCGGACGACCACGGGAACAAGGGCTTGCTGCTGTCGGACGATGCGACCATGAACAGCAAGGTGCGCATCGCGCTCAAGGCCGGCTACCAGGTCAACACGCATGCCATCGGCGATGCTGCCAACCACCAGATACTCAATGCCTACGAGGCGGCATACAAGGACGTTGGTGGGCGCGGCCTGCGCAACCGCATCGAGCACGCACAGGTGGTGACGCCGGCCGACATTCCGCGCTTCAAGACGCTGGACCTGATCGCCTCCATGCAACCCACGCACGCCACCAGCGACATGAACATGGCAGAAGACCGCATCGGCAAGGAGCGGCTGAAGGGCGCTTACGCATGGCACACCTTCCTGCAGCAGGGAACGGTGGTGGCGGGCGGGTCGGACTTCCCGGTGGAGTCGGCCAATCCGTTCTACGGCCTGCACGCCGCCGTGACACGTACCGACCACGAAGGCAAGCCCGCCCAGGGCTGGCACCCCGAGGAGGCCATGACCCTGCTCCAGGCCTTCCGCGCCTTCACGCTCGATGCCGCTTACGCGCAGCACCAGGAGAAGGTGCTGGGCTCATTGCAGCGTGGCAAGTGGGCCGACTTCATCCTGGTCGACCAGGACCCATTCAAGGCGCCGGCGGCCGACCTGTGGAAGACGCAGGTGCTGCAGACCTGGGTGGGCGGCGAGCGGGTGTTCCGCAAGGAGTGATGCGCTGGAGCGCGGGCGACGGCCCGCTCGGTGGCCGGAACGCCCCGCGCGCCCGCCATCGTCCTCAACGCGCGTCGAGCGGCGCGCGGCTTTCAAGAATGGCGCCCGCGACTTCGGCGAAGCCCGCGCCACGTTCGCTCGGTGCGACATAGCGCGGCAGGTGCGTCAGCGACGCCTCGAACCGGCGCACATTGGCCACGCCGATGCTGTGTTCGAAGTGCTGGAACATCAGTGCATCGTTGGTCGAATCGCCCACGTACGCCCAGCTGCTCATCTCGCCATCGAGTGAACGGCCAAACAGTTCGCGCACGATCCATCGCGCGCCTTCCAGCTTGTTGTGCTCGCCGTACCAGCCGTTGACGTGGATGCTGCTCACCGTGGCATGCATGCCTTCGCTCTTCATGAGGGCGACGACAGCGGCGATCCGTGCATCGTCGAGCTGCACGAACTCGCTGTGATCGACGGCGATGTCGCATTCACGCCCGACCGAGTCGGTCGCTCGCTGCGCGCCGGGAATCTCGCGCTCGATGCGATCGAGCACTGACTGCATGCGCACGAAGTTGCGCGCTCGCGTCATGGCGTCCTGCTGGTAGCGCTTGGTGATCGTGCCGTCGACCGAGCGCACGAGCGCGACCGCGCCGTTTTCCGCGACGATGGAATCCACGGGCCATGAAGCGGCAAACGGTTCGCTCCACCCCACCGGCCGACCGGTGATGGCGACGAGGTGATAGCCCGCGGCCTTCAGGTCGGAGAGCGATTGCAGTGCGTCGGGGCTGATCGCGCCTTCGGTGGTCAGCGTGTCGTCGATGTCGGTGAACACGCCGACCAGGCCGGCGCGTGCTTCGCAAGGCCATCGCGAAAGCGGCAGCATCGGTCCGTCGCCGGGCTGCTCCAAGGCGGGCTGGCCGGCGGGCAACGAGGACACGCTGGTACCGAGCGTGGAGGCCATTCAGCCGGCGGTCTGCAACGCCAGGCCCGCATGCTCGCGCAGCGGATGGAAATGGATCTTCGGAAAGCGCTCCTGAGCCAGCCGCACGTCGTAGGGCGACGTGCACAGGAAGGCCAGCGTGTCGGCCGCATCCTTGGCCATGCGCACCGGATAGGCGTTGACGAACTCGCGCAACTCGGCCGGCGTGTCGGCGGTGATCCAGCGCGCGCCGGTGTACTGGCAGCCTTCGAGTTTCACATCGGCGTCGTACTCTGCCTTCAGGCGGTGCTGCACCACTTCGAACTGGAGTTGCCCGACCGCGCCCAGCAGCATCGGGCCGCCCACTTCGGGACGGAAGACCTGGATGGCGCCTTCCTCGCCCAGCTGCGCCAGTCCCTGCTGCAGTTGCTTGGTGCGCAGCGGATTCTTCAGGATCACCGTCATGAAGAGCTCCGGCGCGAAGAACGGCAACCCGGTGAACTGCAGGCTCGCCCCATCGGTGATGGTGTCGCCGAGTTGCACGCCGCCATGCGTGGTGAAGCCCACGATGTCTCCCGCATAGGCCTCGTCCACGGCCTCGCGTCGCTGGCTCATGAAGGTCACCACGCTGGTCGGCCGCAGCTCCTTCGCAGTGCGCTGCACGCGCAGCTTCATGCCGGGCGTGTACTTGCCCGAGGCCATTCGCACGAAGGCGATGCGGTCGCGGTGGTTGGCGTCCATGTTGGCCTGCACCTTGAACACGACGCCAGCGAAGTCCTTGTCCTCGGGCTGGATCTCCTTCACGACCGACTGGCGATTCACCAGCGTGGTGCTGGTGCGCGACTGCGGCGAAGGCGCCAGGTCGACCAGCGCATCCAGCACTTCCATCACGCCGAAGTTGTTCACGCCGGAGCCGAAGAACACCGGCGTCTGCTTGCCGGCGAGAAAGGCCTCGTGGTCCCAGGCATGCGATGCGCCGGTGGCCAGTTCCATGCTCTCCATCGCGTCCTCGAAGTCGGTGCCGAAGCGCTTGGTCAGCGTTTCGCGGTCCGACAGCGGAATCGTCTCGAAGTCCTGCGGCAGCCGTTCGCTGCCCGACTCGAACACCGTCATCGCCTGCGTGCGCAGGTTCATGATCCCGCGGAAGGTCTTGCCCTGGCCGACGGGCCAGGTCATCGGCACGCAGGCCATGCCGAGTTCGCGTTCCACTTCGTCGAGGATGTCCAGCGGCTCGCGCACCTCGCGGTCCATCTTGTTGACGAAGGTGATGATGGGCGTGTCGCGCTGGCGGCAGACTTCGATGAGGCGCCGCGTCTGCGCTTCGACGCCATTGGCAGCGTCGATCACCATCAGCGCCGAGTCCACGGCGGTGAGCACGCGGTAGGTGTCTTCCGAGAAGTCCTTGTGGCCGGGCGTGTCGAGCAGGTTGATCACGTGGTCGCGGTACGCCATCTGCATCACCGACGAGGCCACCGAGATGCCGCGCTGCTTCTCGATTTCCATCCAGTCGGAGGTCGCATGGCGTGAGGCCTTGCGCGCCTTCACCGAGCCGGCGATCTGGATCGCGCCCGAGAACAGCAGCAGCTTCTCGGTCAGCGTGGTCTTGCCGGCGTCAGGGTGGGAGATGATCGCGAAGGTGCGACGGCGGCGGGTTTCGGAAAGATAGGACACGAAGAGGGTTCCAGAGACAGGATGTGGCCGCAAGGATTGCGGACCGCGCAGTCGCCATGAGGAGGCGAGGCGCGGCGGACCAGGGGTCGAGGAGAACCCGCAATTATCGCCGCCCCGGCTTGGGCAGTCACTTGCGGGACGCCGCAGCGGACGCCTACCGTTGACGGCACCCGCTGTCCCCGGGGAGACTGGGCAGGCACAGACCGACGCACAACAGCCGTCCGCCCATGAGCGGATGCAAGGAGGAGACCACCGCACACCAGCGCTTCACGCGCACGGGTCGGGCCGCCACGGCCATCCGTCCCGACTCGCGCTTCCACATGCCACCGACGCGAAACGTCCGCCCCGCGGCGTGACGCAGTACGTGGCCTCATTTGAAAAAACAACGGGGAGACAACAACATGAATGAGTTGGAGACAAGAACGATCCGCAAGGTGATGCGGCGCATTGTTCCTTTTTTGATCCTTTGCTATTTCGTCGCTTATCTCGACCGCGTCAACGTCGGCTTTGCCAAGCTGCAGATGAACGCCGCGCTCGGCCTCAGCGAAACCGCCTATGCGCTGGGCGCGGGCCTGTTCTTCGTGGCGTACTTCCTGCTGGAGGTGCCGTCGAACCTGGCACTCAACCGCTTCGGGGCGCGCTTGTGGATCGCACGGATCATGGCCTCGTGGGGCCTGGTGTCCGCGCTGTTCGCCTTCATCGACCCCATCTCCAGATCGCTCGGTGTCAGCAACGAGGTGACCTTCTATACGCTGCGCTTCCTGCTCGGCGTGATGGAGGCGGGCTTCTATCCCGGCGTCATCTTCTACCTGACCCTGTGGTTCCCCGCGATCTACCGGGCGCGGGTGGTGTCGCTGTTCATGCTGGCCATTCCGTTCTCGTCGATCATCGGTGCGCCGCTGTCGGGCGCGTTGCTCGGGATCACTGGCGCCGGGCTGGCTGGGTGGCAGTGGCTGTTCGTGCTGGAGGCCGCGCCATCGGTACTGCTCTCCATCGGCGTGATCTTCTACCTGACGGACCGCCCGGTCCTGGCCACCTGGCTCAACAAGGAGGAAATCGACTGGCTGGACACACGGCTTGCGCAAGAAGCCAAGGAAAAGGTCGCCGCCGGCCACGGCCACATGAGCCTCTGGCAATCGATTTCCAACCCGCGCATCCTTGCATGCGCCGCCGTGTATTTCTGCCTCAACGCGGCGAGCTACGGCGTGGCCTTCTTCCTGCCGTCGATCATCAAGGGCTTTGGCGTCTCCAACCTGCAGGCCGGTTTCCTGGCCGCGCTGCCCTTCGTCTTCGGCGCCATCGGCATGGTGACGCTGAGCCGCAACTCCGACCGCACGCTCAAGCGGCGTGAGCACGTGGCCTTCGCACTGGCGCTCGCCGCCGTTGGCGTGGCTGGCGCAGGCATGGTGAGTGCACCGGTACTGATCCTCGGGCTGCTGTGCCTGGGGCAGATTGGCGTGTCGTCGGTGCCGCCGCTGTTCTGGCCGATCCCGAGCAGTTTCCTGACCGGGGCTTCGGCGGCGGCAGGCATCGCAGCGATCAACTCGATCGGCAACCTCTCGGGCTTCTTCGGTCCCTACATGATGGGCTACCTGCACGACAAGACCGGCAGCTTCACCACCGGGCTGATCCTGCTCGGCTCCGTGGCGGCCATCGGCACCGTGATCGCGCTGCGGCTCAAGGTGGAGTCCGAGACGCCCTCGGCGGCCGTCGCGCCCAAGGGCGCCGTCGCGCACTGACCGAAGAATGGCGCGGGCCAACCCGACGAGGGCAGGGGCCGCGCCATTCCCGAGTCCCTCCCCGGACTCACATCGGTGGCTGGAAACCGTTGCGCCCGACCAGCATGCGCAGCGCGGTCGGCTTGCCTTCCTTCTCCTGCGCCGTGATGACCACCTTGGCGCCCGGCACCACCAGCGCGGCCTGGTCCTGGTTGCCCGGCTTGAAGGTGACGACCGGCGTGCCCGCAGGCACGATCACCGTCTGCTCGCCGTCCTTGTACTTGAGCAACAGCTTCTGCCCGCCCGGCACCGATGCCGGCGCAGCAGAGAGCGTGGAAACGGTGGCGTTCGTCATCGTGCTCTCGGGCATGTAGTCCCAGGGCCGGAAGCCTTCGCCGGTGCCGCGTGCGGACTCCGGAAACACCACGATCTCCATCGCGCGCTGCGTGCCGTCGGGTTGCGGCATCGACCCGGCGCCGACGAAGCTGTCGGCCTTGATGTCCGCCATCGTGAGCGGCACGACCTCCGAGACGCTCATGTCCGCGGGCCGCACCAGCGTGACCACTTCACCGCTGCGGTCCTTGACGACCATCGAGTTGGCGTCGACACGTTCAATGACCCCGCGCACTCGGACCTGCGCGGGCGCTTGCGCCGCGGCGACCAGGGGCAGCGCGGACGTGGCCGCAATAACGATCGAAATGGCGAGTTGCTGAGCTTTCATCATGGCTTGGGTCTCCGGACAGGCGATGGGAATCGGCAGTCTAGGACGATCCTTCCAATCCCGCTGGCCAGGGCAGGCTGATGAACGACGTTTCAGGGTCGCAATCCCGTCGGGCCAGTGTCTTTGCGGGCGATCTGTGGCGTTGCGACGCTCGCATGCGCAGGCAGTGAGTGCGGCGCGCCGCGGCTTGCAACCCACCCGGCAAAGGCGCCGTCGCGACCCCGAAACACAGTTCGGCAGCTGTCAAATCGCACCCGCGCTAAAATCCGCCGTTCCGAGGAGCGTTGCAGCGCCGACAGGCGTGAGGCTCGGACCCTTATCGCAACCACGCTCACCCGCTGTTCTCGCGGTGAGTTTTCATACCCCGAACGCAGTGGCATTCTTCAAACCAGCTTTGTTGGAGTTCACATGAGCGCAGTTCTCAAGCCCACCCCCGTTTCCACCGTTGACCAGGCCATCGCCGACCTGTCGCTTGCCGCCTGGGGCCGCAAGGAAATCCGCATCGCCGAGACCGAAATGCCCGGCCTGATGGCCATCCGCGAGGAGTTCTCGAAGGCGCAGCCGCTCAAGGGCGCGCGCATCACCGGCTCGCTGCACATGACCATCCAGACGGCCGTGCTGATCGAGACGCTGCAAGCCCTCGGCGCCGACGTGCGCTGGGCCTCGTGCAACATCTTCTCGACGCAAGACCATGCCGCCGCCGCCATCGCCGCCGCCGGCACGCCGGTGTTCGCCATCAAGGGCGAGTCGCTGAAGGACTACTGGGACTACACCCACAGCATCTTCGACTTCGGCTCCAAGGGCACGAAGGGCGAAGGCCCGAACATGATCCTCGATGACGGCGGCGATGCCACGCTGCTGATGCACCTGGGCCAGCGCGCCGAGAAGGACCAGTCCGTGCTGGCCAACCCGACCAGCGAGGAAGAACGCATCCTCTACGCCGCCATCAAGGCCAAGCTCGCCGTCGACAACACCTGGTACACCCGCAAGTCCGCCGAGATCATCGGCGTGACCGAAGAGACCACCACCGGCGTGCACCGCCTGAACGAAATGTCGGCCAAGGGCACGCTGCTGTTCCGCGCCATCAACGTGAACGACTCGGTCACCAAGAGCAAGTTCGACAACCTCTACGGCTGCCGCGAATCGCTGGTCGATGGCATCAAGCGCGCCACCGACGTGATGATCGCGGGCAAGGTCGCCTGTGTGGCTGGCTACGGCGACGTGGGCAAGGGCTCGGCGCAGGCGCTGCGTGCATTGAGCGCGCAAGTGTGGGTCACCGAGATCGACCCCATCAACGCACTGCAAGCCGCGATGGAAGGCTACAAGGTCGTGACCATGGAGTACGCCGCCGACAAGGCCGACATCTTCGTGACCACCACCGGCAACAAGGATGTCATCACGCACGACACCATGGTCAAGATGAAGGACCAGGCCATCGTCTGCAACATCGGCCACTTCGACAACGAGATCGACGTCGCGTCGATCGAGAAGTACGAGTGGGAAGAGATCAAGCCGCAGGTGGACCACATCACCTTCCCGGACGGCAAGAAGATCATCCTGCTGGCCAAGGGCCGCCTGGTGAACCTGGGCTGCGGCACGGGCCACCCGAGCTTCGTGATGTCGTCGTCGTTCGCCAACCAGACCATCGCGCAGATCGAGTTGTTCACCAAGCAGGACGCCTATCAGGCCGGCAAGGTCTACGTGCTGCCCAAGCATCTCGACGAGAAGGTTGCACGCCTGCACCTGAAGAAGGTCGGCGCGATGCTGACCGAGCTGACCGATGCACAGGCTGCCTACATCGGCGTCGACAAGAAGGGTCCGTACAAGGCGGACACCTACCGCTACTGATCGGCGAAGGATGCAAAGCCTTCGTGCTTCGCACTGCGGTGCGAGCTTGCTTGGGGCGGCCCGGCGCTTCGCTCATGCGCGCTGATCAATTGCTCGTCGAGCGCGGCATGGCCGCGTCCCGATCGCAGGCCGTGCGCCTCATCGCCGGTGGCTTGCGCTGGCGTGATGCCGGCACCACCGACGCGTGGCGCAACGTGGTGAAGAACCGCGACGACCTGCCCGAAACCGCGGAGCTCGAGCTGCTCGACGCGGCCGAATCGCGCTACGTCTCGCGCGGCGGGCTCAAGCTCGAAAGCGCCTTGCGCGTCGCGGGACTCAAGCCATCCGGCAAGCGTTGCCTCGACGTGGGTCAGTCGACGGGTGGCTTCACCGATTGCCTGCTGCAGCATGGCGCATTGCACGTGACCGGCATCGATGTCGGCCACGGGCAACTGCATGCGCGGCTGCGTGGAGATGAGCGCGTCACCGCCATCGAGAAGGTCAACGCGCGCGCCCTGACGGCCACCGACCTGATGCCCGACGACGCGGACGATGGCGCCCTGTCAGAACCGCCGCCCGAGCCATCTTTCGACATCATCGTTGGCGATTTGTCTTTCATTTCACAGACGCTGGTGCTCCCGGCCGTCGTGCAGTTCCTCACGCCTGCTGGCGATTTGCTCATGCTCGTCAAGCCGCAATTCGAATTGCAGCCCGGGCAAGTCGGCAAAGGCGGTATCGTTCGCGACCCGGCCCTTTTCGCAGTGGTCGAGCAGCGCTTGCGGGAGGCATGCGCCGCGCTGAGTCTGCGCGTGGTGAACTGGTTCGACAGCCCCATCGAGGGTGGCGACGGAAACCACGAATTTTTCTTGCACGCCGTTCGCGCAGAGCGGTGAACCGGAGTTGGCCATGCGCCTTCCATTGAGCTTTGAGTTTTTCCCGACCAAGACGCCAGAAGGCGCGGTCAAGCTGCGCGCGGTGCGCCAGCAGTTGTATGCCATGAAGCCCGAGTTCTGCTCGGTCACCTACGGTGCCGGCGGCTCGACGCATGCAGGCACCTTCAATGCCGTGCGCGAGATCCTTGCTGAGGGGGTCGACGCGGCCAGCCATTTCTCCTGCATCGGCGCCACCAACGCCACCGTGCGCGAGCAGTTGGCCGAGCTCAAGGCCATGGGTGTCAAGCGCCTGGTGGCGTTGCGTGGGGACCTGCCCAGCGGCTACGGCGCTGGCGGCGAGTTCCAGTACGCCAGCGACCTGATCGCCTTCATCCGCAACGAGACCGGCAACGATTTCCACATCGAGGTGGCTTGCTACCCAGAAGTGCATCCGCAGGCACGTTCGCCGGAAGCCGATCTCAAGGCCTTCGCAACCAAGGTGCGCGCAGGCGCCGACTCGGCCATCACGCAGTACTTCTTCAGCCCCGAGGCGTACTTCCGCTTCGTGGATGAAGTGCGCGCGCTGGGCATCGACACGCCCATCGTGCCGGGCGTGATGCCGATCATCAGCTCGACGCAACTGATGCGCTTCTCCGACGCCTGCGGCGCCGAGATTCCCCGCTGGATCCGGCTGCGCCTGCAGAGCTATGGTGACGACGTGGAATCGATCAAGTCCTTCGGCGCCGACGTGGTGGCCACGCTGTGCGAACGCCTGCGTGCAGGTGGTGCGCCGGCCATGCATTTCTATACGATGAACCAGTCGGTGGCGACCCTCGGGCTGCTGCAGCGATTGGGCTGGGGTCCATGAGTTCCTGGCGCGTCGGTTGCAGGATTGCAGCGTTGCTCGCGGCGGCATTCACCGCCGGCTGCGTTGTTCCGCCCGCCGCGCCTGGATCGGCCGATACCGAGGATGGGGCGGCTCCGGTGGCCGGCGCCGAGACACCCTCGACGTCTTCCTTTTCCTGGCCGCGCCTGCGTCCACTCTCGCGCCTGCCCGCGACACCGCCCGGGGCTGCGCCGCAGTCGGCCGTCGCGACGGTCAACTACGACATCTACAACTCGGAGTCGGTTGACGACGGCGTGCCGGGCGACAACGCCGGTCCGCGGGAGATCATCGAACGCGGCAATGCCTCGTGGTACGGCATCGAGTTCCACCTGAAGCGAACGGCGAACGGTGAGCGCTTCGACATGAGCGCCATGACCGCGGCCCACAAGACCCTGCCCTTCGGCACCAAGGTTTGCGTGCGCAGCCTGGTCAATGGCAAGGAAGTCCTGGTTCGCATCAATGACCGCGGCCCTTACGCGGCCGGTCGCATCATCGATCTCAGCCGCGCGGCGGCCGAACAGATCGGCATGATGGGCCTGGGCATCAAGCAGGTGTCCCTCTCCGTGATCGATCGCAAGGAGCAACGATGCGGCGGTGCCACGGGTGACGCCGACGGCTTCGAGCCGACGGCCTACACGCCGGCTGCGCCCACGAAGCGCAAGGCGCCCGAGGGCACGCCCAAGGCCGTCAATCCGCGCCAGCGGCGTTGATCACTGCCGTCGCCCCCCAAGGTAGGCGGCCATCCTGTCCAGGATCTTCTCAACCTCCGCTGTCGAGCGAAAACGCCGCATGCCGGTCTTGCGCGAGCAAGACCTTGAGTTGCTCCAGCGCTGGCTGCAGCCGGCCCTTGAGCGTGTAGGGCGGGTTGATGAGGAACATGCCGCTGGCCGGCAATCCCGGCCGCTTCTGGTCGCCGGTCACGGTGGTCAACACCTTGCTCGACTTGACCGTCAGTGTCGCGTGCAGCCACGACTTGCCCGCCTTCGTGGCCATGGTCTTGAGCCGGCGCGGCAGGTCGTGCGCCTCGGGCCGCGGAATGATCGGGTACCACACGGCGTAGGTGCCGGTCGCAAAGCGCTTGAGCGATTCGCCGATCAGGTCCAGTACGCGACCGTAGTCGGTCTTCATCTCGTAGCTTGGGTCGCACAGCACCAGCGCGCGGCGCGAGGGCGGCGGCAGGAACTTGGTGGCGCTGCCAAAACCGTCTTCGCGCAGCACGGCGATCTGGCGGCCGGCTTCGAGCTGCGCGATGTTGGCGTCGAGCGTGCGCGCGTCGGTGGGATGCAACTCGAACAGCTTGAGCTTGTCGTGATCGCGCAGCAGGTGATGCGTGATGAAGGGCGAGCCCGGATAGACGCGTGCGCCGCCATTGGGGTTGAACGCACGCACCAGGTCCAGGTAGGCGTGGATCGCTGGCGCCATCGGCGCATCTGGCGGCGCGGCCGGCTTGGGGGACTTCTTCGCCGCGCCCTGGGCAGGCGCCGCCAGCGCGACCGCGGCCGCAGCCTGCTTCGGCGCCAGGAGACGCAGGATGCCATCGCTCGCCTCGCCGCTGGTCCCGGCGTAGTCGCCATCGAGCCGGTAGAGGCCCGCGCCGGCATGGGTGTCGACGACGGTGAGCGCGGTGTCCTTTTCGAGCAGATGCTCCAGGGTGGCGATCAGCACCGTGTGCTTGAGCACATCGGCGTGGTTGCCGGCGTGGAATGCGTGGCGATAGCTGAACATGTCTTGTCGAGTCCCTGTCGGATGAACGGGTAAACGCCGGGCGCCCGACGCGCAGCCAGTGGGAGCTGCGAGTCGTGCGCCTGCGTTCGAGGAGCCTCCGATTTTGAGGCCTGTGCGCTGCCAAAGGCCGGATTTGCCCGAATTGGGCTTTCCTTCGTATAATGGAAGGCTTCGCAGCGCTTTTGTGGCCCCGCGGCGAAGGTATCAAACCCACCTAAGAGATTCCCGCCAGAGGAACGCCGACCGTGGAAAAGGGCCCGCCAAACCCTCTTCAAAAGAGAAAACTCATGACCAAAACGTTCAGCGCCAAGCCCGCTGACGTGACGCACGAGTGGTTTGTGATTGACGCGACCGACAAGGTCCTCGGACGAGTAGCCAGCGAAGTTGCTCTCCGTTTGCGCGGCAAACACAAGGCCATTTACACGCCTCACGTCGACACCGGTGACTTCATCGTCATCATCAACGCATCGCAACTCCGCGTGACCGGCGCCAAGCCGATCGACAAGGTGTACTACCGTCACTCGGGCTACCCGGGCGGTATCACCGCGACGAACTTCCGCGACATGCAAGCCAAGCATCCGGGCCGCGCCCTGGAAAAGGCCGTCAAGGGCATGCTGCCCAAGGGTCCGCTCGGCTACGCGATGATCAAGAAACTCAAGGTCTACGGTGGCGCAGAGCACCCGCATACCGCCCAACAGCCTAAAGCGCTGGAAATCTAAGGAGCCTTGAGATGATTGGTGAATGGAACAACGGCACCGGCCGTCGCAAATCCAGCGTCGCTCGCGTGTTCCTGAAGAAGGGCACCGGCAAGATCACGGTCAATGGCAAGGACATCCAGGCCTATTTCGGCCGCGAGACCTCGATCATGATCGCGAAGCAACCCCTGTTCTTGACGAACCATGTCGAAACCTTCGACATCATGGTCAACGTCAACGGCGGCGGCGAATCGGGCCAGGCAGGCGCCACGCGCCACGGCATCACGCGTGCGCTGATGGACTACGACGCGAGCCTCAAGCCCGTGCTGAGCCAAGCCGGCTTCGTCACGCGCGATGCCCGCGAAGTGGAACGCAAGAAGGTCGGCCTGCACTCCGCACGCCGCCGCAAGCAGTTCTCCAAACGCTAAGGCTTTGCTGCTGCGCCCCTCCATGGCGGCGTTGCAAATCCTCACCGGGCGCGAGCCCGGTACCGGTTTGCGCCTTGCCCTGGAGCGGCTCGCGACGCAAATCCTCAGCGTTTGCCAGCGAAGCATATACTTGCGATAAAGACCGCCTTCGGGCGGTTTTTTGTTGATTGCAGTAGCATGATCCCATTGGCCGGCACATCGGCCCCCCAACGGAGTTTCCCAATGAGCGCTGTCGCTGAACAAATCCAGACCGAAATGCCCGCCCCGATCGTCTTCACCGACAGCGCGGCGGCCAAGGTGGCTGACCTGATCGCCGAAGAAGGCAATCCCGACCTGAAGCTGCGCGTGTTCGTGCAGGGCGGCGGTTGCTCCGGCTTCCAGTATGGTTTCACCTTTGACGAAATCACCAACGAAGACGACACCACCATGACCAAGAACGGTGTCTCGCTGCTGATCGACGCAATGAGCTACCAGTACCTGGTCGGCGCCGAGATCGATTACAAGGAAGACCTGCAAGGCGCCCAGTTCGTGATCAAGAACCCGAACGCCACCAGTACCTGCGGCTGCGGCTCTAGCTTCTCGGCCTGATGCCCCTGCAACCGGCATCGCCCACACAGAAAAACCGCCCGAGGGCGGTTTTTTCTTGCGTGTCGTTTGAATGAGCGCCTCAAAAGTCTCCGCCCAGAAGAGCCTGCTCTGGCTGGTGGCCGTCGGTTTCTTCATGCAGACGCTGGACGCCACCATCATCAACACGGCCTTGCCGGCGATGGCGGCCAGCATGGGCGAGAGCCCGCTGCGCATGCAGTCGGTCATCGTGGCCTATGCGTTGACGATGGCGATGCTGATTCCCGCCTCCGGCTGGATCACCGATCGCTTTGGCGCGAGGCGCGTGTTTTTCGCGGCCATCGTCCTGTTCGTGCTGGGGTCGATCGGCTGCGCCATGTCGCGCGGGCTGGGGCAGCTGGTCGCGGCCCGGGTGATCCAGGGCGCCGGCGGCGCGTTTCTGCTGCCGGTCGGGCGCCTGGCCCTGCTGCGCACGGTGCCACGCAGCGAATTCGTGCAGGCGATGAGTTTCGTCGCGATTCCCGGCCTGATCGGGCCGCTGCTCGGGCCCACCTTGGGCGGCTGGCTGGTGCAGTACGCGTCCTGGCACTGGATCTTCCTGATCAACGTGCCGGTGGGGCTGGCAGGCTGCATCGCCACGCTGAAGATCATGCCGGAACTGCGCGCGACCACACTCGCGAGCTTCGACGGCGTGGGCTATACGCTCCTGGCCTTCGGGATGGTGGCGCTTTCGCTCGCGCTCGATGGCGTTTCCGAACTGGGGCTGCACCAGGTCGGCGTGCTGCTGCTGATGGTCTTCGGCTTTGCCAGCCTCGTGGCCTATTGGGCGCATGCCGCGCGCCGGCCCGATCCACTCTTTTCACCGGCCATGTTGCGGATCCCGACCTACAGCGTCGGTCTGGCCGGCAACCTGTTCTCCCGCCTGGGCAGTGGCTGCATGCCCTTCCTGGTGCCATTGCTGCTCCAGGTCTCGATGGGCTACTCGCCCCTGCAAGCAGGGCTGACGATGCTGCCGATCGCCATGGCCGGCATGGCCATGAAGCGATTCGCCGCGCCCCTTATCACGCGCCACGGCTATCGGCGCGTGCTGGTCGGCAACACGGTGCTGGTCGGTGGGTCCATGGCGACCTTCGCGCTGGCCGCGCCGGGCCAGCCCTTGGCGTTGCTGTTGCTCCAGTTGCTCGTCTTCGGCGCCGTGAACTCGCTGCAGTTCACGGCCATGAACACCGTGACCCTGCGCGACTTGCCGCCCGACACGGCCAGCAGCGGCAACAGCCTGTTTTCCATGGTGCAGATGCTCGCCATGAGCTTGGCCGTGGCAGCGTCGGGCATGGTGCTGGCGGGTTTCACCGAGCTGTTCGGCAAGAATGCACCGATCGACACGCTGCACGCGTTCCAGGCGACATTTGCGGGGATGGGCCTGGTCACGATCGCGTCGGCGCTGATCTTCTGGCATCTGCCGCCGGAAGCGAAGCTCGTCCAGCCGGAACCGCCAGAAGTCTCTGGCCAGGGCTGACGCAGCACCGCAGGCGCTACGCAGGAAAGTCCATTCAAGCCGGGTAGATCGCCCCGAGCACCCGTCCACCGCGCGCACCGGTGACGCTGGCCAGATTGCCTTGCTCGCGGCGGATGGCGGCGCGCGCCAGCCATGCGAAGGCTGCCGCTTCGACCTGCTGCGGCGGCAAGCCGCGCTCGCTCGAGGAGACGACCTCCAGGCCGGGCAGCAATGCACGCAAGCGTCCGACGAGGTGATCGTTCAGGGCACCGCCGCCGCAGATGATCAGTTCCTTGCTCTCGATGCCGTGGCGTTGAACGTCCGCCGCGCATGCGCTTGCGGTCAATTCGGCCAACGTAGCCTGGACGTCGACCGGGGCGGCGTCGCTCGCGGCGCCCAGGTGCGTGGCCAGCCAGGCGGCGTTGAACAGGTCGCGCCCGGTGCTCTTGGGCGGCGCCTTGCTGAAGTAGGGGCCGCCTATCAGGCGTGCCAGCAATTCCGGCAGGACCTCGCCGCTGGCGGCCCACTGGCCACCGCGATCGAAGGGTTCGCCAATGTGGCTCTGGCACCAGTGGTCCATCAACGCATTGCCGGGGCCGCAATCGAAGCCGAGCACGGTCTGCCGGGCGCCGCGGGTGGCCGGCAGCAGGCTGAGGTTGGCAATGCCGCCGATGTTGAGCACCGCGACCGCGTGGTCCGGGTGGGCGAACAGCGCGCGATGAAAGGCCGGAACCAGCGGTGCACCCTGGCCGCCCGCAGCCACGTCGCGACTGCGGAAGTCGGCCACCACGTCGATGCCGGTCCACTCGGCCAGTGCCGCCGGGTTGTTGATCTGCAGGGTGTAGCCGGTTTCGTCGAATTCGCCGGGACGATGCCGCACGGTCTGCCCGTGGGCGCCGATGGCGCGGACGGCGCTCGGCGGGAGGCCGGTCTCGTCCAGCAATTGCTGCACAACGGAGGCATAGAGCCTGGCCAAGCCATTGCCCGCCAGGGCGGCCCGGTGCAATTCGTTGTCGCCGTGCGGGAGGTTGAGCGCGAGAAGTTCGGCTCGCAGCGCCACCGGAAAGTGGGCCGTGGCATGGGCCCTCACGGCAATGTGACCGCCGGCGAAGTCGGCCAGCACGCCATCCACGCCATCGAGCGAGGTGCCGGACATCAAGCCGATGAAAAGATCCTCGGCCATGGCGGAAGCGGGCAGGAGAGTCAGTCGGCGCTCGCCTGCACAACGGAGAAGGCCGCCGCCAACTCGGTGCGGGTGGCTTTGGCCACACGCTCGAAAGCCTGGCGCGACGAGGCGGCGATCGGCATGCCGCCGCCCTGGTCGGCGATGGTGGTGGGGTCGGCGTAGTCGCCATTCACCCGGAATTCGAAGTGCAGGTGCGGGCCGGTGGACCAGCCGGTCATGCCGACGGCACCGATGAACTGGCTCTGGGTCACAGGCTGGCCGACCCTGACGTCGATGCGGCTCAGGTGGGCGTACACCGTGGCCTGGTGGTTGCGATGGTTGAGGATGATCATGTTGCCGTAGCCGCTCTGCACGCCCGCAAACTCGACAACGCCGTCTCCGACCGCGCGGACGCCGGTGCCGATGGGCGCCGAGAAGTCGATCCCGTGGTGCTGGCGCCAGTCATTGAAGATGGGGTGATTGCGCATCGCGAAGCCGCTGGTGATGCGCGAGTATTCCACCGGCGAACTCAGGTAGGCCTTGCGCAGGCTGTCGCCATTCGGGCGGTAGTAGCTACCTTTCTTGCCGGGTTCCTGGAACCACACAGCCTGATACAGCTTGCCGGCGCTTTCGAACTCGGCGGAAAGTACGCGGCCGCTGCGCAGCGGTTGGCCATCGGCTTCGAAGGATTCGTACACCACGGCGAACCGGTCGCCGTCGCGCAACTGGCGGATGTCGATGTCGGTGCCGAAGATGTCGGCCAACTGGCTGGCGACGCCGTCGGGAATGCGGGCTTCGCCGGTGGCGGCGAGCAGGGACGTGCGGACCACGCCGCTGGCCAGGCGCGTGCTGGAGGTCAGCGGATCGGCTTCGGTCTTCAGGGCGAAGCCGTTGGGCGTCCGGCTGATGACGACGCGCTTGAAGCCGCCGTCAGCATCGGGAATCCAGCGGGCGCTGAGCTTCTGGAGTTGGTTGTCTTGTCCGGCTTCGGCGGTGACCGTGCGGCCGGGGCGGCCGAACAGTGCCGCGCGGGCGTCCGCGTTGGCACGGATGAAGGCGGCCGCGCGCGAGTCGGCAACGCCAAGGCGCTTGAACAGCGCTTCCGCCGTGTCGCTGGAGCGGGTCAGGTCGCTGCGAAACAGCGTGAATCCGAATGCATCGAGCGCCTCGGTCTGGGCTTCGACGGGCAGCGGCGCCACCGCTTCGAGCACCTGCCGGACGGGATGGTCGCCGGAGTCGGTACCGAGTGCGGCCACGGCAAATGCACCGCCGCCGGCGCAAAGCAGCATCGCCGCAATGGCAGCGGTGATCTGCTTCGGATACGTCCGGAATGTGTGCGCCACGCGAGAAGCAAGTAGCTCCTCGGCAGCAAGAATGCCTTTGATCAAATTGAGTCAGTCCAAAATTCTGTTCAGCCAACCCGCGCTGAAAAGGCCTTGATGACGAAGGCGGCAGAGCGGTGCGGAAGGCGCGCCGCTTAGAATCCGGCGCTCGAAAGTCGGGCTGAGTATAGCTTCGGCAGTACTCAAGACAGCCGTAAAAATCCAATGAATGCCAATTCTGTTACATCCACAAGTCTGTCCAAAGGTGTAGGACAGGCGCTTGAAGTGTCCCTGCGCGGCGCTGACGAGCTCTTGCCGCAGGACGAGTGGATCCGCAAGCTCCAGCGTTCCGAAGCGACCGGCCAGCCGCTGCGCATCAAGCTCGGCCTCGATCCGACCGCCCCCGACATCCACATCGGCCATACCGTCGTGCTGAACAAGATGCGCCAGTTGCAGGATCTCGGGCACACCGTGATCTTCCTGATCGGCGACTTCACGACGACCATCGGCGACCCCTCCGGCCGCAACAGCACGCGCCCGCCGCTGACACGCGAACAGATCGAGGCCAACGCGCAAACCTATTACCGCCAAGCCAGCATGGTGCTGGACCCGGACAGGACCGAGATTCGCTACAACTCCGAATGGAGCGACCCGCTGGGCGCCCGCGGCATGATCCAGTTGGCGGCCAAGTACACCGTGGCCCGGATGATGGAGCGCGACGATTTCAACAAGCGCTTCAAGGCCGGCCAGTCGATCTCGGTGCATGAATTCCTGTATCCGCTGATGCAGGGCTACGACTCGGTGGCGCTCAAGTCCGACCTGGAACTCGGTGGCACCGACCAGAAGTTCAACCTGCTGGTCGGGCGTCACCTGCAGCAGGAATACGGGCAAGAGCCGCAGTGCATACTCACCATGCCTTTGCTGGAAGGGCTTGACGGCGTCGAGAAGATGTCCAAGAGCAAGAACAACTACATTGGTATCAGCGAAGACGCTTCGACGATGTACGCCAAGGTGCTGTCGATTTCTGACGTGCTGATGTGGCGCTGGTACACGCTCCTGAGCTTCAGGTCGCTTGCGGAAATCGAGGCGCTGAAGGCCGAGGTCGAGGCCGGGCGGAACCCGAAGGACGCCAAGGTGGCGTTGGCCAAGGAGATCACCGCCCGGTTTCACAGCGCCGCCGCTGCCGATGCGGCCGAGCAGGATTTCAACAATCGCAGCAAGGGCGGCATCCCAGACGAGATCCCGCAGCGGACGGTGACAGGCGCGCCGATCGGCATCGCCCAATTGCTGAAGCAGGCCGGGCTGGTGGAATCGAACGGCGAGGGCAATCGCATGATCGATGGCGGCGGGGTCCGCGTCGATTCGACCGTGATCAGTGACAAGGGCCTGAAGCTGCCCGCTGGCAACTATGTGCTGCAGGTGGGCAAGCGGAAGTTCGCGCGGGTCCTGCTGAGTTGAGCGCGCCCGGCCAGGAGGCCGGGTCGACTGGCGAAGGCGCACCGACCCGAGAGGCCCGCAGGACCGGGCGGTGCCCGGCCCCGCCCCCGCGGGCGATTGAGTCGAGATGGCGAAGCCACATCGACTCAAGAGCGGCGACCGCCGCAGGCCGCGGGGCCTGCCCACGGCCGGGGTCTGCGAGGACAGCCCTTAGCGAACGACGACCGTCACGCGCCGGTTGCGCGGTTCGTCCACGTCGGGGCCGGTTTGCACGGCCAGGTCGCGCGAGCCGCGGCCTGCAGCCTCGACACGGTTTGGCGGGAATCCGCGCGCGATGAGCATGTCGCGCACCTGCGATGCGCGCTGGAGCGATAGCGTGTCGTTCTGGGCGGCCGCGCCGGTGGTGTCGGTGTGGCCGGTGACCACGATGTCGCCACCGCTGCGGGCGACCGCGGCAACCAGCAGGTCCTGCAAGTCCTGCTGCGACGCCGCCGCCAGCGCGGTGCCGCCCGCCTCGAAGTAGAGGGTGTAGCGCTGGGCCTTGGGCGGCGCCATGTCGAACAGCGTGCCGTTGGCCTTGCGGACTTTCGCCGGGTCGGCCTGGTCGACCACGGGAGGGCCGCTGGCGCTCAGTGGCGCCTCGGCACGTTCAAAGGGCTTGCCCAATACTTTCTCGCCACCCTTCGACGCCACGACCACGGCCGAGGGCGTGCCGTCTTCCTGGGGCAGCAGCACGACGCGGGTTCCCGGCGTGGAGCAGGCGGCGAGCAAGAGCGCGCAGCAGGCGGCAAGGCAAAGACTAATTCGACCTTGGATCATTGGGGCTCCACCTCGACGATGAAGTCGGTGCCCCGGATGCCGATGGTCGCGGTCTGGGTTTCGATGCGAACCGCATCGGGATGCGACTTGCCGATCAGGCCGGTGATCATTCGAAGCGAGCCGCGCAGCAGCGCAACCAGTACGTTGCCATCCTGCGTGGTCGATTCGTAGCTGAAGCCCTTGAGATCGAGCCGCGATGACGGGCCGATCACGAGCACGGTTCCATCGCGCAGGACCACGCTGGCGCCGGAGTCAGGCCCGGTGACCACGCGCTCGACGGGCGACACCTCATCGCCGGTGCGGGCGGCGCGCATCACGCCATTGGCGTCGAGCAGCTTGACGTCGCCGCGCAAGTTCTTGACAAAGCCGGCATGTGTGGGTGTGGCGGGCGTTGGCGCGGCGGGCGTGGCCGGCGTCTGTGCCGAGGCGGTGGCCGTTGCACAAACCAGTGCGAACAAGGCCAAGCCAGTTCTTATATTCATGAAATACCCCCTTCTCTCTGTTCAGCGAGCTTCTATATCCGTCGATGGTACGCGACCTTGGGGCGGTCTGTCGCCGGACATAATCAACGCCTCGAGGCCTCGTTTCGCTTCCCGTGCCCTCCAACGACTCCCATTTCCCCGCAACTTCCGCGTCCGCGCCGCTGAGCCCGGCGGCGTGGCTGCGCTGGTCGATCGCAGTGGCTTTGCTCACCATCGTCCTCAAGGGGCTGGCTGGCTACCTCACGAATTCGATGGGCCTGATCTCGGATGCGATGGAGTCGTTCGTGAACCTGGCGAGCGCGATGTTTGCGCTGGCGATGGTGACCATTGCAGTACGTCCGGCGGATGCGGATCATCCTTATGGCCATCACAAGGCCGAGTACTTCTCCTCCGGATTCGAAGGCGTGCTGATCGTCGGCGCGGCGCTGGCGATCCTCTGGGTCTCGGTGCAACGACTGCTGGCGCCGCAGCCGGTCGAGCAAGTTGGCTGGGGCCTGGGGCTGTCGATCGTCAGCTCGGGGTTCAACGGGGCCTTGGCCTGGGCCTTGTTCCGGGCGGCGCGGGCGCACCGCTCCGTCGCGCTCGACGCCGACGCCCGGCATCTGCTGGCGGATGTGTGGACCTCGGCTGCCGTGGTGATCGGCATCGTGGCCGTGCATTTCACCGGCTGGCTTTGGCTCGACCCGCTGCTGGCGATCGGCGTGGCGCTCAACATCGTGCGGGAGGGGGTGAGGCTCGTCTGGCGTTCCTCTCAGGGCCTGATGGACGAGGCGCTCGATGCCGATTCGCAGGCCGCGTTGATGGCCACGCTCGATCGTTTCAAGGCCACGGCGCCCGAGGGTGCGCAGCTGCGCTTCGACGACATCGTGACGCGCGGAGCGGCCCAGCGCCGCTTTGCCGATCTCCACATGCATGTGCCTGGCGACTGGTCGCTGCAGCGTGCGGCGGACCTGCGCGATGGGCTTGAGCAGGCGCTCATGGACGCGGTGCCCGGGCTGCGCGTGACGATCCAGCTGTTGCCGCTCGGCATGGAAGCGCGGACCACGAGGGTCGAGGAATCCGCTGGATGAAGGCCTTGCTGCAGCGAGTGCGCGAGGCGCGGGTCGACATCGCCGGACAGACCGTGGGACGGATCGACGGCGGCCTGCTCGTGCTGGTCTGCGCCGAGCGTGGCGATGGCGATGCGGTGGCGGATCGCTTGCTGGCCAAGATACTGAAGCTGCGCATCTTTTCCGACGAGGCCGGCAAGATGAATCGCAGCGTGCAGGACGTGGGCGGCGGCCTGCTCATCGTCAGCCAGTTCACGCTGGCGGCCGATGTGAGCGGCGGGAACCGGCCGAGCTTCACGCAGGCGGCGCCGCCGGACGAGGGGAAGCGCCTGTACGACTACTTCGTGGCGAAGGCGCGGGCGGGACATCCGCAGGTCGCGACGGGTGAGTTTGGCGCCGACATGCAGGTGCACCTGGTCAATGACGGGCCGGTGACGATTCCGCTGCAGATGGCGTAGTGGGTCAGCGCTTCAGTATGGGTTCTTGACGCCGAGGCCGGCGAGGATCTCGATCTCCCGCGCTTCCATCTCCTCGGCGTCCTGCTCGCCGGTTTCGTGGTCCCAGCCCTGCGCGTGCAGGGTGCCGTGCACCAGCAAGTGCGCGTAGTGCGCGGCGAGGGTCTTGCGTTGCTCCTTCGCCTCGCGGGCGACCACCGGGGCGCACAGCACCAGATCGGCCATGACGAGCGGGCTCTGCGCGTAGTCGAAGGTCAGCACGTTGGTCGCATAGTCCTTGCCGCGGAACTCGCGGTTCAGGCGCTGGCCTTCGTCGGCGTCGACGATGCGCACCGTGAGTTCGCCTTCGCAGTCGAGCGCGTGGCGGATCCAGCGCGTGACACTGTGGCGCGGCAAGGCGGCGCGATGCCGCTCCACGCCCTTGAAGCGGCCAAACTGCAAGGACAACGAAAGTGCAGGAAGGCTCATCGCGGGTCGGCGCGCTTGCGCTGGTTGTCGTAGGCGTCGACGATGCGCGCCACCAGCGGATGCCGCACCACGTCGGCCGAGGTGAAACGCGTGATCGCGATGCCCTTGACGCGGCGGAGCACCCGCTCCGCATCGATCAACCCGCTGAGCTGGTGCTTGGGGAGGTCGATCTGGCTCACGTCGCCGGTGACCACGGCCTTGGCGCCGAAGCCGATGCGGGTGAGGAACATCTTCATCTGCTCCTGCGTGGTGTTCTGCGCCTCGTCGAGGATCACGAAGGCGTTGTTGAGGGTGCGGCCGCGCATGAAGGCCAGCGGCGCGATCTCGAGGGCGTTGCGTTCGAAGGCCTTCTGCACCTTGTCGTAACCCATGAGGTCGTAAAGCGCGTCGTAGAGCGGGCGCAGGTAGGGGTCGACCTTTTGCGACAGGTCGCCGGGCAGGAAGCCGAGCCGCTCCCCGGCCTCCACCGCCGGCCGCGTGAGGACGATGCGCTGCACGGCGCTGCGCTCCAGCGCGTCGACGGCGCAGGCCACGGCGAGGTAGGTCTTGCCGGTCCCGGCAGGGCCGATGCCGAAGGTGATGTCGTGGGCCGCGATGTTCTCCAGGTAGGTCGCCTGCGTCGGGGTGCGGGCGCGCAGGTCGGCCCGGCGCGTGACGAGCATCGGGCCGGGCTCGCCGTCTTCCGTCATCCCTGAATCGCTGGCGAGCGTGAGCTGGACCACGGCCGGGTCGATGGCGCGGTCGGCGATCTCGTAGAGCGCCTGCAGCACGTCCATGGCCTGCTCGGCCTGGACCTTGGACCCTTCGACCTTGAACTGCTCGTGGCGGTGCGCGACCTTCACGTCGAGCGCTTCCTCGATGCGGCGCAGGTGCTCGTCGAGCGGGCCGCAGAGATGGCTCAGGCGGGTGTTGTTCAGCGGCTTGAAGGTATGACGAATGATCAAAGGGATAATTCCGATCCACTTTCAAATCAGGCCGATACTTTGTCGCGCCGCCTTGCCGTGCTGGAGCACTGTCTGCGGCGGCGCTTCGCGTCTCGGCCTGATTTGAAAGTGGATCTTTTGAAAAGGCACGAAGAAGGGCTCCGATGATAGGCAAGTTGACCGGCACGCTGGCCGAACGCAATCCACCGCAGGTGGTGGTGGACTGCAACGGCGTGGGCTACGAAGTCGATGTGCCGATGAGCACGTTCTACAACCTGCCGCAGACCGGCGCGCGGGTGTCGCTGCTGACGCACTTCGTGGTGCGCGAGGATGCGCAGATCCTTTACGGCTTCGGCACGCCGGAAGAGCGCATGGCGTTCCGGCAATTGATCAAGATCTCGGGCATTGGGCCGCGCATGGCGCTGGGCGTGTTGTCGGGCTTGAGCGTGGCGGAACTGGCGCAGGTTGTGACGCTGCAGGACACGGGCCGCCTGGTCAAGATTCCAGGCATCGGCAAGAAGACGGCGGAGCGCCTGCTGCTCGAACTCAAGGGCAAGCTGGGCGCCGACATCGCGCTGCCCGCGCACGCGGCCAGCGACTCGCAGGCCGACATCCTGCAGGCGCTGGTGGCGCTGGGCTACAGCGACAAGGAGGCAGCGGCATCGCTCAAGGCCTTGCCGAAGGATGTCGGCGTGAGCGAGGGCATCAAGCTGGCGCTGCGGGCGCTGGCGAAGTAGCTTGTCCGCACCGGAAGTGCGAATCGTTCTGCTGCGGCTGTGCTGCTCGACCTGAGCTCGGCGCCCTCGCTACGAAATCTTCACGCTTCCTCACGGGTGCAACTTCTCGCCGCGAGCCAGCATCGCCACGAATTGCGCGACGCGCTTCGCCCGTGTTTCCGGTTTCTTCGCGGTCTGCGTACGGAACAGTACGGCGTAGCGATTGGTTGAATCGAGCGTGGCGAAAAAGTCCGCGGCGCGCGGTTCGGCCTCGAGCGCGGCTTGCAGGTCGGCGGGCACCGTCGATGTGCGGGCACCGTCGTAGGCCGCGTCCCATCGGCCGTCCGACTTCGCGCGGTCGATCTCGGCCAGGCCGGCGGGCTGCATGCGGCCTGCCCGCAACAGCTTCATGGCCTTGTCGCAATTGATCTTCGACCAGATGCTGCGCGACGACCGGGGCGTGAAGCGCTTGAGCCAATAGTGGTCGCCCTCGGACTGGCTGCGAGCGTCGATCCAGCCCTGGCACAGCGCGATGTCGAGCGCTTCGGCGTAGCTGAGGGTCTGGCGTTCGGCACCTTTCTTTGCGAGCCGCAGCCACGCGCCCGTCGACCTGGCATGGTTGCGCTGCAGCCAGGCCGCCCACTTCGCGGCGGTTGCGCATTCGAGGATGGGCTCTTCGGCGCGCACGGCGGGTCCAGCTTCAGGGCACCCACCAGTACCGCAGCACGTGGAAATAGATCGGCGCCGCGAAGATCACCGAATCGAGCCGGTCGAGCATGCCGCCGTGGCCTTCGATCATGGTGCCCCAGTCCTTGACGCCGCGGTCGCGTTTGATGGCCGACATGACGAGCCCGCCGAAGAAGCCCATCAGGCAGATCGTGAGCGCCATCAGCGCGGCCTGCCAGGGAGTGAATGGCGTGGCCCATGAAAGCGCAGCGCCCAGGGCGGTGGCGCTGGCCACGCCGCCGATCAGGCCTTCCCAGGTCTTGGAGGGCGACAACTCGGGCGCGACCTTTCGCTTGCCGAAGAGCTTGCCCCACACGTACTGCAGCACGTCGCTGCCCTGCACCACGATCACGAGGAAGGCGATCAGCAACAGGTTGCGGTCTTCGAAGCCCGGTATCGGCAGGGTGAGCAAGGCCGGCACGTGGCTGATGCAGAACACGCACACCATCAGGCCCCACTGGATCTTCGAGGTGCGTTCCAGGAAACGCCGCGTGTCGCCGCCCATCGCCGCGAGGATGGGCAGCACGAGGAATGCATAGACGGGGATGAAGATCTCGTACAGGCCGTACCAGTCGATCCAGATCAGGAAATACTGCACCGGCAGCGCCACGAAGAAGGCGAGTGCGATCGCATGGTGGTCGCCGCGTCGCGTGTAGGCCAGGCTGATGAACTCGCGCAAAGCGTAGAACGAGATCAGATAGAACAGCACGATCACGCCGCCCTTGCCGAAGGCGAAGGCCACGCCGATGACCGCGACCATGACCCACCACGCGTTGACACGCGAGTTCAGGTTGTCGATGACGGCATTGGGCTGCCCCTTGGCCACGCGCCACTTGAGCAGCGCACCGATGGCCGAGGCCACGATCAGGACGCAGGCCACGCCGCCGAAGAGGGTCAGCGTGGTCTGGGTGGAGGACGCGGTGTTCATTCGAAAGCCTTCGCGGTGCGCGCCGGAGTACGAGGCCGGGCGGCACCCCCTGCGATCCCGCGATCCATGCCAGTGCCTGCCGGATCGAAATCTCTCAAGAGGGTTGACACCGGACGTCTCATGCCGCCGCCTCTTCCCGGTCGTACTCCGGCCGCAGGTCCAGCATCGCGGCTCGTGCGCGCGCGATGAAGCTGTTCTTGTCCTCACCCTCGACGAGCGCGATCGGCGTGCCGTAGCGCACCGTGCAGGCCAGCGGAATCGGGACCAGCGTGCCCTTGGGCAGCACGCGTTTCAGGTTCTCGATCCACACCGGGACCAGCCGCACGTTGGGGCAGGCGCGCGCCAGGTGGTAGAGGCCGCTCTTGAGTGGCAACAGCACGTCGTCGCCCATGTTGCGCGTGCCTTCGGGGAACATGATGAGCGAGTCGCCGGCGTGCAGGGCATCGGCCATCTGCTGCACCGGATTGCTGCCGTCGGCGGAGCCATCGCGCTTGATCATCAGCGCGTTGAAGACCTGTTCGCCGACGAAGCGGCGACCGTTCGATGCGAGCCAGTAATCCTGCCCCGCCACCGGGCGCGTGATGGCGCGCAAGTCGGGCGGCAGCGTGGCCCAGAGCAGCACGAAGTCGCCATGGCTGGTGTGATTGGCGAAGTAGAGCGTCTGCTCGGCCTTGGGCGTGGCGCCGCTCCAGATGGCGCGCACGCCGGTGAGCAGCCTGGCGATGCCGACGATCAGCCACGCCGCGACGGCGGCCGCGAACTTGCGGCCTTCCCTTTGCACGGATGCGTTCATGTATCCCTCTCCCTTTGGTTCGTTGTCTTCTTGTGGTTCATTGCATGTCCTGCGTCAGCAAGGCCAGGAGGAACATCGCGGCTTGGCAGGCGACGGTGATGCCGTGCCGCTGCAGCAACTGGCGCGTGCCGAACACACGCTCGGCCAGCGCGCGCGAAGCATCGGGCAACTGGCGCACGCCGATGCGCCCCAATGCGCTGTCGAGTGCGCTCAGCGATGCGATGTTGCCGCGCGCGAGCCCCTCGAACAGGCCGGCGTCGAGCCGTAGCCGCAGTGCGAGGTAGCGCTCGAGCACGCCGATGATCGCGACGGCGCCAAAGCCCATGCAGGAGGTGAGCGAGAGCGAGCGTGCCGTGAGGGCGAGCACGCCGAGCGCAATGCCGCTCAGCGCCAGGCCGAGCGCCGCAATGCCGCCGGCAGCATGCAGCAGGCTCGCCGTGGTGGCGCAGAGGGCGCGGTCGTTGTCGTTCATCTCACGACGGTTCCGGATCGGGGGTCAAGCGTCATGCGTGTCGTTCTCGCTGATGGCCTGCGCAAGCGCGGTGCGCCAAGCCGGGCGCAGCACGATCTGCGGGCGCGTTTGTCGCACCAGTTCCTCCGCGTCGGCCAGCGCCTGCGCCACCTTGGCATCGCGCGCATGCGCGGCGATCCAGCCGACCAGGGACGCGGCGCTGCGCGAGAAGCCCAGCGCGCAGCAGATCCAGACCGTTCCGCCCGCGCGATGCTGGGCTTCGATGATGAGTGCGGCGCGGCGCAAGTGCTCGGGGGAGGGCACGACCAGGTCGAGCATCGGCAGGCAGTGCGCGCCGGCGCCGGAAGGCAACTGCAATTCGGCGCTGAGGCTGACCATGCGCGGCTTTCCGGCGGCCAGCCATTCCACGAAATCGGGAATGCGCCCGAGCCAGAGGCCCGGCAGGACTTCGGAAGAAGCCCGCATCCTGCGCGTCCAGATCATGGCGTTGAGCCCCGCCCCGGCGCGGTAGGGCAACAGCAGCCAGCGCGCTGCCCATGCCATGTGCCCCCGCGCGTTCATCTGGAACCCGCGTGCGCCGAAGCCGAGGTAGTTGAGTGCCACAAGCGCCAGCGAGGCGGCGGGCCAGCCGAGCCACAACGCACCGCCGCCGAGTAGCAAGGCAGCGGCCAGGCATGAGGCTGCGCCGATGGCGTAGATCGCGGCCAGCTTCCATCGTTGCGGGTCGCGTGCGAGGATCCACGCGCGTGGCATGGAGGGCACGCGTTCCAGCGGCCACAGCCAGACGCAGAACAGTCCCAGCAGGGCGCCCGTGGGAATGTCGATGAAGTGGTGTTGCCAGGTGGTCAGCACCGAGGCGCAGATGGCGAAGGTCCACAGGTGCAGCACCCCTCGCGCCCAGGAATTCTTCAACAGGCGCTGGTACCAGTCCCAGAGGATGACGGCCAGCGCGATGTGCAGCGACGGTGCCTGGTTGAAGGGCTTGTCGAAGCCGCGCAGCGCATCGAACAGGTAGGCCGGCGCGCCCTCGACCGGGGGCTGGCCGAAGCTGAATTGCAGCGGCCACAGCACGAAGCAGGTGACGGCAATGACGGTGGCGGTCAGCAGCCGCAGTGCATGCCGGTCGACCACATGCTTGCTGCGCCCGAAGAAGAGCGACAGCGCGTAGAAGACGTTGATGGTCCAGTACGGGAAGATCGTCCAGGGCCAGAACGGGATCTGCCGCTCCCATTCGAAAGCCGCAGTCGGCACATGGGTGCGTGTGGTGGCCCACCAGTTGGCGAAGCCGTAGGCGGCATAGAACAGCGGCCCGAGCAGCACGAGCCACGCCGCGGCGCGTTTCCAGGGGCGCGCGGCGTTGCGGCTCATGGCCCGGTCCGGACCGCCAGCGAGACGGTGAAGATGCCCCATTCGTCGACCCGCTGCGTGATCTTGCGGAAGCCGGCGGCCTCGACGAGCTGGTCCATCTCGGCCTGCGTGCGGCGGCGCATCACCCAGGCCTGGCCCTGGCGGTGGCTGGTGAGTGCCCGCGCGATCATCTCGAGCTGCGGATGCCACGGCTGGCCGGTGTAGACGAGGTAGCCGCCGTCTTCCACCGCATCGCCGACGCCGGCCAGCGAGCGGCAGACCATCTCGTTGTCGGGGAACAGCTCGTACAGGCCCGACACCACGGCCAGCGTCGGGCGTGGCGTGACGCTGGCCAGGCTCAGGCGGTCGAACGCATCGGCCTGCACGAACTGCGCGATGTCCTGAAGTCCCTTCTCGGCAATGAGCGCGCGGCCGTCCCGCACATTGATGTCGCTGTAGTCGCGCAGCAGGACCGAGGCGACCTTGACCGGGCTCGCCGCCACCGCGTCCAGCACATAGCGGCCGTGGCCGGCGGCGATGTCCATGAGCCGCACGTCGCGATGCTTCGCGGCCAGGCGCTCCATGGCCTCGCGCAGCAGTTCCTCGACGTGGATCTTGCGCTGGCGGATGCCGCGCCAGCCGATGGACTGCAGGTAGGTCTTGTCGATGTTGCGGCCGAGCGGTCCCTTGCCCTGGGGCGTGTTGCGGTAGACGTAATCCAGCGTGCTGCCGGAATCGAAGCCCGTCTGGTGGCCGAGCGCGACGCCGCTCGACAGCGTGCCGCCCAGGCGCAGGCCGGCGCGCGTCAGCGCCCAGTACGCGCCACGCGGCGACATCGGGGACAGGGGCTGGGCCAGCGCGCGCGATTCGTCGGCGGTGTCGCCGCGCAGGTGAGCGTCCTGGCGGTCGACGCGCATCGGCGGCTGGTCGAACAACTGCAGCACGAAGGCGCGGATGGCGGCGACAGCCGGTGCGCGGTCTTTCTCGCCGAGCGTGTCGTGGAAGAAGCCGGGCAGTTCCATCTTCGTCTTGGTGGCGCTGCCGAGGCGCTTGAAGAATTCATGCTGCGGCTTGTGGTGCACCACCCAGTCGGCGCCGGAGATCAACAGTTGCACCGGCTGCGTGATCGCGTTGGCATCGGCCACGATGCGGTCGGCCGCTTCGTAGAGGCCGAGCAGGATGTTCACTGCGATGGGGCGGGAGATCAGCGGGTCTGCTTCGTAGCTGGCGATGCGTTCCGGGTCGTGCGTGAGGAACCTGGCCTTGACGTAGCTGTTGACGAAGAACAGGCCGCGCAGCTTGTGCATCAGGCCCAGCCCGGCGCGCGCGAAGGGCACGTACAACTTGACCTTGAAGGCCGGCGAGGCGAGCGTGAGGCCGCGCACCCTGGGCGCGTAGTCGTGCGCCCAGGTGGCGACCAGCACGGCGCCCACGCTTTGCGCGATCACATGGATGTCTTGCGGCGGCACGCCGTAGGCCTGGCCGATGTGGTCGATGAAGGTCTGCACATCGCGCACCGAGGTGGCGAAGCTGGGGCTGTAGCCCCGCTGTCCAGGCGACTTGCCGTAGCCGCGCGCGTCCCAGGCGTAGAAGTCGAATTCGGGCAGGTCGAGTTCATCGACCAGATGCGCCATGCGGGCGCCATGTTCATGGCCGCGGTGGAACAGGACGATGGCCCCGCGGCGCACTGTGCCGGTGGCCGGCCAGCGACGGTAGAAAAGGGAGACGCCATCGTGCGTCGCGAAGTGCTGCTCCTGGGCAGCGCGTGGGGTGGTCATCTTGTTGTGCTGGAGCGGGCGGGCCGGATTCTCATGGTTTTGCTTGCGGTGAGGCGGGCTCGGCCAGTGCACGGCGGACGCGATTCGCGATGGTCCACGCGACGCCCGCGGCAAGCAAGGGCATAAGCCACGACAACGGCTGGGGCATGGGCCAGCCGAGCGCCACGTAGAGGCCCAGCACACCAAAGACGAAGGCCCGGTCGCTCTTGCCCAGCGGGCCGTCGTAGCGGCGCGAGGCACCGACCGTCGGGCCGAGCGCGCCGGCGAATTCGCTCAGGCCTGCGAGCACGATCACCGTGCCGACCCAGAACGGGCTGAACGGCGCGACGAGCGCGAAGGGCAGGTACAGCGCCGCGTCGGAGATCACGTCGGTCAGTTCGTTGAGGAAGGCGCCGAGCCGGGATTGCTGGTTGTGCTCGCGCGCCAGCATGCCGTCGATGGCGTTGAAGGCCATGCGGATCAGCATCCACATCGGCACCAGCGCGAACGCGGCTGCGGCAGGTCGCGCGAAAAAAAGCCAGAGTCCCAGCGCGACGGAGATGGCGCAAGCGATCAGCGTGACCTGGTTGGCCGTGGCGCCCGATGCGCGCAGGCGTACCACCAGCGGGCGCAGCAGGGCCTGAAAACGCGGTTTCAGTTCATAGATCGACACGCAGCATTCCCATCCTCTCCCTTATTGGAACGGCATTCTGCCAGCCAGTCATCTGGCTAAACTGCCGGATCCGCCCTATGCCTTATGACCATCCAGACCGATGATTTCGCCCCAGCCCCGCAACGCGTGGTCTCCGCCGCCCCGGCTTCGCCGAACGAGGAGGCGATCGAGCGGGCGCTGCGGCCCAAGCTGCTGCAGGAGTACGTCGGCCAGGCCAAGGTGCGGGAGCAACTGGAGATCTTCATCGGCGCGGCACGCAAGCGCGAAGAGGCGCTGGACCATGTGCTGCTGTTCGGCCCGCCCGGGCTGGGCAAGACCACGCTGAGCCACATCATCGCGGCCGAACTGGGCGTGAACCTGCGCCAGACCTCGGGCCCGGTGCTCGAGAAGCCCAAGGACCTGGCGGCGCTGCTCACCAATCTCGAGCGCAACGACGTGCTCTTCATCGACGAGATCCACCGCCTGAGCCCGGTGGTCGAGGAAATCCTCTATCCCGCGCTGGAGGACTACCAGATCGACATCATGATCGGCGAGGGCCCGGCCGCGCGCAGCATCAAGCTCGACCTGCAGCCGTTCACGCTGGTGGGCGCCACCACGCGCGCCGGCATGCTGACCAACCCGTTGCGGGACCGCTTCGGCATCGTGGCTCGGCTGGAGTTCTACACGGCCGAGGAACTGGCGCACATCGTGCGACGCAGCGCCGGGCTGCTCAAGGTGGCGATGGACGAGGCCGGCGGCTTCGAGATCGCACGCCGTTCGCGCGGCACGCCGCGCATTGCCAACCGGCTGCTGCGGCGCGTGCGCGATTACGCGGAGGTGAAGGGCGACGGCCGCATCACCGAGGACATCGCGCACAAGGCGCTGGCGATGCTGGACGTCGATCCGCAAGGCTTCGACCTGATGGACCGGAAGTTGCTCGAAGCGGTGATCCATCGCTTCGACGGCGGCCCGGTCGGGCTCGACAACGTGGCGGCCAGCATCGGCGAGGAGCGCGAGACCATCGAGGACGTGATCGAGCCGTACCTGATCCAGCAGGGTTACCTGCAGCGGACGCCGCGCGGGCGGATTGCGACGCTGGCGGCGTACCGGCACCTGGGAGTCGCGCCGCCTTCCCGAGACGGCGACATGTTCGGGGCCTGAACCCATGCACACCCACGATCTGGGCGCCTGGCGCCGCGACCATCGCTTCACCGACGACAAATGCGCGCCGAGCGGGGCACGCGGCTGGCGATGTGGATCACCTCGCCGCGCTGATCGGCGGCTGGCTCTAGGGCTGGGCCTGGCTCGATCGCGAGATGGGCGACCCCGTGGTCGACGAGATCCGCGAGGGCATCGAGCCCACGCTCGCTGCCAGGGAGACGCGCGTGGCCGACCTGCATGTCTGGCGCGTCGGCCGCGGCGCCTATGTCTGCGCCGTCGCCGCGGTCACGCACTCACCGACCTTGAGCGCGGACGAGGTGCGGGCCTGCTTCTCGATGCACGAGGAGATCCGGCATTCCACAGTGGAGATCCAGCGCTGCCCCGATCAAGCGGCCGGCTGAGACACGGGTCGCGCGTGCCGCACGATCAGCATCTGCGCCGCGTAATACGTCGCCAGCACCCACAGTGAGGCCAGCGGTAGCGGGGTGACGAAGCGATTCATCGCCAGCAGCGCGTCGCTGAGCATGAAGAAGCAGGCGCCGACCGCGACCCAGCGCGCCGCCGCATCGGCGGTCACCGTCGCGCGCCCGATCGCCTGCGCCGCCATGCAGGCAATGACGATCACATAGAGACCGACCGGCGCACGCAACGCAACAGGCAATCCGCCAAACCAGAGCACCGCATACATCGCGGCGCCGACGGCCAGCGTGGCCGCGAGCGCGACCCGCCGCGGGAACAGGCCGACCCCCATGCGAAACAGCGCGATGTACGCCAGGTGCGCGAGCAGGAAGCACACGAGGCCGGGCACGAAGAACTGCGGCCACATCAGCAGCACGTCACCGGCCAGCGATGCGACCAGGCCGGCGATCAACCAGGCATGAAACCTGGTCACAACGCCCTCCCGCGGGGCGCGGACGATCACGAACGCAATCAACAGCAGCAAGGCCATCGGCTTGAAGACCACATGCAGCCCGTCCAGTGCCAGCACGCCGCTCGCAGCCGCCAATGCGGCAGCTTCGACGTACAACACTTCCAGCACGCTCAACCGCGCCTGCAGCACGCCGCCGATCGCCCACAGCGCGGCCGTCAGGGCGGCCAGCCACACGGCGCTGCGCTCCAGCGGCATGGCATCCGAAACCCAGAGGAAGCTCGCCACCCCACCCAGCAACAGCAGAAACTGTGCCCCCGCGAACCACAGCACGCCGCGCGACACGGGCGGCTCGTAGCGCGTCACTTGCGCGATGTCGAAGTCGCTCTTCGGAAAGCGCGCCGCCACGTCCGCCGGTCGCCAGCCCGGCGGCTTGATCCACACGCGCAGCTTGTCGGCCCAACTGTGCGCATGCCACGAATCCTTCGCGAGCGACCAGTACACCTCCGCATTGGCCCACAGCGGGTCCCAGCTCTGCAGCGGGCTGCGCGTGCCGTAGACGCAGCGCTCGCCTTCCTCCTTGAAGCTGCCGAACAGACGGTCCCACACGATGAGGATGCCGCCGTAGTTGCGGTCGACATACTCGTCATTGACGGCATGGTGCACCCGATGGTTGGACGGCGAGCAGAACCAGCGGTCGAACCAGCCAAGCTTGCCGACCTGCTCGGTGTGCACCCAGAACTGGTAGAGCAGGTCGACCAGCGCCACCACGCCGAACACCAGCGGCGGCACGCCCGCCACCGCCATCGGCAGGTAGAACACCCAGCCGAGCAGCGCGCCGCTCGATGTCTGGCGCAGCGCGGTCGAAAGGTTGTAGTGCTGGCTCTGGTGGTGCACCACATGCGCGGCCCAGAGGATGGCCGACTCGTGCCCCATGCGGTGCAGCCAGTAGTAGCAGAGGTCGTAGAACACCAGCGCCAGCAGCCAGCCGTACCACTGCATCCAGAAGTCCGCGTCGAACAAGGCCACGGACGAGTAGACAGCCGTGTAGATGCCGATGCGCAGCAGCCCGGTCAGCACCGTCGTGATCTGGCTCAGCATGCCCAGGCCGATGCTGTTGACCGCATCGGCCAGCCGGTAGGTGTCCTGCCCGGTGCCGCGCCGCGCCCGCACGCGGCCCACGGCAAACTCGATCGCAATCAGCAGGAAGAAGACAGGGGTCGCAAGAACGATGATCTGGCCGGGTCGCATAGGCCGGGATTGTCGTGTGGCCGAATGCCCACGGTCACGCGGGTGTCACCCCATTGCCATGGCGTCGTCACGCCGTCCTGCGAACCTACCCGTCCATGCAAAGAGAAGACGCATTCCTGCGCGCATGGCGCGACACCCCCGACCTCGACAGCGACGCGGCGACCCGCCCGCGCCAGCGCTATCGCACGCTGTGGATCTCCGACCTGCACCTGGGCACGCCCGGCTGCCAGGCCCGCGCTCTGCTCGACTTCCTCAAGCACACCGAGTGCGACACGCTGTTCCTCGTCGGCGACATCATCGATGGCTGGCAACTGCGCCGCCACTGGTACTGGCCTCAGGCGCACAACGACGTGGTGCAGAAGCTATTGCGCAAGGCCCGCAACGGCACCCGCGTGATCTTCATTCCCGGCAACCATGACGAGTTTGCGCGCAAGTACCTCAACCACAACTTCGGCGGCATCGAGGTGGCCGAGGAATGGATCCACGAGACCGCCGACGGTCGCAAGCTGTGGATCATCCATGGCGACCTGTTCGACGGCGTCATCCAGTGCGCCAAGTGGCTGGCGCATGTGGGCGACTCGCTCTATGAATTCACGCTCAAGCTGAACCGGCACCTCAACTCGCTGCGCGCGCGCATGGGCTTGCCGTATTGGTCGTTGTCGAACTACCTCAAGCAGAAGGTGAAGCGCGCGGTGAGCTATGTTGGCGACTTCGAGACCGCCGTGGCGCGCGAGGCGCGCAAGCGGGGCGTGCAGGGCGTGGTCTGTGGGCACATCCACCATGCGGAGATGCGCGACATCGACGGCATCCTCTATTGCAACGACGGTGACTGGGTCGAGAGCCTGACGGCGCTGGCCGAGCAGGCCGATGGCGCGCTGGAGGTCATCCGCTGGGCGGAGCACATGGCGCTCGGTGCGGGGGAGTCGGTGCCCGCGCGGCGTCGGAGCGCAGGGTCGCCTGAAAGGGCGCTGGCTGGCCCGCATACGCCGGGTCAAGCGTTTTAGAGGCTCCTAGGAGTCCGCGCGGCAGAACGTTTTGATGCCGGCGATGGCGCGCGATTTATGTCGCCACGAAGTGGCCCTTCAACTCAATGACTCCAGCGCCCCAACGCAAGCGTTGATGCGACTGTCGAGTCGCCCTGATGTTCTTGTCTGCGAGTGCCTTTGGGCCTTCGATGCCTCTTAGGCAGCGCGCAATGCGCACATCCTCCTCAGATTCAGCGCCATGCACACGAGCTTGAACTCGGCTTCGACCTTCTTCAGCCCCCGCACGCTGAACTGCCGGAAGCCCAGCACGCTCTTGATCCACCCGTTGGGCGCCTCCACGATCCACTTCCTCTTTCGGTACGCCGCCTGTGTTTCTGGCGTCTTGAACTTGGCTTCCATCGCCGCGGTGCGTGGGTACTTTTCGGCGTCGATCGCCACCGCCTGCTTACCCTCCCGGCCCAATGCCACGATCAGCTCGCTCGCTCCATCCTTGAACTGCTCGAACACGGCCTCCGAGCGGAACCCGGCATCGGCCAGAACCTGCCGGGCATCCTCGCCCAGGTTGGCCTTCACGCCCGCCAGCATCGCCGGCAGTCGCTCACCATCGGACGCGTTGTTGGTGAGCTCTGCGACCACCACGATCTGCGCCGTCTCGTCCACCGCGATGTGGGCGTTGTAGCTGTAGTCGTAGCCCCCGCCCGCGCGTTTCATGACGCGACTGTCCGGATCGGTGAAGCTCTCCTGGGCGCTGTCCTTGGGAACGCCGAAGTCGCGACTGAATTGCCTGCCTCGCTTGGGCTTGCCATCCTTGTCTCGGGGCTTGCGCTCATCGTCCTTGCTGCGCCCGCGGGCCGCATCGGCTTCTCGCTGGCGTTGCTCCAGCCGCAGCTTGGCCGCGGTGATCGCGGCCAGCCGGTCAGTCCTGCGTTTGATCTCGCCGGGAATGTCCAGATCGGGCTCGTTTTTCTCCAGGTCGTCGGCCGCCTTGGCGCGATTGAGCAGGCCCTCGATCTGCGCCTTGAGTTCGGCCTCGGCCTTGACCA
Organism: Variovorax sp. dw_954; assembly: GCF_018449755.1. Classification (NCBI taxonomy): domain Bacteria; kingdom Pseudomonadati; phylum Pseudomonadota; class Betaproteobacteria; order Burkholderiales; family Comamonadaceae; genus Variovorax; species Variovorax sp. dw_954. Next base: position 78,530 of record NZ_JAAVVD010000017.1, on the reverse strand, counting down.
TGCGGTCATAGCTCATGGCCTTGTGACGGCTCGCATTCGCCTTGAGCTTGGTGCCGTCCACGGCCACCGTGCCCAGCTTGACCAGGCCGCACTCGCGCGCCAGGCGCACCACCTGCACGAACAGGGCGGCCAGTTCCTCCAGGTGCAGCGCCCGGAAGTCCGAGAGCGTGCGATGCGCGGGGTAGTTGTCTGCGGCCAGCACGCGCAGCGCAAGGTCTTCATGGAGCTTGGCCGCCAGCTTGCGCGAGCTGAAGGTGCCCGTCGCGTAGCCGTAGATGAGCACCTTGACCATCATGGCTGGGTGGAACGGCTGGTTGCGCGGGCCGCCCTTGGCATACCGGGCGTGGAACGCGCTCAGATCAAGACTGTCGACGCTGTCGCTGATGAAATACGCCAAGTGCCCTTCGGGCAACCAGTCTTGCAGTGCATCGGGAAGCAGTCGTTGCTGCTGCGGCTCATAGGGCAGGTAGCTTGCGGGCATGGGATCGCAATCTACCAAGCCATCACGCGTTCGTCACGCTTCTGCCGCGCGGACTCCTAGCCGGCCCCAATCGGGCGCTCTCTCGCGCCCGCCCAGTGCATCGGTTCCGAGGCTTGCGTCGACGATAGGGCGCGGCAAGTCTGGCCTGAACCCAAATTCCCTTTCCAGTGCGCCCCGTCGCTTCTGCGGCCTGCATTTGTAAACGAGAATTGCCGGCTCAGGGAGGCAGAGCGGCGCCACATTTGCCTTGCTGTTTCTGGATTGCCAGTGATCCGCAGCCGGCATGCACGACGCTTGCGGATCGAGTCAGGGAGAGAACAATGAAATTGCTCGACAGGGCATCGCTGATCGAGCCTGCGCGCTTGGTCTGGCCGTGCGCGTGGGTCGGCCACATACCTTTCGCATCGTGGGTCGTTGGTGCATTACGCCCTTCCGTGCTTGTGGAGCTCGGGCTCCGATCCGGCAACGCCTTCAACACTTTTTGTCAGGCTGTCGCGGAACAGGCGCTATCGACGCGTACCTTTGCGGTGCCCAAGGGGGACGCGCAGGCGCTGACGCGGTTGCGCGACGGCAGCGTCGATCTGCTCCATATCGGTCGATTGCACGCCAGTGACGAGGCCTTGGTTTCGTTCGAGGCATGGTTGCCCAAGTTGTCCGACCGCAGCGTCGTGTTGTTGAGCAACATTGAAGTTCGTCGTTCCAACGCCGGAGCGTCCAGGCTATGGGAAGAACTGCTTGCGCGATTCCCGGGCTTTGCTTTCACGCACGCCAACGGGCTGGGCGTGCTGCTGGTCGGTGCGCGAGTGCCTGAACCGCTTCGGGAACTGGCTGAAGGCGTCGGGGCCGCCGAGGCGCTCGACCACGCGCAAGAAATTTTCGAGATATTGGGGCAGCGACTGGAACAGCAGGCGGCAATGCAGGGAGGCAGCCAGCGATTGGCGAACCCCGCGCCCGACATCGTCGATGCGCTGATCGAACAGGCCGCCTTGCTGGACGAAAAACTCGCGATCCGCGACGCAGAGGTGCGAATGTTGACCGACCAGCGAGATGCGCAGGCGGCACAGGTCGCAGCGCTTCGACGCAGTGGTTCCTGGCGCATCACCGCGCCCGTACGGCTCGCAGGATTGATCGCACGCGGCCGCTTTCGCGATGCCGGGCAACGCCTGAAAGGCTGGCGATCCAGAGCGCGAGGGGCGGCGCGCGGCATGGTCGAGCGCATACGAGGCCGGATGATTCTCGCAGCCGGGACAAGGGCCGACGACGCCTTCAATCGGGCCGCATCCGATGCGCTCGTCGATGAGCGCAACGAGTTGACCTCGGGGCCTGTATTCGCCGATCCGATGACGGCCCCCGCGCCAGCGGAATGGCCGCGCGTGGACATGAGCGTCGTGACGTTCAACAGCAAGCGCTGGATCGACAGTTTTGTCGACAGCCTGGAGGCGCTCGACTATCCAAAAGTCCGGATCCATCTGCGATTCGTCGACAACCAGTCGACCGATGGCACTCCGTGCAGATTGCAGGAGGTGTTCCCGCGCCTGCGGCATCTCGGCATGACGGTCGACTTGATCGAGCGCCCCAACCTTGGCTTCGGGGCCGGGCACAATGCCGGCCTCGCGGGCGGCTCGGCGGAGTTCTGCCTGGTGGCGAACATCGACCTCGAGTTTGTGCCTGATGCGCTGTCTCGCGTCGTCGCGATGGCGGCAGCCGACGCCGCGCGCGCCGTCGCGTGGGAGTTCAGGCAGAAGCCATACGAGCACCCCAAGGTCTACGATCCTGTGACCGGAACGACCACGTGGAACAGCCATGCGTGTGTGTTGTTGCGCCGGAGCGCGTTCGATGCGGCGGGAGGCTACGACCCTGCACTGTTCATGTATGGCGAGGACGTGGAGTTGTCGTATCGCTTGAGGCAGCGGGGCGGCTTGCTTCGCTACTGCCCGGCAGCAGTGGTCATGCACTACAGCTACGAGTCGGCGGGCCAGGTCAAGCCGCTGCAGTTCACGGGCAGCACTTTTGCCAGCCTCTACCTTCGCGTGAAGTACGGCAGCCGCGAAAGCCTGCGCCACGTGCCCGGCATGGGACTCGCCCTGTTGGCAATGACCCAAACCTTCCCGGGCGCGCGACGCGCCGTGTTCAAGAACCTCCTGCGTCTGCTGGCCAGGGCGCCCACAGTGCTGTGTCAACGCAAGGCCAGCCAATGCGCATTCCCGTTTCGCGGATGGGACTACGAGCGGGTGCGCGATGGCGCTTTCGTTGAATCGGGACCGCTGCCAGCCAATCGCCCGCTAGTGAGCGTCATCACGCGAACCTATCGCGGTCGAGACCGATTTCTCCGCCAGGCCATGCTGTCGGTCGCACACCAGACCTATCCGGAGATCGAGCATGTCGTCGTGGAGGACGGTTCGGAGTCGCTGCGCTCGATCGTCGATGAGGTGGCAAGCGTGACTGGACGCACGATTCGCTATTTCGCGATCGGCAAGGCGGGGCGGTCAGCGGCAGGCAATGCGGGGCTTGCGGCAGCGCGAGGGCGCTGGTGTGTGTTTCTCGACGATGACGATCTGCTGTTCGCAGACCACGTCGAAGTGCTTGCGCAGGCACTGGGCGAGGCGCCCGGCGCCGTAGCCGCTTATTCCCCGGCGATAGAGGTGCTGACCCACTATCCATCCTCCCCATCGGAGCACTATCGTGAGGCTGCATATGTGATGCATCCGGCACATCGGCAGCCATTCGATGGCCGGGCCCTGCGCAACTACAACTACATCGCAATCCAGTCGCTCTTGTTCGAGCGCAGGCTTTACCTCGAGCGCGGGGGATTTGAACTAGATCTGGACGCGCTGGAAGACTGGGTGCTGTGGAATCTCTACGCCTGTCGAAACACGTTTGCCTATGTCCCGAAGGCAACCTCGCTCTATCGCGTCCCGGCCGATGAAGCGATTCGCAACCGGCGCAACGATAGCTTCGTTGCTACCCATGCGGGGGCAAGCGAACGCATTGCGATGCGGTTGCTGGAAGTCAGTCGCAGCGCCCTCCGAAGGCAGATGTGGCGGGAAGTGGCACAAGTCTCGCCGCGCGAAGCAACCCTCTCGGACGACTTGGCTGCATCGTGAGTATTCGGTGTAATTTCCCGTTCGCCGTGCCGGATCGGGTGAACCGTTTTGAATGTTTTTCGTCGCCTCCCTGGCGCCAGTGTCAGTCAGTCCTGTTTCGAATCACCATCTGCTTGCCGTTCATCGTGATCTCGAAGTGCGACAGGAAACTCTGCCCGAGCAGGACGTCGTTGCCCAGGCCGATTGTGCCCACAGCGACCTTGACGCCGTTGGGCACGCCGAGCGACCCCGCCATCACATTGACGCCTTCGACGACGCGGCTGGCCTGGACACCGTTGGCGGTCTGGAACTGTACCGGCGCGCCTCCTTGCAGGTTGGCGCGACGCGCGAGGTCGTCCGAGATGCCGACGAAGGTTGCGCCGGTGTCCACCAGGAATACCGCGGGCTGGCCGTTGACCGTGCCCCGCACCCGATAGTGGCCATCGTCATCGACCGGCACCGTCATCGCCGAGGGCTGCTTCGTCGACGACTTGCCCAGCCCGGTATCCCTGCACCCCCGCTGCCGCGCGATATGCGGGTCGTTGATGAATTCGTTCCCGCACCGCCAGATCCGCTCCTGGGCGGACGCCGAGCCTGCGCACGCCAGCGCAAGGGCCCAAAGCAAATACTTCATGGTTCTTCTTCTGAAACACCAACTGACTGCTGTCCGTGTGAGCCGGACGACCATCGCGTGTGCTCGCTGCCCCGGGTGCCCGACCCAGTGACGTGCAGGCGACGCGCTCCCTTGCCTGCAACAGTTTAAGGGTTTTGTGACGTTTACTTACGAAAAAGCTTGGACCGGCCGGCGCGCCGGTGGTCGAGACCCATGCAAAAAGCCCGCTACCAAATGGATAGCGGGCTTTTGTTGGATGGTGGCTCTTCACGGATTCGAACCGCGGACCTGTGGATTATGATTCCATCGCTCTAACCGACTGAGCTAAAGAGCCGAGCCTCGCATTATAGCCCGACTTTGCAGCCCCTTTTGGGTCGATGCGGCTTTGGCTCTCGAGCCCGGAGGGGAGCCTGCCCGGACGGCTTGTGCTGGGGATCGCTTGTTACAAATATCCGCAGCCCCGACCGGTCCCGCCGTCCGTACAAGGCCGGGTGAGAATCACTTCATGCCACCGGTCTCCTCCGTCCGTGCCGAAAACACCGAAAACGCCCCCAGCGCCGATGCCCCGGTGCCGGACGACCAGTTGATGCTTGCCTACGTCGGTGGCGACCGGACCGCGTTCGATGCGTTGTACGCCCGCCACGAGAGCGGGCTGTACCGGTTCGTGCGCCGCTTGATGGGCGTGCGCCTGTCCTCGGAGGTCGACGAGGTGTTCCAGGAAACCTGGGAGCGGATCGTCAAGGCGCGGGCGAGTTTTTCGCCGGAGCGCGCCAGCTGGCGGACCTGGGCCTTCACCCTCGCGCACAACCTGGCAATGGATCGCCTCCGCCTGAGCGGCCGCGAGGTGTCGTTCTATGCCCACGACGAGGACGGCGACGGGCTGGAGGCGGGCGTATTGTTCAGCCGCGGCGTGCTGCGCGCCGATGCTGCGCAGCATCCATCCACCGAGGACATTGCCTTCTGGCGCGCGGCCGGTCGCCGCCTGCTGGCCTGCCTGGACGAACTGCCAGACGAACAACGCGCCGCCTTCCTGCTGCAGCAGGAGGAGGGCTTCACCATCGAGGCGATGTCCCTCAGCCTGGACGTCGGCTTCGAGACCGTGCGCAGCCGGTTGCGCTACGGCTTGCAGAAACTGCGCGTCTGCATGGAGCGCTACCTGTCTGCACTGGGGCGCGCGACATGAACGACAAGTACGCCATGCCCGAGGACGACGACCTGCCCGATCCGGCACTGCGCCGTGCGCTTGAAAACGCGCCGGACCATGCCGCCGTGCCCGGTTTCCACCTGCGCAGGACCATTCGCCAGATGGCGCACGAGGCCGTCGGGCCGAGCGACGCGGAGGTGACCGAGTCGCTGGACCGGTCCTGGTGGCGCCAACTGCTCGGCTTGGGCGCACCCGCCAAATCCCGTGGGCCATGGCGCGCGGCCTTCGCGACGGTGCTGGTCGCCGTCCTCGTGGGTGTGCTGTGGCAGCGTCAGCCCGTGCCGGGCCCGCAGCTCGACAGCCAGGCGCCCACAGCCCCGTCCTTGAGTACTGTCGCGCCCGCTACCCCTGCTGCCCCCGCCGCACCTGCAGCCGCAAAGGACGAGCCCAGCGCGCCAGCGGCGGATGCGTCCGCCAGCGCAGGTGGATCGCAAATCGCATTGCCGCCGACCATGTCTCCGGCGCGTGAATTGCCGCCGGAGCAGCCCCCGGCGCGCCTGGCATTTCCGCAGCCGACAGCGCGCGACATCGAGATCGAGGCCGCCTTGAGAAAGGCGCAGGAGGCGGAGCGCGAGGCGCAGGAAATTGCCAGCAAGGCGGTGCCGATCCCCTTCCCCGGAACCGGCGCTGCTCGCCCACCCAGCCCCTCGCCGGTCGCGCCGCCGACCACCGGGTCCCGGCGCGCGGACGAACGCGCGCTTTCCGGTGCGGCGCCTGCGGCCGCTGCGGACCGCCGCAATGCGCGCACACGCGACGAATTCGCGGCCGCCGCGCCAGCGCCAACGCCGCCAGCAGCCATGGCGCCCCCACCGCTACAGGCCGGCGCATCGAAGCAGGCCATGTCCCCATCTGGGGCGGCTCCCAATGCTGCAGCGAGCATCGCTCCCGGGGCCGCCCCATCGTCGCCGGTGCGCACGGAGGCCGGCGAGCCGCCGACCTTCGCGGCGCTGGGCCAGTGGACCCGCATGACGGTGATCGGCCCGCATGGCGAGAGCCGGACCTACACGCGCGGCGAAGCGGGCGAACTCGGCACGCTGATGGGGTCCGCAGCATTGGCAGCCGTGGGGCCGCAGCCCCTGCGCAACAAGGTGGAATGGCGCGTCATGCTGGAGCGCAATGGCAAGCCGCTGGCGCAGTTCGAACTGGCGCGTGGCGAGGTGCGCTGGCGCGAGGGCGGATCGGCGCCGGCCACCGGCCAGCCGCCGGAAGGCGCGCTCGATGGCTTGCGCGAGGCGCTGCGCGACGCGACTGCCCCGGCGCCGCCTGCGTCGAATCAATCGGCGCCTGCCCCCGCGACTGTGCCGCCCGCGCAACCGACCGCGCCGTCCGCGCAACCCGCGCAACCCGCGCGAGCGGCCGCACCGGCCGCTCAATCTGTAGCGCCGCCAGCCGCCCAATCTGCCGAACCGGAGGCGCCGAACACCGACTCCGCTCCGTTGCCCCGGCAATAAGACCGGGGCCGCCGTCGGACTGTGCGACCCGACCTCCAGTCACCGTCCCCGCAGCAGCGAGCCCGGGTCAGTTTGCCGGGGCGCTGCACCCCTTACGCGCCGGCCGTGCGAATCAGGTGTGCGTGAACGTCGGCTCGCGCTTGTTCACGAACGCGTCCATGCCTTCCTTCTGGTCGTTGGTCGCGAACAGCGAATGGAACAGTCGGCGCTCGAACATCACGCCGTCGCTGAGGCCACTTTCGAAGGCGCGGTTGACCGACTCCTTGGCCGCCATCACCGCTATGCGCGAGAAGCCCGCAATGACCAGCGCCGCGCCGAGCGCCTCGTCGGCCAGCTTGTCGAGGGGCACCACGCGGCTGACCAGGCCGGCGCGTTCGGCCTCGGCCGCGTCCATCATGCGGGCGGTGAGCGCCATGTCCATCGCCTTGCTCTTGCCGACCGCGCGCGGCAGGCGCTGCGTGCCGCCGGCGCCGGGGATCACGCCGATCTTGATCTCGGGCTGGCCGAACTTCGCGTTGTCCGCCGCGATGATGAAGTCGCACATCATCGCCAGCTCGCAGCCGCCGCCGAGCGCAAAGCCGGCCACCGCGGCGATCACGGGCTTGCGGATCGAGCGGATGATTTCCCAGTTGCGGGTGATGAAGTCGCCCTTGTAGACGTCGGCGAAGCTGTAGCTGGCCATGGCGCGGATGTCGGCGCCCGCCGCAAAGGCGCGCTCGCTGCCGGTGACGATGATGCAGCCGATGGCTTCGTCGGCATCGAAGGCCTTGAGTGCGCTGCCCAGTTCGGTCATCAATGCATCGTTGAGTGCGTTGAGCGCCTTGGGACGGTTCAGCGTGATGATGCCGACTGTGCCGGCCTCGGTGCGCACTTCGATGTTCTCGTAGCTCATGGTGGTCTCCGTTGGGATGGGGAGGAATGGGAGGGAATGGGGAAAGCGGGATCGAACGACTATAGCGAGACGGGGCAGCCCGCGCGGTGCACACTCGACGCTCTGCAAGAGGTGCCCCGATGAGCTTGATAAGCGCCGTGCTGTTGTTCCTTCACCTGGCCTCGGCCGCCTTCTGGGTGGGCGGAATGGCGGTGATGCACTTTGCCGTACGCCCCGCGGCGGTGGCCGTGCTGGAGCCGCCGTTGCGCCTGCCGATGCTGGCCGCGGCGCTGGGGCGTTTCTTCGTGGGGGTGAACGTGGCGATCGTGCTGTTGCTGCTGAGCGGCTTCGTGATGATCACGTTCGCAGGCGGCATGGGCGCGGCGCGCTGGAACGTGCATGCGATGCTTGGAATCGGGTTGGTGATGATGGCCGTGTATGGCCACATCCGCTTTGGCATCTATCCGAAGCTGCGGCGCGCAATCGCGGTCAGGGAGTGGCCTGCCGCGGCCAAGCGGCTTCACTTGATCCGCATGCTGGTCGCGTTGAATCTCGTCCTCGGCGTGCTCGTGTTCGCGCTGGCCGTGGCCGGTCGCACGAGCTGAAGCGGGTCAGTCCACGAGCCAGGCCGCGAGCAGCGCGGGGTCTTGCGCGAACAGGCGCCAGGTCGTCAACCCCGTCGGCAGCGTGAGCGGCAGCCGCAGGATGCGCCGGTCGCGCGCGACGATCGCCGTCATCTTCTTCTGCGGACCGAGGTAGAGCGCCAGGTCGTCCAGCTTGGTGATGCGCCAGGCCTGCGCGGGGTGGCCCTTTTTCGCGGGCACTTCGATGCCGAGCCATTCGTCGTTGGCTGCGAAGCCGGCCTGCTCGGCCGCGCCGCCGCGCAGCACGACCTTCACTTGCACGCTGCCGTTCGTCTCGCTGACGCGCAGGCCCAGTTCCTGCGCGCGCTGCGACGGGTCGTCGAGCGCGGCCACGCCGTGTGCGCGCAGCAACTCCGACAGGGGCAGCTCGTCGGTGCCATGCACCCAGGCTGCCATCTCCTCGTCGAAGGTGCGGCCGCCGATGGCCAGCAACGCGCTGGCGAAGTCGGCCTCGGTGATCGGGCCGCCCGCGCTCACGTTCCACAACAGCCGCATCACATCGTCGAGCGAGCCATTGCCTTCGCGGCGCAGCGTGAGGTCGAAGCACAGTGCGACCAGCGAGCCCTTGGTGTAGTAGCTGATGGTGCTGTTGGGCGTCTGCTCGTCTTGCCGGTAGTACTTGATCCAGGCATCGAAGCTGGCCTGCGCCACCGACTGCACCAAGCGCCCGGGAGACTGCAGCACGCCGTTGATGGTCTTGTTGATGAGCCTCAGGTAGCCCGCGTTGTCGATGCGTTCCGCGCGGCGCAGCAGCAGGTCGTCGTAGTAGCTGGTGAAGCCTTCGAAGAGCCAGAGCAGTTCGGTGTGGTTCTCTTGCCCGTAGTCGTAGCGCGCGAATTCCGCGGGTCGCAGGCGCTTCACGTTCCACGTGTGGAAGTACTCGTGGCTGATCAGGCCCAGCAGCGTGGTGTAGCCCTCGGGCTGCTTGCGGGCTTCGAGTTGCGGCAGGTCGCGGCGGGTGCAGATCAGCGCGGTGGAATGGCGATGCTCGAGGCCGCCGTAGCCGTCGTCGACGGCGTTCAGCATGAACACGTAGCGGTCGAAAGGCGCGCTCGGACCGCCGCGCTTGCCGACCTTGTCGCCATGCCAGAAGCGCATCTCGGTCTCGCAGATGGCGCGGGTGTCGGCGATCAGCTTGTCGCCGTCGAAGGATGCGGTGGCGCCAGCGACCACGAAGCAATGCGGCACGCCGCAGACGCTGAAGTCGGCGCTCCAGAAGGCGCCCATCTCGACCGGCGAGTCGGCCAGTTCGTCGTAGTTGGCGGCCCAATGCAGGCCGAAACCCTGGGCGTCGGTCACCACGCCGTGCAGGGCGGTGGCGCAGGACCACTGTGCGCCGCCGGGCACGGGTTCGGGCGCGACGATCTCGATGCCGTGCGGGTTTTCGGTCTGCCCCTCGACACGCAGGCAAAGGCTGGTGCCATTGAAGAAGCCGCGGTCGGCATCGAGCCAGGCGGTGCGCACCGAATGGTCGTAGGCACAGACCTCGTAGCGCAGCACGAGCGTCTTGCCGGCGGCGCAGTCGACTTGCCAGCTGTGCTTGTCGAGCTGCTGAATGGCCAGCGCGCGGCGGCCTTGCGATGCGCTCAGCTTCTGCAGGTTCTTGGCGAATTCGCGGACCAGGTAGCTGCCCGGTATCCACACCGGCAGCGACACGCGCTGCAGCGCGGCCGGGCTGTCGATGGTGAGCGTGATGGCGAACAGGTGCGCGTGGCGGTCGGCGCATTCGACGCGGTAGCGCAGCGCCGGCGCTTTGCGGCGCGGGGTGGCAACGGCCGGCGCCATCAATTGGCCGCGGCGAGTTGTTTCTCGACCTGGGCTGCCGGAATGGCGCCCGGTGCGCGCGTGCCGTCCGCAAAGATAAGCGTGGGCGTGCCCGTGATGTTGTACTTGCGGCCGAAGGCGACGTTGCGCTCAAGCGCCGCCGTGTCGCAGTTGGCGGGTGCGTCCTGCGGCTTGACCTCGCCGGACATCCAGTCGTTCCAGCTCTTCGCCTTGTCCTTGCTGCACCAGATGTTCTTCGACTTGACGGTCGAATCCGGGCCCAGGACCGGGTAGAGGAACAGGTAGACGGTGACGTTGTCGACGTTCTTCATGTCGCGCTCGAAGTGCTTGCAGTAGCCGCAGTTCGGGTCCTCGAACACCGCCAGCTTGCGCTTGCCGTTGCCGCGCACGATCTTGAAGGCGTCGTTGACGGGCAGCTTGTCGAAGGCGACTTCGCTGAGCTTCTCGACGCGCTCCTCGGTCAGGTTGCGGCGCGCCTTCACGTCGATCAGGTTGCCCTGCAGCAAGTAGTTGCCGTCGGCGTCGGTGTAGAAGATCTCGAAGCCGTTGATGCGCACTTCGAAGAGGCCCGGCATCGGCGACTTGGTGATCTCGTCGATCTTGGCGAATTGCGGGATGCGTGCGGCCAGGTTCTTGCGGATCTCGGCTTCGCCGGCGTGTGCCTGCAGCGTGACGGCAAGAACACTGCCGAAGGCCAGGGTAGCGAGGAGGTTGCGAGCGAGCTTCATCATGGTTGGACTTGTTGGTGGATCAGCGAAGGCCCATGGCCTGCCGGGCGATCCAGTTCTTGAGCAGTTGGGTCTGGTTGAAGCCGCGCATGCCCCAGTTGCGCAACGTGGGGATTGGATCCACGGTCTGCGAAAAAAGTTGCTGGAGACCGTCGGTGGTGAGGCTCATCGCCAGCACGTCGGCACGGCGGGCGCGTTCGTAGCGGCGCAGCAGGCGCGGGTCCCCCACGCTGCGCCAGTATTCGCGGTCTTTGAGGACGCCGGCCAGTGCGGCGGCGTCGGCCAGGCCGAGGTTCAGGCCCTGGCCGGCCAGCGGGTGCACGGTGTGTGCGGCATCGCCGGCCAGGGCCCAGGACTTGCCGTCCGGGAAGGCGCCGGTCCAGCGGTCGGCCATGGCGCGCTGCAGCGGCCAGGCGGCGCGTTCGCTGGTGAGCGTGAGGGCGCCGAGGGCGTTGCGCGTGGCCTGGCCCAACGCCGCCGCGAACTGGGCGGCGTCCTGCGCCATCAGTTCGGGCGCGCGGAACTGGTCGACCGACCACACCAGCGCCACCTGCCGGCCGGCCGCGCCGCCGAGGGGCAGCAAGGCCAGCACCTCGCCCTTGTCGTTGAACCATTGGCGGGCCATGCCATCGTGCGGGCGCTCGGCTTCGAGGCGGGCCGCAATGGCGTGCTGCGGGTAGCGGGTGACCTCATAGCGCACACCCAGGCCCTCGCGCGTCGCGCTGCCCTTGCCTTCGCAGACCACGGTCAGTGCGGCCGGGACCGGAGTTTCACGCACGTCGATCATGGGCTGGAAGCGCACGGCATCGGCCAGCTGGCGTTCCAGCGCGGGCACATCGACGATCCAGGCCAGCGCGTCGACCTTCTGGCGCTGCGCATCGAACTGCACGCGCCCGCCGTCGTCGCCATGCACCTGCATCTCGCGCACGGCGGTAGCGTGCGCATCGTCGGGCCAGGCGCGCAGCGATTCGAGCATGGTGCGCGAGGCGGTATTGAGCGCATAGGCGCGCACGTCGTCCTGGCTCGAGCGGGTCGCCGGCGCGACGAGGGCTACGCGCACGCGCTCGCGCGCGAGCAGAAGCGCCAGTGTGCGGCCGACGATGCCGGCGCCGCGAATGCAAACCTCGGGGGGAAGAGCCATCGCGGGATTGTAGGAGTTGGGGCTGGGCGGCGTGGACTGCGGGAGAATCCCGCTTCTTCCCCAAGGATCCATTCGTGACATCTGCCGCCTTCGATCTCCAGGCCACCATCGCCCGTCTTCTCGTCTACCCGGTCAAGTCTTGTGCCGGGGTGGACCTGCCGGAAGTGCTGCTGACCGAAACCGGCCTGGAGTTCGACCGCGCCTGGATGGTGGTCGACGCCGGGGGCGAGTTCGTCTCGCAGCGGGAACTGCCCCGGATGGCGCTGATCCAGCCCAAGCTCAAGCAGTTCGAGATGGTGCTGCGCGCCCCCGGCATGCTGGCGCTGCACGTCGCCTACGACCGGGTCGAGCAGCCGATGCGCGTGCGGGTGTGGAGCGACGAGGTGGCGGCCTACGACATGGGCGACGTCGCGGCCCAGTGGTTCAGCGATTTCCTCTCGGAGCCCGGAAAGCCGCAGAAGCTGCGCCTGGTGCGCTTCGACCCAGAGCACAAGCGCATCTCCAGCCTGAAGTGGACCGATGGTGTCGAGGCCCAGAACCAGTTTGCCGATGGCTTTGCGTTGCTGGTGGCGAGCGAGGCGTCGCTGGCGGAGCTCAACGAGAAGCTGGTCGCCGAGGGCCACGAGGCAGTCGTCATGGAACGGTTCCGGCCCAACATCGTGCTGGCCGGTGTCGAGGCACAGGACGAGGACCGCCTGGAGACCATGCACATCGCGACGGGCGAGGGCGAGGCGCTGCTGCAGCCGGTCAAGCCCTGTCCGCGCTGCCCGATGCCCGACATCGATCCCAAGACCGCCATCAGCAGCCCCGAGGTGGGCGACATGTTGCGCACCTACCGGCAGAATGCGCGCGTCGACGGTGCGGTCACCTTCGGCATGAACGCGATCGTGCTGCAAGGCATCGATTACATGCTGAAGGTCGGCCAGCCTGTCGCGGCCAACTACCGCTTCGAATAGCCGTAACGTGCCCAATGCCCCGGCCGCTAAAATCGCCGGCTCCCCAGATTCCCTGAAAGAACCCCGCCATGAGTCTCCAGTGCGGCATCGTCGGCTTGCCGAACGTCGGCAAGTCCACCCTTTTCAACGCATTGACCAAGGCAGGCATCGCGGCGGAAAACTATCCCTTCTGCACCATCGAGCCGAACACCGGCGTGGTGGAAGTGCCTGACCCGCGCCTGGCGCAGCTCAGCGCGATCGTCAAGCCCGAGCGCATCGTGCCGGCCATCGTCGAGTTCGTCGACATCGCAGGCCTCGTGGCGGGTGCGAGCACCGGCGAAGGTCTGGGCAACAAGTTTCTCGCCCACATCCGCGAGACCGATGCCACGGTCAACGTGGTGCGCTGCTTCGACGACGACAACGTGATCCACGTGGCCGGCAAGGTCGACCCGATCTCCGACATCGAAGTGATCCAGACCGAGCTCTGCCTGGCCGACCTCTCGACGGTCGAGAAGGCCTTGCACCGCCACACCAAGGTGGCGCGTTCGGGCGACAAGGACGCGCAGAAGCTAGTCGGCCTGCTGGAGCGCTGCCAGAAGGCGTTGAACGAGAACATCCCGGTGCGCGCGCTCGAGTTCTCGAAGGAAGAGATGCCGCTGGTCAAGTCCTTCACGCTGATCACGGCGAAGCCGGCGATGTTCGTAGGCAACGTGTCGGAGACCGGCTTCGATAACAACCCCTACCTCGACCGCCTGCGCGAATATGCCGCCAGGCAGGGCGCGCCCGTCGTCGCCATCTGCGCCAAGATCGAAGCCGAACTCGCCGACATGGACGACGAGGACAAGAAGATGTTCCTTGCCGAGATCGGCCAGGACGAGCCGGGCCTCAACCGCCTAATCCGCGCCGCGTTCAAGCTGCTGGGCCTGCAGACCTACTTCACCGCCGGCGTGAAGGAAGTGCGCGCCTGGACCATCCACATCGGCGACACCGGCCCGCAAGCCGCCGGCGTGATCCACGGCGATTTCGAGAAGGGCTACATCCGCGCCCAGACCATCGCCTTCGACGACTACATCGCCTTCAAGGGCGAGCAGGGCGCGAAGGACGCGGGCAAGATGCGCAGCGAAGGCAAGGAATACGTCGTCAAGGATGGCGACGTGATGAACTTCCTGTTCAGCCCTTGATGCGATTGCGGCCTCGTTCGCAGGGCCGCTTTCTTCTATTTGGCGACGACCAGCCGCAAGCCGCTGGTCACGCTCGCCACCGCCGCGAAGGCCGCGCCCAGCCACAGCGCATTCGTTGCGCCGTGCACGCCGGCCAGGCTGAAGCACAGCGCGGTCAATGCGGCGCCCGTGGCCTGGCCCAGCAAGCGTGAAGTGGCGATGGTCCCGCTCGCACCGCCGGCACGCTCGGGCGGTGCGGCCGACATGAGGGCGCGCAGGTTGGGTGCCTGGAAGAAGCCGAAGCCCGCGCCGCAGATCGCCATGCGGATCGCGATGTCGAGCACGCTGGGGTCGGCCGGCAGCAGCGCCAGCGAGACCATGCCCGCGCTCAGCACGGCGAGGCCGATGCCACCCAGCATCCCCGGCGGATAGTGGTCGGCGAGCCGGCCCGCGAGCGGCGCGGCAAAGGCCACCACCAGCGACCACGGCGACATCAGGAAACCCGTGTCGACCTGGTTGCGATGCAGCACGCCTTCGAAGTAGAACGGTAGAGAGACGAAAGCCAGCCCCTGCGCGGCAAAGGTGCAGACCGAGGTGATCGACGACAGCGCGAAGGCTGGGCGTCGGAACAAATCGACCGGCAGGATCGGCGAGGGCCGGCCATGCTCGCGTCGCACCAGCAGCATGCCGAACACCAATGCCACCGCGAGCGCGCCCAGCCACCAGCCCATCGGCTCGCGCTGCGCGGCCGAACCCAATGCGAGGATCAGCGCCGTGAAGGCCACCACGTTGTAGACGGCCGCGAGCTTGTCGAAGCCGTGCGTGCCGCGCGGCGAGGCCGGCAGAGACGGCATGGCGACCGCCAGCGCTGCAATGCCGAGCGGCACGTTGATGCCGAACAGCCACGGCCATGGCGCAACGCTCAGCACCAGCGAGGCCACGCTCGGCCCGACCGCGAAGCCGATGCCCACCACCAGCGCATTGAGGCCCACGCCGCGGCCGAGCCGATGCGGCGGATAGATGAAGCGCAGCAGTGCGGCATTCACGCTCATGATTCCGCTGGCGCCGAGGCCCTGCAGCGCGCGTGCGGCCGCGAGTGCAGGCAGCGTGGTGGCGAGCGCGCAGGCCAGCGAGGCGAGCGTGAAGATCGCGAGCCCGCCGATGTAGATGCGCCGGTGCCCCACGATGTCGCCCAGCGCCGCGAGCGGCAGGATGGTCGCGACCATCGCGAGCTGGTAGGCGTTGATGACCCAGACCGAGGCCGCCGGCGCGGCCAGCAAGTCGGCCGCGATCGCGGGCAGGGCGGTGTTGGCGATGGCCGTGTCGAGCGTGGCCAGCAGAACGGCCACCATGATTGCGGCGAGGGCGCGGCGGCCGCGGGGCGTGAGTGCATCGGCCGATGCGTTGTAGAGAGTCGACGGGCGATCCATGAGGGCGCAGGGTGATGCGACCGGAATGCCGCGTGTGGCATCGATGGTAGCGGTGCACCGTTCATCGCGTCGGCGAGCGCTTCGGCACACGCTGACATAGACTGCGCCGTCCCATCAGGCCCCCGTCCATGCTCACCGTCCATCACCTCAACAACTCGCGCTCGCAACGCGTCCTCTGGCTGCTCGAGGAACTCGGCCTTCCGTACGAGATCGTGCACTACCAGCGCGATGCGAAGACGATGCTCGCGCCGCCCGAACTGAGCAAGGTGCATCCGCTGGGCAAGTCGCCTGTAGTGACCACTGACGACGGCCTGGTGCTGGCCGAATCGGGCGCGATCATCGAGACGATCATCGAGCGCTTCGGCCAGGGCAGGTTGGCGCCGGTGGCAGGTTCACCGGAGGCAGTGCGCTACCGCTATTGGCTGCACTTCGCCGAAGGCTCGGCCATGTCTCCGCTGCTGATGAAGCTGGTCTTCGATCGGATCGAGAGCAGCGACATGCCCTTCTTCGCCAAGCCGATCGCGAAGGGCATTGCCGACAAGGCGAAGAGCCGGTTCGTCATGCCGAACATCGCAGCCCATCTCGACTTCATGGAAGGCGAATTGGGCAAGAGTGAATGGTTTGCTGGCGATGCGTTGACCGGTGCGGACATCCAGATGAGCTTTCCCGTTGAAGCCGCCAAAGCGCGCGGCGGGCTGGATGCATCGAGGCCGAAGTTGATGGCGTTCCTTGAACGCATTCACGCGCGCCCGGCGTACCAGCGTGCGCTGGAGCGCGGCGGGCCTTACGGACTGTTGAGTTGAGCTGAACTCAGCTCGGCCAGATATACAAGAGGGCCACCGTCATCGTCAGGTAGCGCGCAAACTTGCCGATGGCCATGTAGAAGACGCATGGCCAGAACGGCAGCTTGAGCCACCCGGCCACGGCGCAGAGCGGGTCGCCGACAAGCGGCAACCAGGCGAGCAGGCAGGCCTTGGGCCCCAGCCTTTCGAGCCAGCCCAGCACGCGCACGTGATGCTTGGAGTGTGAGTACTTATCTGCAATCTCGTGCGCGCCGTAACCCATCCACCAGTCGACCGCGCCGCCCAGCGTGTTGCCTGCGGTCGCCACGAAGATCGCGGGCCAGAACATGTCGGGGCTGAGCCTGAGCAATCCGAACAGCGCGGGCTCCGAGCCCAGCGGCAACAACGTAGCCGAAACGAACGAAACAAAAAACAGCGACGACAGGCCGTACTGCGGAAGCGCCAGCAACGCGAGGAGGGAGTCGAACCATGCTTGCATGTGCGCAGGAGTATAGGAACGTGTCGCAATATCGGCGTGTGGGAAAACGCGAGATGCGCATGTCAAGCGAATGAACGATAGCCATGACGGCGCATTCTGTTTCAGTCTCTGAAATCGAGCGCCAGTACAATCGTGCCTCATTTTTCAGCAGCCCCCGCTCGCTCCCCTTCCTCCTCCCACCATGCAGATCGGCCCTATCGCGCTGGAAAACCGCCTGTTCGTCGCGCCCATGGCCGGCGTGACCGACCGGCCGTTCCGCATGCTGTGCCGCGAACTGGGGGCGGGCTACGCGGTGAGCGAAATGGTGACCTCGCGCAAGGAGTTGTGGAACACGCTCAAGACCTCGCGCCGCGCCAACCATGAGGGCGAGCCCGGCCCGATCGCAGTGCAGATTGCCGGTACCGAAGCGGCCATGATGGCGGAGGCCACCGCCTACAACATCGACCGCGGCGCGCAGGTCATCGACATCAACATGGGATGTCCGGCCAAGAAGGTCTGCAACAAGTGGGCCGGTTCCGCATTGATGCGCGACGAGCCGCTGGCGCTGGAAATCGTGCAGGCAGTGGTCGATGCGGCGGCGCCGCATGGCGTGCCGGTGACCCTGAAGATGCGCACCGGCTGGAGTGCGGACCATCGCAACGCGGTCAAGCTGGCGCGCGATTTCGAAGCGGCCGGCGTGCAGATGCTCACCGTGCATGGACGCACGCGCGAGCAGGGCTACAAGGGCGACGCCGAGTACGACACCATCGCGGCGGTCAAGGCCGCGGTGCGTGTGCCGGTGGTGGCCAACGGCGACATCACGTCACCGCAAAAGGCGCGCGATGTGTTGGCGCTCACTGGCGCGGATGCGGTGATGGTCGGACGCGCTGCGCAAGGACGGCCATGGATCTTTCGCGAGATCGCGCACTACCTGGCCACGGGCAGCGAACTCGCGCCGCCGCTCGTCGCGGAAGTGCGGCGCCTGATGCTCGACCACCTGCAGGCGCACTACGCGCTCTACGGCGAGTTCAGCGGTGTGCGCACCGCGCGCAAGCACATCGGCTGGTATGTGCGCGCGCTGCCGGGGGGCGAAGCCTTCCGCGCCCACATGAACACCCTCGACGACTGCGCCTTGCAACTGCGTGCGGTCGCGGACTTTTTTGATGCGCTTGCGGTCCACACGGACCGCATGCCAGCCCGGGGCGCGGACGAAGATCTGCTCCCGGACGAGGAGGCGGCCACTGCCGCCGGATGAGTGAGAAGAAGAGAACCCCGACATGAGCAAAAAACAAATTGAAGACTGCGTGCGCAGCAGTCTGGAGACCTACTTTCGCGATTTGCGCGGCACCGAGCCTGACGGCGTGTACGACATGATCGTGCAGGTGGTGGAGAAACCGCTGCTCGACGTGGTGATGACACGCGCCGAAGGCAACCAGTCGCGCGCCGCGCAATGGCTGGGTCTCAACCGCAACACGCTGCGGAAAAAGCTTGTCGAGCACAAGCTCCTCAAATAACAACCAAACCTGATTCATGGCACTGACCGCACTGCTTTCCGTTTCCGACAAGACCGGCATCCTCGAATTCGCGCAAGCGCTCGACGCACTCGGCATCCGACTCCTCTCCACCGGTGGCACCGCAAAATTGCTGGCCGATGCCGGCCTGCCGGTGACCGAGGTGGCCGACCACACCGGCTTTCCGGAAATGCTCGATGGCCGCGTGAAGACGCTGCATCCCAAGATCCATGGTGGCCTGCTCGCGCGCCGCGATGTGCCAGCGCACGTGGCCGCCATCCAGGAGCACGGCATCGACACCATCGACCTGCTGGTGGTGAACCTCTACCCTTTCGAAGCCACGGTAGCCAAGACCGGCTGCACGCTGGAGGACGCCATCGAGAACATCGACATCGGCGGCCCGGCCATGGTGCGCAGCGCGGCCAAGAACTGGAAGGACGTCGGCGTGCTCACCGACGCCTCGCAATACCCGGGCGCGCTGGCCGAACTGAAGGCCGACGGCAAGCTCAGCGACAAGACGAAGTTCACGTTGTCGGTGGCCGCGTTCAATCGCATCGCCGACTACGACGGCGCCATCAGCGACTACCTCTCGGGCATCGACTTCGACGCCAGCGTGGGCCAGCCATCGCCGAGGCGCTCGCTGTTCCCGGCGCAGAGCAACGGCCGCTTCATCAAGCTGCAGGACCTGCGCTACGGGGAGAACCCGCACCAGCAAGCCGCGTTCTATCGCGACCTGTACCCGGCGCCAGGCTCGCTCGTGAGCGCGAAGCAGTTGCAGGGCAAGGAACTCAGCTACAACAACATCGCCGATGCCGACGCGGCCTGGGAATGCGTCAAGAGCTTCGACGTGCCGGCCTGCGTGATCGTCAAGCACGCAAACCCGTGCGGCGTGGCCATCGGCGCGAATTCGCTCGAGGCCTATTCGAAGGCCTTCAAGACCGATCCGACCTCGGCCTTCGGCGGCATCATTGCCTTCAACCGTACGGTGGATGTCGCGGCCGCGCAGGAGATCAACAAGCAGTTCGTCGAAGTGCTGATGGCGCCGGGCTACACGCCGGAAGCGCTGGAAGTGTTCAAGGCCACCAAGGCCAAGCTCAACGTGCGCATTCTCGAGATCGCCTTGCCGCCTGGCGGCGCGACGGATTGGGACAACGGGCGCAACGCGGTGGATGTGAAGCGCATCGGCTCGGGTCTCTTGATGCAGACGGCGGACAACCGCGTGCTCGCGGAAAGCGAACTCAAGGTGGTCAGCAAGAAGCAGCCGACGGCCGAGCAGTTGCAGGACCTGCTGTTCGCCTGGAAGGTCGCCAAGTACGTGAAGAGCAACGCCATCGTCTTCTGTGCGGGCGGCATGACGATGGGTGTCGGCGCGGGCCAGATGAGCCGGCTCGACTCGGCGCGCATCGCCAGCATCAAGGCCGAGCATGCGGGGCTGTCGCTGGCAGGCACCGCGGTGGCGAGCGATGCGTTCTTTCCGTTCCGCGATGGACTCGATGTCGTTGTCGATGCGGGTGCGACGGCTGTGATTCAGCCAGGTGGGTCGATGCGCGACCAGGAAGTGATCGATGCTGCGGATGAGCGTGGCGTCGTGATGGTCCTGAGCGGCGTTCGCCACTTCAGGCACTGAAACTTCGCCGCTCGGCTACTGCGCGGTCGCAGGGCGGCGTTGAGCCGCTGCTCGGGATCCTCACGTACTTGAGTACGTTCCGGTCCCTGCGCTGCGTTCGCCTTGCCCTGCAACCGCTCGCTACGCCGCTCGGCGAAGTTTTTGCGCCAGTCTCGGACGGTGCGTCCTCTGCTGTGAGGGGCGCGCTTACAGCGCCTTGAAGGTCTCGCGTGCCGCTTCGACGGTGGCGGCGATGTCTTCGTCGCTGTGCGCGGCGCTCACGAAGCCGGCCTCATACAACGCGGGCGCGATGTAGACGCCACGGTCGAGCAGGCCGTGGAACAGGGTGTTGAACTTCTTGTTGTCGGTGGTCATCACCGCGGCGTAGTTCTGCGGCAATTCGTCGAACAGGAAGAAGCCGAACATGCCGCCTTCGCTGTCGGCGCTGAAGGGCAGGCCTTCGGCCGCGGCGGCGGACTTCAGGCCGTCGATCAATGAGCGCGTCTTCAAGCCCAGTGCTTCATAGAAGCCGGGCTTGGCGATTTCCTTGAGCGTCGCGAGGCCGCAGGCCGTGGCCACCGGGTTGCCGGAGAGCGTGCCGGCCTGGTAGACCGGGCCGAGCGGGGCCAATTGCTCCATGATGGCGCGCGGTCCGCCGAAGGCCGCGAGCGGCATGCCGCCGCCGATGACCTTGCCGAGCACCGTGAGGTCCGGCGTGATGCCGAGCACGCCTTGTGCGCCATGCAGGCCCACGCGAAAGCCCGTCATCACCTCGTCGAACACCAGCAGCGCGCCATGCTGCGTGCACAACTCGCGGCAGCGCCTGGCGAACTCGGGCGTGGCGCGCACAAAGTTCATGTTGCCCGCAATGGCCTCGATCATCAGGCAGGCCAACTCGTGGCCGTGCAACGCAAAGGCTTCTTCCAGTTGCGCGAGGTTGTTGTATTCGAGGACCAGCGTGTGTTGCACGACTTCTGGCGGCACGCCCGCGGAGGTCGGGTTGCCGAAGGTCGCGAGGCCGGAGCCGGCCTTGACCAGCAGCGCATCGGCATGGCCGTGATAGCAGCCTTCGAACTTGATGATGTACTTGCGGCCGGTGGCGCCCCGCGCCAGGCGCAGCGCGCTCATCGCAGCCTCTGTGCCGGAACTCACGAGGCGCACCATTTCCATCGAGGGCACCAGCGCGAGGATGGCCTCGGCCAGTTCGATCTCGCGTTCGGTGGGCGCCCCATACGAGAAGCCTTCGAGCACGGCCTTCTGCACCGCCTCGACCACGGCCGGATGGCCATGCCCCAGGATCATCGGACCCCAGGAGCCGATGTAGTCGATATAGCGCTTGCCGTCCGCATCCCAGAAGTACGCGCCCTGCGCGCGGGTGATGAAGCGGGGCGTGCCGCCCACGGCCTTGAAGGCTCGGACGGGTGAATTCACGCCACCAGGAATCACGGCGCGGGCGCGCTCGAAAAGTATGTCGTTGCGGTCAGTCATGGGCGTGGATTCTCGCCCTTGCGGCGCGAGCGGGTGTCAGTGCCGCGTATCGTGCGGCGGCAATGCGAAGTCGATCGGATCTGCGGGACCCGCGTCGCCATCTTCCTCATCGTCTTCCTCGGTCTGCGCCCAGAACAGCCGGTCCGGCAGCACGTGGCCCATGCCGGGGCGGAAGCCGGCGTCGAGGCAGCGGTCCATGTAGCTCAGCGCCTCGGCGGTGGCGGCGGTGAGGTCGGTGCCGCTCGCAAGCAGCGCGGCCAGCGCGGCCGACAAGGTATCGCCCGCGCCCGAGAACACGGCTTCGAGCCTTTCGTATTTCTCGTTGGCCAGGACGGCTTGCGGCGAGGCCAATACGTTGTCGAAAAACTGGTCGGGCAGTACGATGCCCGTCACGAGCGTGTAAGGCACGCCGTGTTCGCCAGCAGCCCGGGCAATGTCACGTGCCGTGGGGCTGCGATCACCGGTCCAGTCGGGGAGCAGCCAACGCCACAGCGTGCTGTGGTTGCCGACCAACACCGTGGTCTGCGGCAGCAGCAGGTCGCGGAAGGCATCGTGATAGGGCTCGATCTGGTTTTCTTCCCACCATGAAAGGTTGGGCATGTAGGCAACCAGCGGCAGATCGGGATAGTCGCTGGCAGTTTCCGCAATCGTGCTGAGGTTCTCGGGGGTGCCGACGAAACCGACCTTGATCAGTCGCACCTCCACGTCCTCAAGAATGGCGCGGGCTTGTTCGGCAACGGCCTCTTCGTCAAAAGGGAAGTGCTCGAAGATTTCCGCGGTGTCGCGTGCGTAGGCGCCGGTGACCACGGGGAGCATGTGCGCACCGACCGATGCCATCGCCAGCGCATCGCCGGCGAGGCCGCCGGCGCCACTGGGATCGCTGGCATTGAAGACCAGCACGCAGGGCGGGTTGAGGTCCTCCTCCGACGCCAGGTTTTCGTCGTCGGAGGCCCCGGTAAGATCGGCCGCATCACTCGCGGCTCGTGAAGGTAATAGGTAAGTTTTCATGCGCCGTGGTGAGTCACCTCGATGGTGGCATAAGTGAGACGCTTGTCACAGGGAACTGTGAAACGTCTAGATACAATCGTTGCATTCTATGAACAGGGACTTTAAGCTGCGATGAATACGAAAACCTGGATGTGCCTGATTTGCGGGTGGATCTACGACGAAGCGACAGGGGTGCCGGAGGACGGTATTGCGGCTGGTACAGCCTGGGCTGAGGTCCCCATGAATTGGACTTGCCCGGAGTGTGGCGCTCGCAAGGAAGACTTTGAAATGGTTGAAATCTGAAGCATGGCATAGGGCTGCGCTTCATGAAGCGCCGAACGTATCGGCGCGGTATTGATCGAAGTCTCTATATGAGGAGCGTGCGCCATGAGCACCCATGCATCCGGTTACAAAGTGCTGGTGATTGATGACAGCAACACGATTCGGCGCAGCGCCGAGATCTTCCTCAAGCAGGGTGGCCACGAAGTGCTGTTGGCCGAAGACGGATTCGATGCACTCTCCAAGGTCAACGACCACAAGCCGCACCTGATCTTCTGCGACATCCTGATGCCTCGCCTCGACGGATATCAGACCTGCGCCATCATCAAGCGCAACGCCCAGTTCTCCTCCGTGCCGGTCGTCATGCTGTCCTCCAAGGACGGCGTGTTCGACAAGGCGCGCGGTCGCATGGTCGGCTCGCAGGACTACCTCACCAAGCCTTTCACCAAAGACCAGCTGCTGCAAGCCGTGCAGCAGTTCGGCCTCGTTCAAACGGAAGCCCTCTGATGGCCATTCACAAAGTACTCGTGGTTGACGACTCGAAGACGGAACTGATGTTCCTCTCCGACATGTTGCAGAAGAACGGCTTTGCCGTGAAGACGGCGGAGAACGCCGACGACGCCATGCGCCGCCTCGAAGAAGAGCGTCCCGACCTGATCCTGATGGACGTGGTGATGCCCGGCCAGAACGGCTTCCAGTTGACGCGCGCCATCGCACGCAACCCGAAGTACGAGAACCTGCCGATCATCCTGTGCACGAGCAAGAACCAGGAAACGGACCGCGTATGGGGCATGCGCCAGGGGGCGAAGGACTACATCGTCAAGCCCGTCGTTGCGGCAGAGTTGATGTCCAAGATCAGCGCCCTCGCCTGAGGCGAAGCCATGGCCAATCGCGACGCCCTGCGCGCATTTCAATCCCGCCTTGCGGGTCGCCTGCAAGCGGCGCGCAGCACCGGTGTGTCGGCCTCGTGGCTGGCCGTCGAGGCGGGGGATGCCAGGTACCTCTTTCCGCTCGGGCATGCGGGCGAAATATTCCCGTGGACACAACCGCAGCCGGTGCCCTACACCGAGCCGTGGTTCCTCGGCGTGGCCAACCTGCGCGGCGGGCTCTATGGCGTGGTGCAGTTGTCCACCTTCGCCACCGGCCAGCGCAGCGCCGCGGCGGTGACGGAAGCGACCCGGGCGCAGTCGCGGCTGGTGGCGCTCAACGAACTGCTGGAAGTCAATTGCGCGTTGCAGATCGATCGCCTGATCGGCCTGCGCGGCGTGGAAGCCTTCACCGATGCCGCAGCCCCGGATGCCGACGCGCCGGGCTGGATGGGACACGCCTACATCGACGCCGATGGCGCCAGGTGGCAGGAAGTCAACCTGCAAGCCCTTTCGCAACAACCTGAATTCCTGAGCATCGGCGCTGCCTGACGGCTGGCCGGACATTGAAATCAAAAGAGGACTGACCGTGAGCCCCATCGCCGAAAAGTTCAAGAAACTCCTACCCACCCACGACGACAGCGTGGCGGTTCGCGCCGACGGCGCCCCGCTGCCCGACGATGTCGAGATCGTCGAGCCGATGGACGAAAAAACCGTGCATGTGCATCGCGACGCCATGGCCCCGACCACGCATGTCGCGGGTGAGCCCGTCCCTGCGGCCAACGATGCGCCGGTGACTGGCGACGCCGCGCCGATCGAGCCGACGATGGAGCCCCTGGTGGCGCCTTCGATGGAGCCGTCGATGCCTGTGGAGCCGATGTTGGTCGCCCCAGCCGCCGCAGCCAGCGCCGCCCCGACGGGCGAGCCGCCGCGCTCCAACTCGGCGCGCCAGCAGCGCATCCTGGCCGCCGCGCTGGCCGGCGTGGTGCTGTTGCTGCTGCTGGTTGCGGGTTCCTCGATTCTTCGCGCCGAACGCCTGGCGCAACAGGTGGCGGCCACTGGCCAGTCGCTGATGCAGTCGCAACGCCTGGCCAAGTCGGTCTCGCAGGCGCTGGTGGGCAGCGTGCCGGCCTTCGCCGAAGTGAAGGACAGCGCCGACGACTTGTCGCGTCGCGTGCAGGGCCTGGCCAACGGCGACGAATCGCTCAAGCTGGAGCGCGTGGGCAGCCAGTACGACGAGGAGTTCGCGAAGATCACGCCGCTGGTCCAGCGTGCGGATGCCAGCGCCAAGGCGGTGCTGTCGCAGCAGAAGATCCTGACCCAGGTGGGCACCGCGCTGCGCGGCATCAACCGCCAGTCCTCCGACCTGCTTGAAATGGCCGAGACCGTGGCCTCGCTGAAGATGCAGCAGAACGCCACCATCCCCGAGATCTCGGCCGCAGGCCAGCTCGTGATGCTGACGCAGCGCATCGGCAAGTCGGCCAACGAATTCCTGACGGTTGAAGGCGTGAGCCCCGACGCCGTGTTCCTGCTGGGCAAGGACCTGAACACTTTCCAGGAAGTGACCAAGGGCCTGCTCGACGGCAACTCGCAACAGCGCCTGCCGACGACGCGTGATGCACAGACCCGCGCGCAACTCGAACAGATCCTCAAGACCTTCGAGCAGACGCGCGCCCAGGCCGGTTCCATCCTTGGCAACCTGCAAGGCCTGGTGACCGCACGCGAAGCGCAAAACACGATCCTGACCGACAGCGAGCCGCTGCGCGGCCTGCTCGGCGAACTGCAGGACAAGCTGTCGGCCCGCACCGGCCTCGGCGCCGGCACCATCCTGATGCTGCTGGTGCTGTCGGTCGCCGCACTGGCACTCGCCGGCGCCATCGGTTTCGTGCAGGTTCGCGAAGGCCGCGAGCGTGCCGCCATCGCCGAGCAGGAGCGCCTTGCCGCCGACATGCAGCGCGAGGAAGCCAGCCGCGTGAACACCGCCAACCAGGCTGCCATCTTGCGCCTCATGAACGAACTGCAGACAGTGGCCGAAGGCGACCTGACGCAGGAAGCCACGGTGACCGAAGACATCACCGGCGCCATCGCCGACTCGGTGAACTACACGGTGGAAGAACTGCGCCTGCTGGTGGGCAACGTGCAGAACACGGCATCGCGCGTGGCGAGCACCACGTCGCAGGTGGAAAACACCTCGACCGAACTGCTGGCCGCATCGACGGAACAGCTGCGCGAGATCCGCGACACCGGCCAGTCGGTGCTGACGATGGCCGAGCGCATCAACGGCGTGTCCTCGCAGGCGCAGGAGTCCGCCACGGTGGCGCGCCAGTCGCTGGAAGCCGCTTCGTCGGGCCTGCAGGCCGTGCAGAACGCCATCGGCGGCATGAACTCGATCCGCGACCAGATCCAGGAAACCTCCAAGCGCATCAAGCGCCTGGGCGAATCCTCGCAGGAGATCGGCGAAATCACCGAGCTGATCTCGGACATTACCGAACAGACCAACGTGCTGGCGCTGAACGCAGCCATCCAGGCAGCGTCTGCCGGTGAAGCCGGCCGCGGCTTCTCGGTGGTGGCCGAAGAAGTGCAGCGACTCGCTGAACGTTCCGCAGACGCCACGCGCCAGATCTCGGCGCTGGTGAAGGCGATTCAGACCGACACGCAGGATGCCGTCGGCGCCATGGAGCGCTCCACGCAGGGTGTGGTCGAAGGGGCGAAGCTGTCCGACAACGCCGGTACTGCGCTGTCCGAGATTGACCGCGTGTCGCGCCGCCTCGCAGAGCTGATCGAGCAGATTTCGCAATCCGCCTCCCGCGAAGCCAATTCGGCCAACGTGGTGGCTGCCAACATCCAGCACATCTTCGCGGTGACGGAACAGACCGGAGAAGGCACGCGGACCACGGCCGCCCAGGTGCGCGAGCTGTCGCACATGGCCGAAGAGTTGCGCCAATCGGTGTCCCGTTTCAAGATCGTCTGATTCACTGCCTGAGCCCCCACTGTGCCGACTCCTGCCACCGCCCCCGTCGCCGGCATCGCGCCGGCCACCGAAGACCTGGGGCCGTTGGCCTGGGTGCTCGAAGAGATCCAGAAATCGGTCGATGCCACCAGCAAGTCGCTGAAGCGATTCCTGCGTGAGTCCAACGGCGCGCCCGATGCCGACATCGGCCAGCTGCGCGTCGCGCGGCAACAGTTGCACCAGGCCGTCGGCGCGCTGCAGATGGTCGACCAGCGCGCGCCGGCGCTGGTGCTCGGCGCCATGGAATTCGCGGTGCAGAGCTTCGTGCAGGAGCCCTCGCGCTGCAACGAGGCGGCCGTCCTCAAGATGGACCGCGCCGGTTTTGCCGTCGCCGACTTCCTGAACGCGATGCTCGCGGGCAAGACGGTGTCTTCCGTGGCGCTGTTCCCGCAGTACCGCGACGTGCTGGAACTGGTCGGCAACGAGCGTGTGCATCCGGCCGACCTGTGGACCACGTCCTGGCACTGGGCCAACATCTCGCTGCAAAGCCACAAGCCGGCGCTGGTGTACGACCCGGCGGTGCGCTCGCGGCTCGACCGCGAGGTGCTCAAGGTCGTCAAGAGCGGCGACGACGAGGCCGCGCGCCGGCTGCAGGAAATCTGCGTCGGCCTGTCGCGCGGCGCGGGTGTGCCGCACGTGGCGGACTTCTGGGCCATCGCGGCTGCCTTCTTCGAGGCCTTGGGCCTAGCGCTGGTGCCGGCGGACGTCTATGTGAAACGCGCCGCCTCGCGCGTGCTGCTGCAGTACGCCACGCTGGCGCGCAGCGACAACACGGTGTCGGAGCGGCTTGCGCACGATCTGTTGTTCTTCTGCGCCCAGGCCGTGCCGGGCATTCGCGATGAAGCCCGCATCCTGCGCGCCGTGCGTGCGGCATGGGGCATCGCCGGCGAGCGTGCGGTCGACTACGCCACCGAGCAGTTCGGCCGCTTCGACCCGGTCGTGCTGGCGCAGGCGCGCAAGCGCATCGAGACTGCCAAGGAGATGTGGTCGGCCTTGTCCGGCGGCGACGTGACGCGCCTGCGGCAGGTGGCGGACACCTTCGCCCAGCTGGCCGAGTCGCTGCAGAAGCTGCATCCGCCGAGCCTGCCGATGGCGCAGGCGCTGACCAACGCGGTGGAGTCTTCCATCAAGTCCGGCAAGCCGCCGAAGACCGAACTGGCGATGGAAGTCGCCACCTCGGTGCTGTACCTCGAGGCCGCTTTCGAAGACCTCGACCCGCATGACCGGCAGCTCACCGCGCGCACCGTGCAATTGGCCGGCCGCATCGAGCGTGCACGCGAGAGCGGCCAGTCGGAGCCGCTCGAGTCGTGGATGGAAGAGCTGTATCGCCGCGTGAGCGATCGCCAGACCATGGGCACCGTGGTCGATGAACTGCGTGCCCACCTTGGCGAGCTGGAAAAGTCGCTCGACCAGTTCTTCCGCCGGCCGGCAGAGAAGACGCTGCTGCGCACGGTGCCGACGCAACTGATGCAGATGCGTGGCGTGTTCTCGGTGCTGGGCCTGGAGCAGGCGGCGCAGACCGTGCAGCGCATGCGCGACAACGTCGAGCAACTGATGGCCGGCAGCGAGCCCGCCGATGAGTCGGGGGCCTTCGACTCGCTGGGCAACAACCTCGGCGCGCTCGGCTTCCTGATCGACATGCTGGGCTACCAGCCGACCTTGGCCAAGCGGCTGTTCGTGTTCGACGAGAAGACGGGCGAACTCAAGCCGCTCATGGGCCGCCAGGCGGCGGAGGCCGAAGAGGTGGCGGAGCCGGCACCTGTCGCTCCCGTCGCCGTGCCTGTTGCCGCACCGTTGGCCGCACCCGTGGCCGCGCCGGTGGCCCTCGCGCCGACATCCGCCGCGGTCACACCGCCGCGTGCCGAATCCCTCCTGAGCGCCGACGAAATCGACGCGCAGATCGCCGCGCGCCTGGCCGCGCTGGCCACGCCGAAGAACAAGCCGGCCACGCCGATCGAGGAGTTCCGCCGCGCCACCGACAGCTGGACCGCGAAGATCACCGGCCCGGCACCGCTCGAGGCGCTGCCGGACACCGAAGTGACCGAGCTGGACGAAGACGACCTGCAGAGCATCTTCCTGGACGAAGCGCGCGAAGTGCTGCACAACGGCCTCGCGGCCATTGCGGCATTGGGGCGCGACCCGGCGGACATCGGCGAGTTGACCGTGCTGCGTCGCGCGTTCCACACGCTCAAGGGCAGTTCGCGCATGGTCGGCCTGACCGAGTACGGCAACGCAGCCTGGTCCTTCGAGCAGGTGCTCAACACCTGGCTGGCCGACCAGCGGCCGGCCACGCCGGACCTGCTGGAAGGCGCCGGCACGGCGATGCGCGACTTCGCCAAATGGGTCGAGGCCATCGCATCGGGCGAGCCGCACACTTGGCAGGCCGAACCCTTCCACACCCTGGCCGAAGCACTGAGCAGCGGCCAGCAGATTCCGGCGCCGGCACCGATGCCCAGTGCCGATCAACTGGCCGTGGCCGCGCGCCGCATCGCCGACGAGCCGCCAGCGCCGGCGCCCGTGGCCGAGCCGGTGCACGTCTCGGTGCCGCTGCCCGACAGCGCCTACGCCCGGCCGCCGATGCCCGAGCTGCCGGACCTGGACTTTGCGTCGACCGACTTCGACACGCCGTCCTTCGACGTACCGGTGTCGCGGTCCGATGTGCCGCCATTTTTTGCACCGTCCGCGCCGCCCACGTCCGCGCCTCTGGCCGACGCGGCCACCGACTGGTCCGGCCTGCACTCGCGCGGCGCGGTCGACGAGACGCCGGCGCGCAAGGAAAGCTACGACGAATTCCTCGGCTCCTTCGACACGACCGACCTCGCCGGTCTCGATGAGCCGGCGCAGCCAGTCAAGCCCGACACCGCGGCGATCGCGGGCGCCGAGGACATCGACTTCTTCGCAGCCGCGGCCCCATCGGCGCAGGACTTTTCCTTCGAATCGACGGACCTGCAACCGCTGGCCGACATGCCGTCTGACGCGTCGATGGAAGCGCCAATGGATGCGCCGGTGGAGGCGATGATCGATTTCCCGCTGGAACTCACGTCGACGGACGAGGCGCCCGCGGCGCCGGCCGTCGCGCCCGTGGTGGAGGTCGACTTCGATCCACAGGAACCCGCAGAAGCCGAGCCGCTGCCGCAGGCGGCAGCGCCGCTGGAAGAAGCGGCCGGTGCGGAAGTGCCGCCGCACGAATTGACGGCGGCGACGCTTGACACAGATGCCGTCGCTGAAGCGCAGGCGGACGCAGGCGCAGTGGTTGATGCTCAGGCAGCCGGTGTTGCTGACGCAGCTGTGCATGCTGACGCCGCCATGGATCCTGTCGCGGCCCTTGATGCCGAAGTCGACGCAACAGCGGACGCAGACTCACCGATCGAAGCCGTCGCCGGGCACGAGCCCGTCGACGTGGCCGCCGAGCCGGAACTCGTGGCCACCGCCGCAGCTGCGGAGCCGCCGGCCCCGCCCAGCGCGGACGACCCGATCAAGGCGATCGGCCCGCTGCGCATCGGCATCGCCCTCTACAACGTCTTCCTCAACGAGGCCGACGAATGGTCGCGCCAACTGGCAAGCGACGTCAGCGAGTGGGCGCTGGAGCCCGGAGTGCCGATGCCCGATTCGGCCGTCGCGCTGGCGCATTCGCTCGCGGGCAGCTCGGCCACGGTCGGCTTCCAAAGCCTGTCGGGCATGTCGCGCCTGCTGGAGTCCGCGTTGCAGCACCTGCACCTGCAGGGCGGCGGCACGCCGCAGCAGGGCACGGTCCTCATTGCCGCGACGGAAGAACTGCGCCGGCTGCTGCATCAGTTTGCCGCTGGCTTCCTGAAGGAGCCGGCGCCCGAGACCCTGGCTGCATTGCGAGAGGTCGCGGCTTCGCCGATGCCGGTCGAGGCCGATGAGCCGGTGGTTGCGCGGGCCGAGGAAGAGAGGGCCGAGGCAGCGCTCGAAGCGGGCGAGGGTCCGGACGTCGAACCCGCAGAGGCCGAAGCGGTCGAGGTGGAAGGCCTGGAAGCCGGACCGGCCGCAGGCGAAATCGAAACGGACGAAGCGGAGCGCGCTGCGGCTGAATCCGTCGAAGCCTCGATCCCGGCGTTCGAACCCGTCGAAGCTGAACGCGTCGAAACCGAGCGCGTTGAAGCACAGCCCGTCGAAGCAGAGGCACAGTCAGAAGCAACTGACGCAGAGGCAGACGCCGCAGAAGCAGTCCAGGCAGTCGAACCGGCCCAGGCAGTCGAACCGCTCCACGCAGTCGAACCGGTCCACGCAGTCGAACGGTTCGAGCCAGTCCTGGCAGTCGAGCCTGTCGAAGCAATCCAGGCCAGCCCTGCCGAGCCCCAAGCGCTCGCCGAGCCCGTCGCTGCCGCACCAGCCGTTCCCGCCCCGAGCGCCGAAGTCCGCACCGTCGTCACGATGCCCGCCTTCGCCGTCGTCGAGCCGGCCGTCTACGACGACAGCGAAGACCCGATCGACCTGGTCGATGCGGTCGATGCCGACCTGTTCCCGATCTTCGAGGAAGAGGCCGCCGAGTTGTTGCCGCAGCTCGGCACGGCATTGCGCGCCTGGCATGAGCAGCCCGAGGTGATGGCGCCGCGTGCGTCGATCCTGCGCACGCTGCACACGCTCAAGGGCAGCGCGCGCCTTGCCGGCGCGATGCGCCTGGGTGAGCGCGCGCACCGCATGGAGTCCGAGATCGAACTGCTCGGCAACGAATCCGTGCCGCGCGAAGCCATCGGTCGCCTGCTGGCTCGCCACGACGTGCTGCAAGCCACCTTCGACGACCTGCGCGCGGCCGACGATGCCACGCAGGCACAGGTCGCGAACCGCGCGGCGGAAGCCGCCGCCGCCACGCGCCGCGCATTGGTGGAGGAAGTGCCGGCGCCTGCCATGCCGGCGGTCGCCGAAGCCGACGAGTCCGCCAACGAGCCGCTGGCCGATCCGTCGCAGGCTGCGCAGCTGTCCCCGTCCCCTTCCACGGCCAGGTCCGCCTTGCCGACACCGGTCGCGCTGGCCGTATCGCGCCAGGCTTCGAGCCAGGCCGTGCGCGTGCGCACGCAGTTGCTGGACCGCCTGGTGGCCCAGGCCGGCGAGGTCATCATCACGCGCTCGCGGCTGGAGGTCGAGATCGGCCAGCTGCGCAGTTCGCTGACGGACCTGACCGGCAACCTGGACCGCCTGCGCCAGCAGTTGCGCGACATCGAGGTGCAGGCAGAAAGCCAGATGCAATCGCGCCTGGCCCAGGCCAAGGATTCGCAGCAGGGCTTCGACCCGCTGGAGTTCGACCGCTTCACCCGCGTGCAGGAACTGACGCGCATGATGGCCGAGTCGGTGAACGACGTGGCCACCGTGCAGCGCACCTTGCAGAAGACGGTGCAGGCGACGGAAGACGACCTGAGCGCCCAGGCGCGCCAGACGCGCGAACTGCAACGCGGCCTGCTGCGCACCCGCATGGTCCAGTTCGAGGACCTGTCGGAACGCCTCTACCGCGTGGTGCGCCAGGCGTCGAAAGACACCGGCAAGCAGGTCCGGCTGGACATCACCGGCGGCAACATCGAGATGGACCGCGGCGTGCTGGACCGCATGACGCCGGCCTTCGAGCATCTGCTGCGCAACTGCGTGGCGCACGGCATCGAGGACGCCGAGGTGCGCGAGCGGGCCGGCAAGGAAGCCAGCGGCTTCATCGGCATCGAGCTGCACCACGAAGGCAACGACGTGTCGGTGAGCTTCCGCGACGATGGCGCCGGCCTCGACCATCAGCGCATCGCCGAGCGGGCACGCGCCCTCGGCCTGATCGCGTGGGACCATCAGCCGTCCGACCAGGAAGTGTCGGAGTTCATCTTCCAGCCGGGCTTCTCGACGGCGGCGCAGGTCTCGGAACTGGCTGGTCGTGGCATCGGCATGGACGTGGTGCGCTCGCATGTGGCCGCGCTCGGCGGGCGCATCGAGACGCAATCGACGCCCGGCCAGGGCACCACCTTCAAGCTGGTGCTGCCGCTCACGACCGCGGTGACGCACGTGGTGATGCTGCGCGCTGGCAACGTGTCTTTCGGCGTGCCCTCGGGCCTGGTCGAACTGGTGCAGCGCGCCAGTGCGGCAGACCTCGAATCGGCGTACCTGAACCAGCAGTACGGTTTCGGCGGCGAGCAGGTGCCGTACTTCTGGAGCGGCGCGTTGCTGCAGGCAAGCGCGCGCAGCGAGCGCGGCCTGGCCAAGAACAACGTGGTCGTGGTGGTGCGCAGCGCGGCACAGCGCGTGGCGCTGCACGTCGACGAAGTGCTGGGCAACCAGGAAGTGGTGGTGAAGAACCTCGGTCCGCAACTGGCGCGGCTGCCCGGCATGGCCGGCATCTCGGTGCTGGCCTCGGGTGCGGTGGCGCTGATCTACAACCCGGTGGCGCTGGCCGCGGTGCACGGCGACCAGGCCCGCGCGCTGCAGGCTACCGGCATTCCGTCGATGGCGAAGGCTGGCGCAGGCGGCCATGCCAACGTGCCGGTGGCGGTCGAGGCGCAGCAAGCCCCGCCGCAGGTGCCGCTGGTGCTGGTGGTCGACGACTCGATCACCGTGCGCCGCGTGACGCAACGCCTGCTGCAGCGCGAAGGCTATCGCGTGGCCCTGGCGGCGGACGGCCTGCAGGCGCTGGAGCGGCTGCAGCAGGAGCGTCCGGCGGTGGTGCTGTCGGACATCGAGATGCCGCGCATGGACGGCTTCGACCTGGCGCGCAACATCCGCGCGGACGAGTCGCTGGCCGGCATGCCGATCATCATGATCACCTCGCGCATCGCCGAGAAGCATCGCGAGCATGCCAAGCAACTGGGCGTGAACCACTACCTGGGCAAGCCGTACTCGGAAGAGGAACTGCTGCGCCTGGTGCGGGCGTTCACCGACGACAGGGTGCTGGCGGCTGCGGCCTGACCTGCTGCCGGTCCGGGGCCGCAGCGGGTGGCCCGGATGCGGGTGCTTGCACGCAGCCTGAAGGCAGCTCAGCGACCTACCCGTGGGCCAGAAAGACGAGGCCCTCGAAATCAAGGCAGCTGTTGGCCGACTTGAAGTCTCGGTATGTGATGCCAACTTCCGTTGCGTCTCTGCAGGCGGCGTTCGGCGAGCGGTGGATGGCTTCGGGCCTGGTTTGGCGCCACTTTGATGTCGCCGTTTGGCGGAAAGTCTGAATTGCTCGACCTTGCCCTTGGTCTTGGTTGTTGGAATCCAGGCTCCTCCCTCGCTGGCAAGTGCCCGCAACTGCCCCCGACCGAGATAAGCCCCCAGACAAACTTGGAAGCCTATGAGATTCGTTCGCTGGTCCGCAGAGCCGCAAACACCTTGAATGCAAGGGATTGCGAGTCCAAAGGTATCTGGCATGGCTCCTTCTCTGTCCCGTTCATGCTGTTCTTCCACTGCGTGCGCGCGATCCGTCGAACACCACCTGGTCGTACCACCAGAGCCCCTCGAACAGGACACGCGCGACATTGCGAAGTGAGTTTCCAGACACCATCTCGCCGATGGACTTCTTCCCGTCGATGGAATCGACCAGCTCTTTCTGATACGAGTTGATCGGCAGGTACAGGTCGGTGTAGGTGTGATGCCGGTTGATCAGCACGGCTTCGGCGCCCGGCGGCAATCGCTCCTGCACCATGATCGTGTCCGGCACGCGGATCGGCACGTAGTCGAGCCATTCATCGCCCTTGAAATCGATCGGCGCATGATGCGGTCGATCGTCGCGGTACACCACGGCGCTGTGGCGAATCATCGATCCCCGGAACAATTCCACTGCGGCGAATTGCTCCGGCGCCGCGAGTCGGGCGAGCAGGGGGTGATGGGGGACGGACGCCAGCACGCCGCACTGCGGCAGGTAGGCGGCCTGCTCGATCCAGCGCCCGAAGCGGAAACCGCCAGCCTCGATGAATTGCAATAGCTGCGGGACCGAATAGGCCCGGTCGCAAGGATGGAGAAGCGCATCGGCCAGCGCGGCCGGGTCGCCGAAGTCCGGCGCATTGCGCAGCACCGGCATCAATGGATGATCCGGCGGGAGGGCCTGCATGCTCTGCGCGAGCGCCTTGATCTCCTGCGGCGTCGCGCCGATGCCGAGCCGGCGGCAGTAGTCCTGCAACAGGTACACCCCGGCACGGCCATAGGGCGCGTAGACCATCAGGTGCATGGCACCGTCTGGCGCCAGCACGCCGTGCAAGGCCCTCAGGCCCGCCTCGGGATCGGGCAGGTGGTGCAGCACGCCCGTGCAGACGATGTGCTCGAAGCTGCGTCCAAGCTCGCCTGCGCGTTCCACCGGGAGCTGGAGCAGCTCGAGATTGTCCAGTCCGTGCTTGCGCTTGAGGCGCTCGGTGCTCTCGATGCTCGTCGAACTGACATCGATCCCGAGGACCTTCGCCCGGGGCCAGCGCAGCGCGTGCCTGGCTGCCTGCGAGGTGCCGCATCCGACGACCAGGATGGTCCGATCGTCCCGATACGGCGCGCGCGGCCAGAAGAGGTGCGCATCGGCGCGCCGCCTCTCGTCGTTCCACGATTTCCGGTAGGGCTCCAGGTCATCGACCGGAGGCGGGTAGGGATGACGTTCATAGAAGGCGCTTACTTCCCGCGCCACCCGTTCGGCATCCCCACCCGGCGCTTCGCGCAGCTCAGGAATGGCCGTGCCCCGCCACCTGTGCCAACACCGCGTCCAGGTTGAACGAAGCGGGCTTCTGGCGCGGCGGGAACTTCGCGAATTCCTCGATCTGCCCTGCAATCACCGCCTGCATCAGGTAGAGCTGCGGCACGTGGTCGACCATCCAGTCCAGGTAGGTGTTCGAGTTGAATTCGGCCCGCTCGTAGGGGTCTCGGCGCAGGTTCATGATGTAGGGCAGGCGAAGCTTGACGAACGGCTCGGCCCACTGTCGCATCGTGTTGGCGCGTTGCACGGCCAGGTGGAACTTGTAGTCGCCCACCCGCACCGCGATCACTTCGCCATCGTCGCTGAAGTACACGATG
This sequence comes from Variovorax sp. dw_954, assembly GCF_018449755.1. NCBI lineage: Bacteria > Pseudomonadati > Pseudomonadota > Betaproteobacteria > Burkholderiales > Comamonadaceae > Variovorax > Variovorax sp. dw_954. The sequence goes on along the minus strand of NZ_JAAVVD010000017.1, from coordinate 43,036 downwards.
GCGTTTCTCGCGCTCTCCTTGGCCTCGCCGGTCAGGTAGGGGATCTGGTTGTAGCCGTCGAGATGGACGTTGAATTTCTTGCCGTCCACCGTGCAGCCCTCGTGCAGTTGCTGCTTCACGTCCGGATTGCCGGCCGCCGCGAGCAAGGTCGGGAACATGTCGATGTGCGAGACGATGCCGTTCAGCACCGAGCCGGCCTTGATCTTGCCCGGCCAGCGCATGAAGCACGGCACCCGCCAGCCGCCCTCCCAGTTGGAATCCTTCTGGCCACGGAACGGGGTGGTGGCGCCGTCAGGCCAGGTGTCGTTCTCCGGGCCGTTGTCGGTGGAGTACATGACGATGGTGTTGTCGGCGATGCCCAGTTCGTCGAGTTTGGCGAGGACTTGGCCGATCTGCTCGTCGTGCACGACCATGCGATCGCTGTACGGGTCCTGTCCGCTCTTGCCCAGGTTCTTCTCGGCGACGTGCGTGCGGAAGTGCATCGCCGTCGAGTTGTACCAGAGGAAGAAGGGCTGGTCCGCCTTCGCCTGCTTTTCCATCCAGGCGATCGCGCCGTCGGTGATCTCTTCGTCGATCGTCTCCATGCGCTTCTTGGTCAGCGGGCCGGTGTCCTTGATCGTCTGCCCGCCCTTGCCGTCGGCGACGCAGTGCAGCACACCGCGTGGACCGAACTGCTTCTTGAACTCGGGATCCTTCGGGTAGTCGGGAAGCTCGGGTTCTTCCTCGGCGTTCAGGTGATACAGATTGCCGAAGAACTCGTCGAAGCCGTGCATCGTCGGCAGGTACTCGTCGCGGTCGCCGAGGTGGTTCTTGCCGAACTGGCCGGTGGCATAGCCAAGCGGCTTCAGCAATTCGGCGATGGTCGGATCTTCCTTCTGCAGACCGACGGTGGCGCCCGGCATGCCGACCTTGGTCAGGCCGGTGCGGATCGGGTTCTGGCCGCAAATGAAACAGGCGCGGCCGGCCGTGCAACTCTGCTGCGAGTAATAGTCGGTGAACGTCACCCCTTCCTCTGCGATGCGATCGATGTTGGGCGTCCGATAGCCCATCATGCCCCGGCTGTTGTGGCTGATGTTCGAAATGCCGATATCGTCACCCCAGAGAATCAGGATGTTGGGTTTCTTCTGTGTCATTCCGGTTCCTTTTGGTTGATAGGCCGCAGGATTCAGCGAACGCGACGCGGGACCCCGCAGGCGCAGCATATGCTTCCTGCGGCCCCACGCCTACGATGTCGAACCTCCGTTTGATCGCAAGTGCAAGACGTCGAAAATCACCTGCGGATGACTGCTGCACCACCATGCGGGCCAACACAACCCTCGCGCACCACTCCTCTTGCACATTCGACGGCTGGGGGATGCACAACCGCAGAGGGATGGACCACGGCTGGCTCACGCACCGCGACCGGTTTTTCAACGACAGCCGCGCCGTGGGGACCAACGCAACCTTCTCGCACGACGCCTCTTGCGCATTCGACAGCTGACGCGCTCATCGAGGTCAGCGCCAAAATTCCGATCGCGGCCGTAACTGCAAATGTGATGTGAGTGCGCATCGCAATGCCTCCATGGACTGGTTTGGAAGAAGCTCCCGGACGGAGTCACTTTTTTTACGGACGCCGGCCTGGTCAGAGAACGCAATCCTCCGGCATCAAATGCTCCGAGGCCATCGGGATCAAGGGCAGTTCGCTTGCCCGAAGGGGAAGGTGGCAGCTACCTCAAGAGAGCGGAGCGAAGATTCGCGCAAGGGAACTCGATGACGCGCCACACGGCTATCGTGCACCAGCCGTCCTCGCAGCACTGTCGACTGTCCGGCAAACCCTTCACGGCGTCATGCTTGCCGACACGGGCAGAGCAACCGATCAATTGCGCGTGGCAACCGACCTGACCACGCCGTACCGTTGCAGCGTTCTCTCGCGCGCCTCGGCATGGTCGACGACCGGCTTGGGGTAGTTCTCGCCGAGCGTGATCCCTGCCGCTTCCAGCTCGACCGGCGACGCCGTCCACGGCGCCTGGATCGCCGCGTTGGACAGCTTCGCCAATTGCGGCAGGTAGCGCCGGATGAACTTGCCTTCCGGGTCGAAGCGCTCGCTTTGCGTGACCGGGTTGAAGATGCGGAAATACGGTTGCGCGTCGCAGCCGCTGGAACTGGCCCATTGCCAGCCGCCGTTGTTCGATGCGAGTTCGAAGTCGTTGAGGTGCTCAGCAAAGTAGGCCTCCCCGCGGCGCCAGTCGAGGCCAAGGTCCTTGCAGAGGAAGCTGGCCACCACCATGCGCAGGCGGTTGTGCATGTAGCCGCTCTGGTTGATTTGCAGCATGGCGGCGTCGACCAGCGGGTAGCCGGTCTGGCCCTTGCACCAGGCGTCGAACAGGCCGTCGGCATGCTTGCCGTGGTGCCACTGGATCTTGTCGTACTCGGGCCGAAAGCTCTTGCCCTGGGCCACGCGCGGGTGGTGGGCCAGCAGCTGGAAATAGAAGTCGCGCCAGATCAGTTCGCTCAGCCAGGTCGCGGCGCCGTTGTCGCCCTGCAGCGAAAGCTGGTGTGCGACGCTGGCCATCTGGCGGATCGAGACGGTACCGAAGCGCAGGTGCACGCCGAGGTAGCTCGGGCCGCGCACGGCGGGATAGTCGCGCGCGACCTGGTAGCGGTCGATGCGCTGGAAGAAATCGTCGAACAGCGCGGCGCCGCCTTGCGCGCCCGTCGGGATTTCCAGCCGGCCGAGGTTGGTGGGCTCGAAGCCGATGTCCCGCAGTGTCGGCACCGGTGCGCGCAGGGCCTCGGGTGGCGGCACCAGTGCATCCGCATAACCGCGCGACGGGTAGGGCTTGAGATAGAACGCGTCGACCTTCTGCAGCCACGCGCGTTTGTAGGGCGTGAACACGGTGTAGGGCGCGCCGGCCTTGGTGACCACCTCGTCGCGCTCGAAGATGAGCTGGTCCTTGAAGGTCTGGAACAGGATGCCGGCATTGGCGAGGGCGCCGAACACATGGGTATCGCGTGCCAGGGCGGCCGGCTCGTCGTCGCGGTTGGCGAACACGGCCTGCACGTCGAGCGCGCGGGCCAGCTCCGGGATCTCGTCCTCGGCGACCGCATGGCGCACGACCAGCCCGCCGCCGAGCTGGCGCAGTTCGGTCGCCAGTTCCACGAGCGATTCGCGGATGAATTCGACGCGCCGGTCCGCGCGCGGCAGGGCGTCGAGGATGCGCTTGTCGAACACGAAAGCACACACCACTTGCCGGCAGGTTCTCAGCGCGTGGTAGAGCGCGGCGTTGTCGTCCACGCGCAGGTCGCGCCGAAACCACATCAAACCCTTGGGATAGGTCTTGTCAACGGCCAGTAAAATCGGAGGCATGTCCTCTGATTCTGCCCCGATGAACTTGACGCATCACTTCCTGATCGCCATGCCGGGCATGCAGGACGAGACCTTCAGCCGCAGCGTGGTGTACCTGTGCGAGCACAGCGAACGCGGCGCGCTGGGCCTGATGATCAACAAGCCGAGCGACATCAACCTGCGGGTGCTGTTCGAGAAGGTCGAGCTGCATTTGTCCAATCCGGCCTTCGGCGAAGGGCCCGTGTTCCAGGGCGGGCCGGTGCAGACCGAGCGCGGCTTCGTGTTGCACGAGCCGGTGACGGCCAATGCGCCGGACAGCAACGAGTCTGTCTATGCGTCGACCATGACGATTCCGGGCGGGCTGGAGATGACCACGTCGAAGGACGTGCTCGAAGCCATCGCCACCGGGTCGGGGCCGCGCAAGGTGCTGGTGTCGCTGGGCTATTCGGCCTGGGAACACGGGCAACTGGAGTCGGAACTGGCCGAGAACAGCTGGCTGACGGTGGCGGCCGACCCGGCCGTGATCTTCGACACGCCGGTGGCGCAGCGCTACGACCGGGCGCTGGCATTGCTGGGGCTCGAGGCCTGGAAACTGTCGCCCGATGCGGGGCACGCATGATGGCTGCGCCGCGGGTGCCTCGATGAGCGGTCCGGCGGTGCCTGGCAAGGCTGCCGAATCCGTTCCTTCCCATTTCCAAACTTTCCTGGCCTTCGACTTCGGCCTGAAGCGCACCGGCGTTGCCAGCGGCAACCGCCTGCTGAAGACCGCTACGCCGCAAGCCACGATCAAGGCCGAGGGCGACGCGCGCTTTGCACAGGTCGAGGCGCGCATCCGCGAGTGGCAACCCGACGCGCTGGTGGTCGGCGTGCCGTACCACCCCGACGGCGCGCCGCACGAGAACACTGCCAGGGCGCAGAAATTCGGACGCCAGCTGCATGGCCGCTTCAAGCTGCCGGTGTATGAAGTCGACGAGCGCTACAGCACGACGGAGGCGCTTGCCGCTGGCGCCAAAGACGCCGACGCGGCATCGGCCTGCATCATCCTCGAACAATTCCTAAGGAGCCTCCCTTGAGTTCCATTCCTGACGCAGAGGCGCTCTACGTCGATCTGCTGGCCGGCGTGAAAGCGCTGATGCGCGCCGATACCCGACTGGTCGGCGTGACTTCCGGCGGCGCGTGGCTGGTCGAGCGCCTGCAAAGAGACCTGGGCCTGGCGGGTGTGCCCGGCATCATTTCATCGGCCATGCACCGCGACGACTTTGCGCGGCGCGGGCTGTCGGCGAGTGCGCAGACGGTCCTCCCCTTCGACGTGAACGGCGCCGACGTGCTGATGCTCGACGACGTGCTCTACACCGGGCGCACGATCCGCGCGGTGCTCAACGAACTGTTCGACTTCGGCCGGCCGGCCTGCGTGCGGCTCGCGGTGCTGGTCGATCGCGGTGGGCGGCAGTTGCCGGTGGCGGCAGATTTCGCTGCCACCCGTCTCACGCTGCCGGACACGCAACTGCTCGCGCTGGCGCGCGCCGCCGACGGCGCCTTCAGCCTGAAGATCGAAGAAAACAAATGAAGGCAAGGAGGCTCCGCTGATGCTCTACAAGCGCAACCCGCAACTCAACAAGCACGGTGAGCTGCTGCATCTGCTGTCCATCGAAGGACTGCCGAAGGACATCATCACGCACATCCTCGACACGGCAGCCAACTTCACCAGCGTGAGCGATCGCGAAGTGAAGAAGGTTCCGCTGCTGCGCGGCAAGAGCGTGTTCAACCTGTTCTTCGAGAACTCGACGCGCACGCGCACCACCTTCGAGATCGCGGCCAAGCGGCTGTCGGCGGACGTGATCAACCTCGACATCGCGCGCTCTTCGGCGACCAAGGGCGAGTCGCTGCTCGACACCATCGCCAACCTGAGCGCGATGGCCGCCGACATCTTCGTGGTGCGGCACAGCGAATCGGGCGCGCCCTACCTGATCGCACAACACGTCGCGCCGCATGTGCACGTGGTCAACGCAGGCGACGGGCGGCACTCGCACCCGACGCAGGGCCTGCTCGACATGTACACGATCCGGCACTACAAGAAGGACTTCAGCAACCTCACCGTCGCCATCGTGGGCGACGTGCTGCACTCGCGCGTGGCCCGCTCCGACATCCATGCGCTGACCACGCTGGGCTGCGCCGAGGTGCGCGTGGTCGGCCCCAAGACCCTCGTGCCGGCCGACCTGGCGCCGATGGGCGTGCGCGTGTTCCACACGCTTGAGGAAGGCATCAAGGACTGCGACGTCGTCATCATGCTGCGCCTGCAGAACGAGCGCATGAGCGGCGCGTTGCTGCCCTCGTCGCAAGAGTTCTTCAAGACCTACGGCCTCACGCCCGAGAAGCTGCAGCGCGCCAAGCCGGATGCGATCGTGATGCACCCGGGGCCAATCAACCGCGGCGTGGAGATCGACTCGGCCGTGGTCGACGGGCAGCAGAGCGTGATCCTGCCGCAGGTCACTTTCGGCATCGCGGTCCGCATGGCCGTGATGAGCATCGTCGCCGGCAATGAAGCCTGAGGCCTTACTTAGTCAATTGGTTGCCCCGAGGTAAAAATCCATGAGCATCATCATTGCCAGCGCCCGCGTGCTCGATCCGGCGTCTGGCTTCGACGAAATCGCCGACGTCGCCATCGCGGACGGGCGGATCGTCGCCATCAAGGACATCCCCGAAGACTTCAAGCCGGAGGCCCGCATCGAGGCCGAGGGCATGGTCGTCGTGCCCGGCCTGGTCGACCTGGCTGCTCGCCTGCGCGAGCCGGGCTACGAGCATGAAGGCATGCTCGCCAGCGAGATGGCCGCGGCCGTCGCCGGCGGCGTGACCAGCCTGGTGTGCCCGCCCGACACCGATCCGGTGCTCGACGAGTCGGGCCTGGTCGAGATGCTGAAGTACCGCGCCCAGAAGCTGCAATGCGCGCGGCTCTTTCCGCTGGGCGCGATCACGCGCGGCCTGTCGGGCGAAGTGCTGACCGAGATGAACGAACTCACCGAGGCCGGCTGCGTCGGCTTCGGCCAAGCCGACGTGCCGTTGAACAGCACCCTGGTGCTGCAGCGTGCGTTGCAGTACGCGAGCACCTTCGACTACACGCTGTGGCTGCGTCCGCAGGAGCGCGACCTGGGCAAGGGCGTGGCGGCGAGCGGTCCGCTGGCGACGCGGCTCGGGTTGTCGGGCGTGCCGGTCGCAGCGGAGACGATCGCGGTCTTCACCATCATCGAGTTGATGCGCAGCACCGGCGCGCGCGTGCACCTGTGCCGCCTGTCGAGCGCGGGCGGCGTGGCGCTGGTGCGCGCGGCCAAGGCCGAGGGCCTGCCGCTGACATGCGACGTCAGCATCAACTCGCTGCACCTGATCGACAGCGACATCGGCTACTTCGACAGCCGCGCACGCTTGAACCCGCCCTTGCGCCAGCAGCGTGACCGCGACGCGCTGTCGGCGGCGCTGGCCGATGGCACCATCGACGCGCTGGTGTCCGACCACACGCCGGTCGAGACCGATGCCAAGACGCTGCCTTTTGCGGAAGCCGAGGCCGGCGCGACCGGGCTCGAACTGCTGCTGCCGCTTGCGCTCCAATGGGGCGAGCAGAGCGGCGCCGGGATGAAGCGGGCCATCGAGGTCATCACCTCGTCGCCGGCGCGCATGCTCGGCACGGGCGCCACGGCCAGCCTTGCCGTGCGCGCGGTGGCCGACCTGTGCATCTTCGACCCGGCCCACGAATGGCAGGTGACGCCCGACAGCCTCAGGAGCCAAGGCAAGCACACGCCCTTTGCCGGCTACGCCATGCTTGGGCGCGTGAGTGCCACGCTGGTCGGTGGTCGCATCGTCCACCAGGCCTGAAGCCGGGCCGCCGATGCGCTCCGTCATTGCCTGCTGGAAGCTGCTGTACGCCATCGCCTATGCCTTCAAGGGCTGGTGCACGATCCGCTTCACCTTCGCGCGGCGCACGCCCGATGAGCGCGCCAGGTGCGTGCAGGACTGGGCGCGCGGCATGCTCGGCGTGTTCGGCATCCAGGTGGTGGTGCAGGGGACGCCGCCGGGCCATGGGCCGATGCTGGTGGTCATCAACCACCTGTCCTGGCTCGACATCCTGGCGGTGCATGCGGCGCAGCATGTGCGCTTCGTGGCCAAGTCGAACATCCGGCACTGGCCGATGCTGGGGATGATGTCGGCCGAGGCGGGCACGCTCTTCATCGAGCGCGAACGCCCGCGCGACGCGCTGCGCGTGGTGCACCACATGGCCGACGCGATGCGCGGCGGCGACCTGATCGCCGTCTTTCCGGAAGGCACGACCGGCGACGGGCGGGAATTGCTGCCCTTCCATGCCAACCTGCTGCAGGCGGCCATCTCGTCGGGCGCCCCGGTGCTGCCCGCCGCGCTTCGCTTCGCGGAGACATCCACCGGCGAGACCAGCTTCGCCCCCAGTTATATCGGCGACGACAGCCTGCTCGACTCGGTCTGGCGTACGCTGTGCGCGCCGCCGCTGACCGCCTTCGTGCGCTTCGGGGAGCCGCAGGATCCGCAGGGTCGCGACCGGCGCGCTTGGGCCGAAAGCTTGCACACCGATATCGACGTGCTGCGCAGACAGACAGTCAACCCACCCGCGAATTCACCTGCTTCGCCCCGGGCGGCGGCCTGAGGCGACTGCTCTCGTCGGCCGTCCAAGCCTGCGCATGGGCGCCGGGGCGGGATCACGCCGACGGCGTACTCCACTCCGCGAATGTCCCCCGCCGCCTTCGGACCGCGCCCCTGCGCCCCCGTCCAAGTTTCATGCGTCGCGGAACGCTCGGCGATATCGACAACCGTTATGAGTGCCCCAAAAAAGCAGCGCCCCGAAGGGCGCTGTTGAAACGACGCCGAGGGGCGCCGGGAGGAGGGTAACGATTTCCCGGGAGGGATAGCGGATATTCGCCATCCCATCAGACGAGCGGTGCCGGAAAAAGTCGCATGAGGGCTGTGGGCCTGGGACTACATCGATGCAAAAAAAGGCGCCCACACGGGGCGCCTCTTGCATCAACCGATCGATGTCCTTCAGAACACCGTGACGTCGCCGATCTTCAATTCCTTCACCCAGGACTTCTTGTCCGTGTCGGTGTTGGATTGACCCAGGTTGATCACCACCGCCGGGGTCACGCCGGCCGGCAGGTGCGGGTAGTTGTAGATGCATGCATCCGGATAGGCGTCGGTGAACGCCTTGAGCGTCAGGACGCCGCCGGTGCCGTTGGAACCGTTCAGCAACGGATTGGTCGCGTTGGGGAAAGCGGCAGTGCCGGTCTTCGCCCACTTCACTTCGTCGATCCTGGCGGTGTAAGTGAAGTAGCCATCGTCATCCGGACCGTCGATGACCATGTCCTTCGAGACCGTCACCAAGTTCATCCAGCCGGCGCCCGTGCAGTCGCGGCTGATGGCGTAGTTGACGTAGGCGTCGCCCGCAGTCGTCGTGTCATCGGTGTTCAGCTTCATCTTGAAGCTGATGCCGGGGAAGTCGGTCAGCTTCATCTTGTCGAGGAAGGTCAGGCCAAAGACGGCCTTGTTGCCCACCGCCTGGTTGTTGGCGCTCGGCGTGGTGTTGGGGGCGTGGCCGGTTTCGAGCTGGATCACGTTGACGCCGTTGTCGGCAACGACGCTGACCTTCGCGTCATGGTCGGAGAAATTGGTCGAGCAGGCAGGCAGGGCTGTGCCGGGGTGGCTGCAGTCCGCGTCTCTCCAGGTCTTGGGAGCTGAGGGCGCGGGAGCAGGCGCCGGTCCGGGTGCTGGTGCCGGTGCAGGACCCGGCGCGGGTGCGGGTGCGGGCGGGGGCGCGCTGCCGCCGGTGTCGGGTGCAGGAGCGGGTGCGGGTGCGGGTGCAGGCGCGCCGCCGGCGTCGGGCGCAGGCGCTTCCACGACAGGCGCGGGCGCTTGCGCGATGGGTGCTTGTGCAACGGGTGCGGGCGCCTGGGCGACCGGCGTGGGTGCGAAGGCAAAGCCCTGGGAGCCGCCACCGCCGCCGCAACCGGTCAGAGTCAGGGCGGTCGCGGCTGCAATCAGGGAAAGGGTGAGGGACGTTCTATTCGTCGGCGTCGGGCACGGGGAAAACATTGGCGTGAGCAAGTTGTTAAATGAATGGAAGAAATGTAAACAATCGTGTACACAATCAATGAATACATATGTGCGGGTTGGTTCTCTGGAATGCAGCGGTTTCCCGCGAGGGCGTGAGAAAGTTCTCATGCGCGGTGTCGATCCTTCCCGCGAGACCCGCCCTGCCAAAGAACAAGGAAATGGGTTCTGCCTTAGCCTCCGAGCCCATGGATTCCGCCGCAGCGCTTGCCGATTTCGTGCTTCGGCACCCCCGCCTGTTCGTGCTCACCGGCGCGGGTTGCAGCACCGAATCCGGCATTCCGGACTACCGCGACGGCAACGGCGACTGGAAGCGGCCGGCACCGGTCACCTACCAGGCCTTCATGGGCGATGAATTGACGCGGCGGCGCTACTGGGCGCGCAGCATGATCGGGTTTCCCGTGATGGCGGGGGCCCGGCCCGGCGCGGCGCACCTCGCGCTGGCGCGAATGGAAGGCGCGGGCCACGTCGGGCTGCTGCTCACGCAGAACGTCGACGGCCTGCACAGCGCCTCGGGCAGCCGCAACACGATCGACCTGCACGGGCGCATCGACGCCGTGCGCTGCATGGCCTGCGACACCCGGAGTCCGCGCGCGGCATTGCAGGCGGACCTGCTGCGGCGCAATCGGGCATGGGCGGGCTTCGAGGCACGTATCGCGCCGGATGGCGATGCCGATCTCGACGGCCGCGATTTCGCGAGCTTCGACGTGCCTGCGTGCGAGCACTGCGGCGGGGTGCTCAAGCCCGACGTGGTGTTCTTCGGCGAGAGCGTGCCGGCACAGCGCGTCGCGGACGCCCGAAGCGCGCTCGCCGAATGCGACGCGGTGCTGGTCGCAGGCTCATCGCTGATGGTTTATTCGGGGTTCCGTTTCGTGCAGGCCGCGGCTGCGGCCGGCAAGCCGGTGGCGGCGGTGAACTTGGGGCGCACGCGGGCGGATGACCTGCTGGCGCTCAAGGTGGAGCGTCCTGTTGGCGAGGCGCTCGCGGAGCTGGCCGCAGGCCTGGAGTGATACCCACCCTCCAAATGCGCCTGCGGCACTGCGTTTGCCATGTCGTCATGCGTGGTGGTGAGTCGCAGCGTCATGGCGCGCCAGGATGAAACTGCCCCGACGCTTGCAACTTTCAGTGTCTGCTACGACCGTGGCTGGGGGCCTGGGCGGGAGCACACCAGCAACGTGACCCCGGACGCGCAGGGGTCGATCGGCCAGCACGACGCGACTTGTCTTGGGCCGAGGGCGGTGGGTGTCTCCCGCAGCGAAATAAAGGAGGAGGCCGAAGGCCGGGGGGCATTCGCGGAGGGGGATACCCGCCGCCCTCGGCCCGCGCCCCCATCCGGGATTCGTACCGGCTCAAGTCAACGCCTCCAGCAACGCAACATCCACCGTCGCCGGGCGGCGGCTCGCCTGCGCGAGTTGCGCCGAGAAGTCGCCCGGATAGGCAGGGTGCGCCGCCTCGGCGCGGCGGCCGTTGGCTGGCTGCCGCGTGGTGCCGGCACGCTCGTGCAGTTCGTCGGCGCGGGTATCCACGTCCACGGTGTGCGTGCGCGTCTCGCCGTTCTGGCGAACCACGGTGATGCGCAAGCCGATCGTTTCTGTGCCGGCGGGCGCCTCGATCAGGATCAATCCACCGGCATCCACGCGGATCCAGGGCGGCAGCGGGCGGCCATCGGCGAGGGTGACCTCCACGCGCCGGACTGGCGAGCGGCTGGCGTCCCGGGGGTCCTCCACGCCGATCCAGATCTGCCGGTTGAGCGACTGCATCTCGAGGACCACGTCGGTCCTGCCGGGTGCGGCAAGGAGCCGCAGCGAGCTGCCGCTGCTGACGCTGCCAAGGGCGTCGGGCCGGTTGCCGTCGGGCAGGCGCGCATGCACCCAGTCGCTCGCACCCATGCCGCGGCTGGCGTTCGACACCGCCGTGAAGCCCGCCGATGCGCCGAGCGCCTGGTCGGTGCTCGAGAGGTCGGAGCCATTGAGCGACTCGACGTTGTTCACCGCCGCCATGATCACGTTGTCCGAGTCGAGGAAGGTGGAGTCCGATGTGGAGCCCAGGCTTTGCACTGCGCTCAGCACGGCGCCGCCCGGGTTGCCGAGCGCGGGCGGGATCGCCGGGCCGTTCAAGCCGTTGCCGCCAGGGACATCCACGAACACGAAGTCGCGGTAGACCAGGTTGTCCGGGAGCTGCGGCGCGGGAGTCCCCAGCTCGGGCAGCACGTTCAACGCCAGGTTGCCGGTGGCCGAGCCGCCCTCGCCATCGCTCACCGTGAAGGTGGTCTTGGGCAGGCTGCCGGAGAAGCCGCTGTCCGGCACGAAGCTGTAGCTGCCGTCCGGAAAGATGGTCAGCACGCCCACGCCGGGGATGTTGGCCGGCGTGCCGGCCGGGATCGGCCCCGGCAGGCCGTCGACCGTGAAGTCGGTGATGCTGAGGTGGTCGCCGTCGACGTCGGTGGCGTCGGCGAGCAGGCCCGAGCCCGCATCCACGTGGATCGAGCCGCCGCCGGGCACTGCGGCGACGCCTTCGGTGCCGACCTGCGGCGCGTCGTTCACCGGGTTGACGCTCAGGGTGAGGGTGGCCGTGGCGGCGCTGGTGCCGTCGCTCACCGCATAGGTCACGAGGGGCACCGCGCCGTTGTAGTCGGGCGCCGGCACGAAGCTGTAGCTGCCGTCGGCACGGATCGTCAGCACGCCCACCTGGGGAATGCTCGCGCTCGCGCCCGCGGCGAACGGACCCTGCATGCCGGCCACGGAAAAACCGGTGACGACGAGCGCGTCGTGATCGGCATCGCTGTCGTTGGCCAGCAGGCCGGCGGCGGCAGGCACCACGAGCGGCGTGTCTTCGTCGGTGGCGACGACGTCGTTCAGCGGTGTCGGCGGCGTGTTCGGCACGGCAGCAAAGCTCAGGGTGGCGGTGTCGCTCAGCGTGCCGTCGCTGACCGTGTAGCTGGCCTGCGGCACCGGGCCGTCGTAGGCGGGCGCGGGGGTGAACACGAAGCTGCCGTCGGCATTGACCACCAGCGTGCCGATCGCGCGGCCGGTGCTGCTGGCGAGGCTGGCGGTGGTGCCCGCGGCGAAGGTCTCTGGGATGCCGTCGCCGTTGGTGTCGACCGCGAACTGCGTCACTGACAGCGGGTCGAGGTCGACATCGGTGTCGGCGCCGGCACCGGCCGGCGTGCCGGTGATGACGTTGCCCGTGGCTGGCGTGTTGGGCGCGGTGGCGACCGGGCCGTCGTCGGCGGCGACCGGCGCGTCGTTGACCGGCGTGATCGTGATGAGCGCGGTGTCGGTGTCGGTGAGCGGGCCGCCGGTGCCGGTGTTGCCGCCATCGTTGGTGTGCATCGTCAGCGTGACGGTGCCGTTGGCATCGGGCACCGGGACGTAGACAGGCGCCTGCGCGGAAGCGAGGTAGGCGTTGATGTCGGCCAGCGTGCCGGTGAGCAGGAGGGAGGCGGTGCCGCCGTTCGCGACCGTCACGCCGGTGCCATCGGCGGCGACGAGCGTGCCGGTGGGCACGCTGAGCTGCACCGTGATGAGGCCGGCGGCGGCATCCACGTCGGCGACCGACAGCCCGCTGAGCGCGATGGCGGTGTCCTCGCTGGTGGTCCAGCCCGTGGCAGGCAGCGTGTTGACGGGCGGGTCGTTGACGCCGACGACCTGGATGGTCGCGGTGTCGGCGTCGGTCAGCGCGCCGCCGATTCCGGTGTTGCCGGCGTCGTCGGTCAGCATCGTCAGCGAGACGGGGCCGTTGGTCGTCGGCACCGGCACGAAGACCGGCGCGGCGGCGGAGGCCAGCATGGCGTTGACGTCGGCGAGCGTGCCGCTGAGCAGGATCGACGCGGTGCCCGAATCCGTGACCGTCACGCCGGCGCCGCTGGCGGCGGTGAGTGTTCCGCTGGCTGCGGCGGCGGCATCCAGCAGGACGCGCGGCTCGAGTGCCTGGAGATGCATGGGCAACGAGAGGTCGGTCGCGCTCCGGGCCCAGTCGACGTGGCGGTGATGAGGTTGATCGCGTTTGAACATTCAACTCCAAGCCTTGTTGCACGTGTCAACGAATCGTGTCGGCAAGGTGGATATTGCGCTTATCCGGGCGCTTGCACCAGTGCCGGCAGGCGTCCTGAAGCCAGTGTGAAGCGGCGCAGCCGACCGGGCACGCTGCTGCGCAGCGCCTTTCCCGGCCAGGTCGCGGTCCCTTTGCAATCGGACGATGGCATACCCACGTCAACCGAGGGCGTCCAGCAGTTCGGCATCGACTTCGACAAGCCGGCTGCTCGCCTGCGACAGCTGGCTCGCGAAGTCGCCCGGCGACACGGGCCCGGCCGCATCGGCACGGCGCTCCCCGCGCGGCTTGAGGTTGCTGCGACGTTCCTGCATCACGGTGTTGGCAGCGTCGATGTCCACGTTGTGCACATGCGTCTCGCCATCGTCGTCCACGGCGAACTGGGTGACGACAAGCGTGTCGCCGTCGGCGTCGGTCGCCGTGGCGGGCGTCAGCACATCGCCGGCGGTCGGCGTATTCGGCGTTGTTGCGAATGGCGGCGGTGGGGTGAGCACCGGCGCGGTGTTCGGCAGGTCCGCGAATGACAGCGTGCCATTCACGGTGGTGGTGCCGTCGCTGACGGTGTAGATCACGCCGGGCACCGGGCCATCGTAGGCGGGTGCGGGCGTGAAGGTGAAGGTGCCGTCGGAGCCCATCACCATCGTGCCGATCGGCTTGCCGGCGCCGTCGTTGATGGTGACCGGCGCGCTGTTGCCACCGGGCGGGATCGCGAAGGGGCCGTCGGGCGTGCCGTCGCCGTTGGTGTCGACCGAGAACTGCGTGAGCGTGAGTGTGTCGCCGTCGGGGTCGGTGGCGGTGGCAGGTGTCAGCACGTCGCCGGTGGCTGGCGTGTTGGGCGTGGTCGCGACCGGCGGTGGCGGCGTGAGCACCGGCGGGCGGTTGGGCACGTCGTCGAACGACAGCGTGCCGTTCACGCTGGTGGTGCCGTCGCTGACGGTGTAGGTCACGTCGGGCACCGGGCCGTCGTAGGCCGGCGCGGGCGTGAAGGTGAAGGTCCCGTCGGCGCTCATCGAAATGGTGCCGATGGGATGGCCCGCGGCATCGGTGAGCGGCGTGGCGGCGCTGGGGCCGGTGGCCGGCACGGTGACGAGCACGGGTGGCGTGATCGGGTCGCCATCGTCGTCCACGTAGAACTGGGTGACGACGAGCGCGTCGCCATCGGCATCGGTCGCGGTGGCCGGCGTCAGCACGTCGCCGGTGGTCGGCGTGTTCGGCGTCGTTGCGAACGGCGCTGGCGGCGTGAGCACGGGCGGGGTGTTGGGCACATCCTGGAACTGGAGGGTGCCGTCCACGGTGGTGGTGCCGTCGCTCACCCGGTAAGTCACGTCGGGCACCGGGCCGTCGTAGGCGGTGGCGGGCGTGAAAGTGAATGAACCATCGGAGCCCATCACCATCGTGCCGATCGGCTTGCCCGCGGCGTCGTTGATGTTGATCGGCGCGCTGTTGCCGCCGGGCGGGATCGCGAAGGGGCCGTCCGGCAGGCCGTCGCCGTTGGTGTCGACCGAGAAACTCGTGAGCGTGAGCGTGTCGCCGTCCGGGTCGCTGGCGGTAGCGGGCGTCAGCACGTCGCCGGTGGCCGGCGTGTTGGCCGTCGTCGCGACCGCGGGTGGCGGCGACAGCAGCGGCGGGCGGTTGGGCACCGGGTCGAACTGCAAGGTGCCGTCGACAGCGACCGTGCCGTCGCTCACGGTGTAGGTCACGTCGGGCACCGGGCCGTCATAGGCCGGGGCCGGGGTGAAGGTGAAGCTGCCGTCGGCGCTCATCGAGATGGTGCCGATGGGATGGCCCGCGGCATCGGTGAGCGGCGTGGGCGCGCTGGGGCCGGTGGCCGGCATGGTGACGATCAATGGCGGCGTTCCCGGGTCGCCGTCGTCGTCGACCGCGAACTGCGTCACCGTGAGCGTGTCGCCGGTGTCGGGGTCGGTGGCGTAGGCCGGCAACAGCACGTTGCCCGAGGCGGACAGGTTGGGCGACGTTGTCAGCGGCGGGACGGGCGAGAGCACGGGCGGGTCGTTGACCGGGCTGACGTCGATCACCGCCGTGGTGGTGTGGGTGATCGTGTTCACGCCGGTGAAGGGGAGCGAAGTGTCCTCCGCCACGGTCTGCGCGCCGGGCACGGCGTTGATCGGGGCTTCGTTGACGCGGGCGGTGACATTGATGATGCCGGTATCGGTGTCGGTGAGCGCGCCGCCGGTGCCGGTGTTGCCGTTGTCGTTGGTCAGCATCGTGACGTTGACGACACCCGTGAAGCCGGTCGTCGCCGTGAAGACGGGCGCAGACGCCGATGCGAGGTAGGCGTCGATGTCCGCCAGCGTGCCGGTCAGCGTGACGGAGGCAGAGCCGCTGCCGCTCACGCCGACCACGCCGGAGGATGTGGCGGCAAGGGTGCCGCTGCTGGCCGTGAGCTTGACGGAGATCGGGGCGCTGGCGGCATCGAGGTCCGACACCGACAGGCCCGTGAGCGGGATGCCCCGGTTGGTGGGACCGGTCCAGCTCGCAGGAATCGTGTTGACCGGCGCATCGTTCACCGCGATGACCTTGACCGTCGAGATGGCAGGCGTCGAGTCGCTTGTGCTGTCATTGGCGATCACGCTGATGCTGCGATCCACCGTGCTCGGGTTCTCCGAGGTCGACGAGTAGCGGATCGCGCGCAAGGCGGTCTGGTAGTCCTTCAGCGTCGCCGCGCCGGACAGCGTCAGCGTGAAGGTGCTCGCGTTGTAGCTGGCGGTGATGCCCGCCGGCAATGCACCGGAGACAGCGAGCACGTCGCCCGCCTGGCCGTTGCTGACGATCGCGCGCAACGAGGCGATCGATGTGCTGTCGTTGTCCAGCACCTGGGCGTCGGCGCTGGCGATGGCGACGCCCGCGCCGTTCTCGGTGTAGGTCGTCGCGTAGTCGCTGGTCTGGAAGTGGACGTCGTCGAGGATCAGGCCGACACCGTCGCCGGGCCCGCGGAAATCGCCGTAGGTGAAATCGGGCTGGCTCGTCGAGCCGTCCGACGTGATTCGCACCAGCGTCGTCGTGCTGGTCGCGGTGAACTTGACCGTGTAAGTCGTCCACGCTGCACCGGTCGTGAATCGCAGCACCTCGGCGCCATTGATCGACATGATGCCCCGGTCTCCGACCGTGATCTGGGTCCGCGTGGAAGCCTGGATCGAGTAGTAGTAGGTCTGGCCGACCACTGTTGCAAGGCTCTGCTCGACATACGATGGCACGCCCGTAAAACCACCTTCCACCTCCACCACCAGCGTGCCATCGGCGGCGCCGGCGCCTGGGTTGTACATGCTGCCGGCGCCGACCTCGAACCCCGCATTGCCAGTCCAGCCCGTTCCACTGCCGGTCTCGAAGGAGCCGTTGACCATGGTGTTGACCGCGAGGAGCACGATGGGCGCCGCGGCGGACGGTGCGAGCACCGGCACGATGGGCGGCGGGGCGGGAACCGCGGGGACGACGCCGATGCCGATGGTGCCCTCGGCGATGCGCTCCAGGTCTTCGCTGTCGACATAGCCGCGCGCTTCCAGCACCTCCGGCCGGCCGACCAGCACGAGCTGCGTGCGCGCATCGATCCAGCGGCCGGGGTGCAGCTCCAGCGCGACGTCCATCACCACGCCGTCGATGGGTGCCTGCACCACGAGGCGGGCGCGTTCGCGTTGCAGCCCGTCGATGCGGTCGCGCTCCATGCGCAGTTCGCGTGCCAGCACCAGGCTTTCCGCGCGGTCCTTGATGTCGGAGGTGCGGCGGGCCATGCGTTCGTCCAGCAGGCGGGCGCGGTCGCGCGCGGTGGCAAGGTTCTGGTCCAGCTCCGGCGCGGAGAGGCGCAGCATGACCTGCCCGGCCTTCACGTGGTCGCCGGGCCGCACCAGGATCTCGTCGATGCGCGAGGGCTGCGGCGCGAAGGAGGGCACCTGCTGCGCCGCGGTGAGCACGGCGGGGACGCGCACCTTGTACGGCAGCGGCACCACGAACACCGCGATCATCGCCAGCACCACGAACGCCGTGACGCGCACGCGCGCACCGCTCTCGCGCCGGCGCACGAGCCACACGCGAACCTCCCGCCAGATCGGCAGCACGATGAACCAGCCCATCTCCACCGCGAACATCACGATGCCCAGGATCTTGAAGAAGAAGTGATACACCAGCAGTGCGATGCCCAGAAACAGGAAGAAGCGGTAGATCCACACGGCGAACGCGAAGCCGATGAAGAAGGCGCGCGTGTGGCCGTTCGGCGTCGGCGGCGCCTTGTCGCCATAGCCGAACAGCAGCTCGCGCAGCCACCACTTGCCCATGGCAAACGAGCGCTCCTGCAGGTTCGGCACGTTGACGAGGTCGCTGAACAGGTAGTAGCCGTCGAAGCGCATCAGCGGATTGCAGTTGACCGCGATGCTGAGCACCCAGCCCGTGGTGGCCAGTGCAAAGGCCGCATGGCGCGCCGGCCCGTCGGGTACCAGCACCCAGACGTAGGTGGCGATCACCGCGACGATCAACTCCACCGCCATGCCGGCCGCGTCGATGAGCACGCGCTGGCGATGGCTGCGCAGCCGCCATGCATCGGTGGTGTCGGTGTAGAGCACCGGCATCATCACGATGAAGGCCACGCCCATGGTCGTGATGCGCGAGCCCATGCGCACGGCCGCATAGCCATGGCCCAGCTCATGCAGCGTCTTGACGAGCCCCAGGCTGATGCCGAAGGTGACCACGCCTGCGGCGGTGAACATCTCGGGCAGCGTGCTGCGAAACGCCTCCCACTGGCGCGAGACGAGGTAGAGGCTCAGCAACCCCGCTGCGCCCAGGAACCACCAGAACGCCGGATGAAAGATGAAGCCGACCGCATGCTGCGTCGCGCGCAGGAATCGGTCGGGCCGGGCCAGCGGCACCTTGATGAACAGGTAGCCGTGGATCAACCGTTGCCAGATCGGCCGGTTGCGCAACCTGGCGCGCTGTTGCTCGACGCGCGACCATGTCACCTGCCCGACGGCTTGCAGCAGTTCGTTCCGGTACAGGAACTCGAGCAGCGTCATCACGCTCTTCTCGCTGAATTCGCGGCCGAGCTGGGTGGCGGCGCGCGCCCGCAATTCGTCCACAGTGCCGCCGCTCCAGCACGAGAGCAGGTCGACCGCGTCCTGGTCGACCTCGAAGAAGCGTTGCGCCAGCGGGTCGTGGATCTTCCAGGGCTGGTGCCCGTCACCTTCGCCTTCGATCAGGCGGAGGTCGGGGCGCAATGGCGGCAGTACGCGCTCGCCCGGCGGCGGCGGGGCCTTCGCGGCTTTGGTCATGTCGGGCCGCAGCGTGTCGTCCATGGCTCACATCCCCGTCCATTGCCGCACGGCGGTGATCGGGCGGCGCAGCAGGTAGAAGAACAGCGTGACCCGTTCGCCATAGACGCGCGCCGTGCCGCGCAGGCCGAGGCGCGCGACGGGCCCGGACGCATCGACCGCGCGGGCCGTGACCACATAGCTGGCGACGCCGGCCGGATCGGTCTCGGCCTTGTAGGCGGCGCGCACGATGGTGGCATCGAGCGGATGCAGCGGCGACGCATCGAGGAACACCCGCGTCTGCGCGCCCTCGCGCAGGTTGACCGCATCGGCCACCGGCACCTTGAGCTGGAACTCGACCTGCGCCGGATCGGCCACGCGCATGATGGCCTCGCCGACCACCACCGGCCGCCCGACCCAGTCGCGCGGATCGCCGTAGAGCGCCACGCCGGGTTGCTGCGCCTTGATGACGGCCTTGGCGAACATGGCCTGCGCATAGTCGCGTTCGGCACGGGCCACGGTTTCCTCGGACTGCGCGATCGCGAGCTCGCGCTTGGCGGTGTTGTCGTCCATCGAGGCCTGCTGCAGGCGCAGCATCTTCGCGCGCGCCACCTCGAGCTTCTGCTGCGCCACTTCCGAATCGCTGCGCAGGGTGGTGTCGACCAGCTGCACCAGCGGGTCGCCCGTCTTCACCTGCGCGCCGGGCTCGACCAGGATGCGCTCGACCACGCCCGCGACCGGCGCGGCCACGACGAAGGGGTCCTTCGGCGTGACCTCGACCGGCGCCAGCGTCGTCAGCGGCACCGGCACGAAGGCCAGCACGGCAGCGATCAGCGCCAGCACCAGGCCCAGCCGGCGCAAGCGCCGCGGCCAGTCGCGCGAGGGCTTGGCGCGGCCTTCGATGGCGCTGGCGCCATGCGCGTAGGCCTGCGCGACGCGCGCGGCGAGCTTCCTGTGCGTGTCTTCCCATTCGGTGTCGCGGGCCAGCAGCCAGCCCGCATACGGCGGCCTGCCGGCATCGGCGACGGGCACCCACATCAGGTGCCGCAATGCGGCCTCGGCGGTGCACGGATCCTGCGGGTCGGCGTGAGTGGGCAAGGTGAAGCACTCGATGGCCGCGCGGTCCTCGCTGGCGGACCAGAGCCTGCCGGCGAGGTCCTCGTACCAGCGCAGCATCGGCGCATCCCGATTGACCGCGGCCAGCGCCGAAACCGCGACCGCATGCCATCCGCCCGACGTGTCCTTGTGCAGCGCATCCTGCTTCCCGCGGTCCAGGCGATGGCGCGGCTCGAAGACGAGGGCCTGGCCAAAGGGCAGCAGCACCACGGGTTCGTTGGCCAGGTGCGTCCACAGCGCCTGGCGCGTCCTGCATTGCCGCAGGCTCCCTTCGATGGTGATGAGGTGCAGGAGCCCGGCGCCGGGCGCTGCCTGTCCGGCCCCCGGGCTGGCGGCGCCCAGTGGCCCGGCGGTGCTTGTCGGCTTGCCTTCCCGTGCCACCAGCCTCGGCTTGGCCACTGTCTTGCCAGCCTCGATCGCCACAGAATCCTGGACTTCCTCGTTCTGGCTCATGACATGTTCAGCGACTCGTGCCGCCGCTCCCTGTAGCCGGTGTCTTCACGGCAGCGACGGCTTCGAGCCGCGCCTGCCCGCTCATGCCCGGAAGCACGGAGGCCGGCACCGAGGGCACCTTGCAGATGATCTTCACTGTCTGGCTCACCGCATCGACCGCGCCCGAGATGCGGTCGACCACCACCTTCACCGTGTCGCCGGTCTCGTCGACCTTGAAGTCGAAGCTGGAGCCCACCTTGAGCCAGCCCAGCCACTTCGACGGCACTACCATGTGCAGCTCCAGCGGCCCGTCGCTCACGATGCGGATGAGCTTCTCGTTCGCCGGCGGCGACTCGTGCGTGCGTGCCAACGTTTCCACCACGCGCCCGGCAAAGGGCGCAATCACCTTGCAGCCCGTCATGCGCTCCTGGATCGTCTGCGCCTGCGCGGCACGCTCCTTCTGCTTGAGTCCGGCGATGTCGGCGTCGGCCTTGCCCGTCGCACCCATGCCGAGCAGTTCGGCCTGCACTGACGCGTTGCGCGCCTCGGCCGCCTCGCCCGCACGGGCGGCGCGCAGGTCCGCGGCAAGCCGGCCGCAGTCGAAGGTCACCAGCGCCGCGCCCTTCGGAAACCGGTCGCCTTCGCGATACGGCATCGCCGTGATGCGTTCAGACACCGTGCTGGACAGGACGGCTTCCTTCTCCGCGCGCAAGACGCCGCGCGCGATGCTGCCGTCGGATGCCGCGCCGCTGCCGCCCGCCTGCGTCTGCGCAACGACAAGCGTGGCGGCCAGGGCAAGGCACGGAAGCAGCGCAGCCGCGGCGAAGGTCGCCGTCGTTGAACGGGCAAGCCTCATTGCGCGCTCGTCTTGGCGAGCGAGTCATCCCGCTGCGCCCACAGGTTGCGTAGCTTCCCCGTCAGCACGCTCACCGAATCGTTGCTGCTCATGCTGGCATCGATCGGGTCGATGCCGATGGAGGCATAGATGTTGGCGTAGGCGTTCTGCATGTCCGCCAGCGCCACATCGAGCCGTACCTCCGACACCACGGTGTTCATCTGCTCGCGGATCAAGGTCTGCCGGCTGAGCTTCTCGGCCTTGAAGCCGGCATCGAACTGCTTCTCGATGCTGTTCTGCACCTGAAGGTAGCGGCCCGCCGTGTCGAGTTCGCGCAGGCGGAACTCGTAGCGTGCGCGGCTCACCTGCAACTGCGTGGCCACGGCCATCGTCAGGGCCTGCGCGCGTTCGTCCAGCACGTCGGTCTGGGCCTGCACGCGGGCGCGGTCGACCGGCAGTCGGAACACGTTGAGCAGGTTCCAGCTCGCGCGCGCGCCAGAGGCCGCCCAGCTGCTGTTGTAGAGGTAGCTGTTGTCGCTCCAGTCCGCACCGATGAACAAGCGCAGGCTCGGCAAGGCGCGAAGGATGGCGGCCGTGCCTTCGCGGTCGTTGCTGCGCATCTGGTAGGCGACCTCGCGCAACTCGGGCCGGTTCTCGATGGCCATGCGCAGCATGTCGGCGCTGTCCATGCGTACCGCTTGCCACTTGGTCGAGCGCGAAGGAAGAACCACCTTGTACGGGGTATCCGGCGGCAGGTTCATCAACGCGGCAAGCTGCTGCTTGGCCACGCTGAGTTCGCGAGCCAGCGTCTGCGCTTCGCGGCGGATGCTGAGCAACTCGCGCTGGTAGCTCAAGGCCGCCAACGGTGCCGACTGGCCGCTGCTCTGTTGTTGCTCGGCTTGTGCAAGCGCCTCCTGCGTCACCCGCTCCAGTTCGTCGATCTTGCCGAGCAGGCGCTCGGCGCTGACGGCGCGCCAATAGGCCGAGCGGACGTCTTCGACGATGCGGTTGATGACCTTGCGCTTGCGCTCCTCGGACAGCATCACTTCATCGGCTGCCTGCTGCGCACGCACGTACGAGAGGCCGAAGTCCAGCACATCCCAACTCAACGTGACGTCGGTCGCGAACACGTCGCGATCGCTCGATGTCGACGGCTCCAGGCTGATCCTCCCGGTCGTGATCGACCGGCTGATGCCGCCCGATTCGTTGTTGCGGCCGGAGTAGTCAAGGTTGACCACGAGCTTGGGCAGCATGTCGAAGCGCTTGAGGTCGAGGTCCTTGGTGCGAAGCGCCTGGTCCATCACCTCGACTCGATAGTCGAGGTTGTACTTGATGGCGCGTGCCATGGCTTCGTACAAGTCGATCGGTCCAGTCACCGGTTCCTGGTCCGCGGCCATGCGCGAGACCAGCGCGGCGGAACGGTCCTTGTTCTGTTGGGCATCGAGTGTGGTCGGTGTGATCGAGCAACCGTTCAAGTTTGCGCAGATCAGAACGATGCCGGCTGACACTGCAGACAACGAGCGTCGGGGTCTACGACGAACTTCGAGCAAGGGATGGGCCGATCGATTGCGGTCGATATTCGACTTGGTTGTCATTGACATGGCCCACCTCATTAATGTGTTATGGCGCGCAGGTTAACGCCCACTTCTCACGTAAGACATAGCTCAAGAAACTATTCAGTGACAAAGTCATACAGCAGCCGCAAAAGGTTCCGATGAACAGAGCGCAGCATCCTGCGGCACCTCGAAAGGTGCCTGTTCGCGTCAGGAAGCAACGTCTCGGTGTTTACCGATGTGTCAAGCGGAACGCTTGTGGGCGCCTTCTTTCAGGGAGTCTTCTTGCAACTCGACCTTCTCCTCCACTTCGCGCCCCAGGAAATAGTTGAGGAAGGTCCGTATCACGGCAATCGCACCCAGGTGTCCGAGTTCTTCCCAGGTCGGCGAGAAGGAGGTATTGACGATGTCCGCTGCCAGCTGGAACGTGAGCCCGGCCACCAGCCACCGTGCGAAGGTCAGCCACACGGCACGCCGCTGATAGTCGAGGTTGCGGGAGCTCCTCGCCATCCATATGCCCGAGATCTTGAGCAGCGCCCCGAGCGCACCCGCGGCGATGAAGAACACCGCGCATGTCTCGATGGCAAGCGAAACGAAATGCGCCCACGTGTGCAGCGTGATCTCGAGGTGTTCCAGGTCCATCCGCGAATCCTTTGTCAGTGAAACGGGCCGGCCTCGAAGGTCATGCTGCATATGGCCAGGATGCCCAGCAACAGCAACAGGACCGCGATGATCAATGTCATCGAGACCGGGAAATGACTCTCGGCATGCACCAGCCCGAGCGCATGCAACTGCGCGCGCTCCTTGCGCAGGCCGCGCATGAAGTTGACGTGATAGACGATGCCCAGCACCAGCATCCCCAGGCCGAGCCACACCAGCGCCTCGCCGAAGAGGCGCGGCGCGTGGCTGCTCTTGAGCACCTCCGCATCGCGCAACTTCTGGAACACCTGGAAGATCGTGAAGCCGAAGCCGATCAGGGACAGCGCGGTGCGAATCACCGACATCAGCGTGCGGTCGGCGCTCAAACGCGTGCGCTGGAACGACATGCCGGTGCGGCGCGACGACAGCTCGGTGGAGGCTTCCTCGGGCGTGAGGCCCACCGGATGGATCCTTTGCGATGCGGGATCGGACGTGTCGACCATGGCGTCCTCCTCTACATCGGCCCTGCCGCGCGCGAGACGCAGCGAATGCCCAGGTGGCAGGTCGACGTATCGACTTCCTGCGGCATGCGGGCGGCGGGGCGATAGCGGCGGCAGTAGTTCGGCGCGCAGAGATAGGAGCCGCCCTTCATGACCTTGCGCGGTATGCGCAGGTCGGCCGACGCGCGCGGGTTGTGGCTGTCGTCGGCATTGCCGCCGCGTGGATTGCTGAGCGTGCAGCAGGGGTGCGCGATCTTGCCGTGGTCCTGGTACCAGTCGGTGGTCCATTCCCAGACGTTGCCTGTCATCTCGTGCAGGCCATAGCCGTTGGGCGGGAACGAGCCCACCGGCGCCGTCCATTCGTAGCCGTCCTCGAGCAGGTTCTGCCACGGGAATTCGCCTTGCCAGGTGTTGGCCATGTGGCGGCGCCCGGGCGTCAACTCGCTGCCCCATGCGTACTCGACGCCATCGAGGCCGCCGCGTGCCGCGAACTCCCATTCGGCCTCGGTCGGCAAGTCCTTGCCGGCCCACTTCGCGTAGGCCTGTGCGTCTTCGAAGGCGACGTGCACGACGGGGTGCTTCCACAGGCCCTGCAGTCCGCTCTTCGGTCCGCGCGGATGCTTCCAGTTGGCACCGGCCACATAGGTCCACCAGTTGTGGTGGTTGTCGAGGTCCACGCGCTGCGCGGCCTTCTGGAACATCACCGACGAAGGCACCAGCATGGCCGGGTCGGCGCCTGGATAGTCGGCCGCGTTGGCCGGCCGCTCGGCCAGCGTGACATAGCCGGTTGCGTCGACGAAGCGCTTGAATTCGGCATTGGTGACGGTGTACCTGTCGATCCAGAAGCCATCGACGGCAACGCGATGCGCCGGAGCCTCCTCGGGGTAGTGGTCGTCCGACCCCATCTGGAAGGTCCCACCGGGGATCCACACCATGTTCTCGCCGGGCGGCGCGTGGGTCTTTTCCTTCAAAGGCTCCGCTTGCAAAAGATCGTTCAATTCAATGGTCCTGGTGGCCGACGCGACGCGCATCGATGGGCGTAGGTTGCCGCCGACGAATCGCATCGTCAATAGATTGCAAGATGGCCAATTTTTCGTCTGAAGCAGTGGCGGCGGCTACTAGTCTTTGGTGCAGGCCCCGGCGTCCATGCACGGCCTGCGCCATGAAAAAAGCCCCCGCTACGGCTGCAGCGGGGGCTTTTTCGATGCGCTTGCGCGCATGCGCGAAGCGGCGTTATGCGACGACGGCGGCGGGCTTGACCGCGCTTGCGCCGATGCTGGCGCTGGCGCTCGCTTCCGCCTGGACGCCGCGGATCATGTCCACCGCCTTCTCCGCAATCATCACGGTCGGCGCATTGGTGTTGCCGCCAACGACCGTCGGCATGATGGAAGCATCGACGACGCGCAGGCCCAGCAGGCCATGCACACGCAACTGCTCGTCGACCACCGACATGCGGTCACTGGCCGGACCCATCTTGCAGGTGCCCACAGGGTGGTATTGCGTATCGGCGCGATTGCGGATGTCTTCTGCGATGGCCCGGGTGTCGTTGCGGTCGACCTTGTAGAGCATCTTGCCGCGGTACGTGTCGAAGGGCTTGGCTTCCAGGATGTCCATCTGCAGCTGCACGCCCTTGACCAGCAGGTTCAGGTCGCGCTCGTCGTCCAGGAACTTGGGGTCGATGAGCGGTGCGGCGCGTGGGTCGCGGCTGGCCAGCTTGACGTGGCCGCGGCTGTACGGACGCAGCACTTCGATGTGGCACGAGTACCCGTGTCCGACATGCAGCTTGCGGCTGTGATCATCGACCAGCGCGATGACGAACACCATCTGCAGGTCCGGCACCTTGACGTCTGGCGACGAGCGAATGAACGCGCCGGATTCCGCGAAGTTGGAGGTGACAAGGCCGGTGCGGCTCTTCTTCCATTCGGGCATGGCCGACGCCACGCGCGCACCACCGCGTGCCGAGACGCCGAAGGTCTCGTGCTTCGAGCTCGTGCGATAGCTCTGCACATGGTCGATGTGATCCTGCAGGTTCTCGCCGACGCCAGGCAGGTCGTGCACGACCGGGATGCCGAGCTTCTGCAGTTCCGCGGCGGGACCGACGCCCGACAGCATCAGCAATTGGGGCGAGCCGAACGCACCCGCGGTGAGGATGACCTCGCGGCGTGCGCGCACCTGCTTCTCGACGCCATCGACCGTGTACGCAACGCCGACTGCACGCTTGCCTTCGAACAGGATGCGGGAGGTCAGCGCATGGGTGCGAACCGAGAGGTTGAAGCGCGACAGGTGGGGCGTGATGTAGCCCTTGGCCACGCTGTGGCGCTCGCCGTTCTTCTGCGTGACCTGGAACATGAACGAGCCGAACTGTTCGGCGCCGTTGTAGTCGCGCGTATTGGGCACGCCCTTCATCGCGCAGGCCTCGAGGAAGACCCTGTTCAACGCGCTCGGGTTGCGCACTTCCGCTGCGTTCAACGGGCCGCCCGTGCCGTGGAAGGGGTCGTCGCGAAAGGTCTCGTTGTTTTCGGCGCGCTTGAAGTACGGCAGGATCTCGTCGTAGGACCAGCCGGGGTTGCCGAGCGAGGCCCAGTGGTCATAGTCCCACTTGTTGCCGCGCACATAGACCATCGCGTTGATGGAGCTCGACCCGCCGAGCGTCTTGCCGCGCGGCTGGTAGCCCTGGCGGCCGTTCAGGCCCTTTTGCGGGACGGTCTTGTAGGCATAGTTGTTGAACGGAATGGGCAGCATCGCCACCACGCCGATCGGCGCATGGATGAAGACGCTCTTGTCCGGTCCGCCGGCTTCCAGCATGCACACGCTGGTGCTGGAGTCCTCGCTCAATCGAGAAGCGACGACGCAACCGCCGGAACCGCCGCCAACGACGACGTAGTCAAATTCTTCAATGCTCATGGGTGTGTCTCAGTTCTCTCGTGGATCAGGTGCCTGGATTCGTGACGCAGCGTGCGAAGGAGAAGCTGCGTCTACCGGCGGGTAGAAGTGCCGGAGTGCCGGCGCGGGTGCGAATGTAGGGCGGCACTCGGGTCGCGCCTAGGTCCAACTCCGCCACAATCGGGTGAAAATCCGCCAAGAATTCACAATCTGTCAGAACGTGCGTAATTCCATTGCCTTTCAGGCTCCCTCGCGGCGGATCACCATCCGCGAGGCCGGCGACCCGGGCCGCCCGCTGCACAGCATGCAGGGCCTCGGCGCCCTCGTCGATGCCATGGCCGAGCAGGGTGTCGACGCCGTGACGCTTTTCGCCGGGACCGGCATCGTCCCACAGGCCATCTCCGACCACGAGGCCCGCATCTCGCACCGCCAGAAGATCGCGCTCTTCGACAATGTGCGGCGACTCTCGAACGACCCGGCGGTGGGCTTGCGGGCGGGGCAGCGTCAGCGCCTGTCCGACTTCGGCGTCTATGGCTATGCGCTCCTGAGCAGCGCGACCTTCGCAGAGGCCATCGATTTCGGCATCAAGCATATTCGCCTGGCCGGCCCGGTCATCGAGAAGAGCTTCCGGATCGAGGGCGGCGTTGCCATTTTCGAGGGCCATGGCTTCGCCGAACTGGGGCCGCTGCTGCCGATGGCCTCCGAGTTCTGGTTCAGTTCGATGCAGGTGCTGATCAGCCGCATCCTGGAACGTCCCTTCGAGGCGCTGTGCCTGGAGTTGCCCTACCCGGCACCCGCCGCCGCACCGCACTACGAGGACATCCTGCGTTGCCCGGTGAACTTCGATGCGCCGGCGATGCAATGGCGCTTCGATGCCCGGCTGCTGGAGCTGCCGCTGCCCAATGCCAATCCCATCACGGCGCAGGTATCTTCGGCCTTTTGCCATCGCATGCTGGAGGCGGCAGATGGCGTCGAGAACCCGCTGGTCCAGGCGATCAAGGAAATCTGCCTCAACGCGTCAGGCGGCCTGCCTCGGGCCGAACAGATGGCCCATCGGCTGAACCTGTCGAGCCGGACACTGCACCGCCGCCTGGCCGACGCAGGCACCACCTACCAGGGCATCGTCGACGGCGTGCGCAAGCGCCTTGCCATCGAGTTCCTGGAACGCACCCAACTGTCGGTCGGCGAGATCGCGGAGCGCACCGGCTTCTCGGACGAGTCGAACTTCCGCAAGGCCTTTCGCAAGTGGACCAACCAGACCACCACCTTCTACCGAGAGCGCCGCACCGAGAAGGTGTGAATATTTCTACTGCGGACGCCGATCTCGGGCCTGCGGTGCTCACCGCACGGGAGTGCGGTTCCGCGCCGCAGACCCGACCTCGGCGCCCTCGCTACGAAATCTTCACACCTTCTCCGCTGCCGGTTTGGCGCCTGACAGCCGAGCCTCGCAGCCACGTGCATCGGCTCGGCTTGGCGCCTACCACCCGAGCTTCGCAGCAACGTGCATCAGCTCCGCCACGGTCCGCGTCTGCATGCGTTCCATGATGCGCGCACGGTGGAACTTGACGGTCTGCTCGACGATGCCCAGGTCGCTGGCGATCTGCTTGTTGAGCCGGCCCTTGACGACGGCGGCAAGCACCTCGCGCTCGCGGGCGGTCAGCGTGGCCAGCCGGGCCTCGCAGGCCGCGGCGTCGGCGTTGGCCTGGCGTGTCGACGCGTCCTGCGCCACCGCCATCCGCACCGCGTCGATCAGGGCTTGCGCGCTGACCGGCTTGGTCAGGAAGTCGGCGGCGCCGGCCTTGATGGCCTGCACGGTCATGGGAATGTCGCCATGCCCGCTGAGGAAGACGATCGGCAGCGGGTTGCCGGTCTCCGCGAGCCGGCGTTGCAACTCGAGCCCGTCGAGCCCGGGCATCGTCACGTCCAGCACGATGCAGCCGCGCGAGCGCGGGTCGGGCCGCGTGAGGAAGGCCTCGGCGGACGCGAAGCTGTCGACGCGCCAGCCTTCCTCGCGCAGCACGCGCGCGAGCGACTTGCAGACGGCCGGGTCATCGTCGACGAGGAACACGGTTTCCGGTTCGGGCATGGTGATTTCCATGGGATGCATTCAAACGGACTGCCGCAACGGCCATGTGACAACGAAGGTGGCGCCGCCTTCCGGGTTGTTGCTGGCGGCAAGCGTGCCGCGGTGCGCCGTGATGATCGACTTGCAGATCGCCAGGCCCATGCCGGTGCCGCCGGCCTTGGTGCTCCAGAACGCGTCGAACACGCGGCGGATGTCCTGGGGGTCGATGCCGGTGCCGCGGTCGATCACATGGACGCGCACGTCGGAGTCGTCGCATTCGGTGCGGATGCTGAGCTTGCGCTGGGGCGGGGCGGCCTGGCTCATGGCGTCGGCGGCGTTGAGGATGAGGTTCAGCAGAACCTGTTGAAGCTGCACGCGTCCGCCTTCGATCAAGGGCAGCCACGGCGCGAGTTCGGTCGCGGTGCCGACGTGGCGGCGCGCGAGTTCGGTCCGGACCAGGTCCAGCGTCTCCGCCACCAGTTCGTTCAGGTTGAGCGGCGCGATGTGCATCTCGCCGTGCTTGAATAGCGCGCCGAGGCGCCGGATGATCTCGGCGGCGCGCCGATCCTCGCTGATGATGTCCTCGCAGATCTCGCGCACCTCGTCCAGGTCGGGCTGGTCGCGCCTCAGGATCTTGCGCGCGGCCTCCGCGTTGCCGAGGATGGCGGCCAGCGGCTGGTTGAGCTGATGCGCGATCGAGGCCGACATCTGCCCCATCATCGACACGCGGGTCATGTGCGTCAGCGCGGCGCGGTCTTTCTCGGCCTGCAGCTCGGCTTCCTTGCGGACGGTGACGTCGAGCGCCACCCCGGTCATGCGGTGATCGGAACCGGCCTCGGCACGGCCGCGCGCGGCCATCCACCGTACGCTGCCGTCGGGCTCCAGCACGCGGTACTCGACGTCGACTTCCTCGTCCCGTGCCACGGCACGGCGCACGGCGCTGTCGACGACTTCGCGGTCGGCCGGATGCACCGTGTCCAGAACGCGATCGAACCGGACCGGCTGCGCCTTCGACAAGCCGACGTACTCGCGCAGTTCGGTGAGCGGCCAGATCTTGTCGCGGCCCACGTCCCACACCCACATCGACAGCCGGGCAGCGCGCGCCGCGAGGTTCATGCGCCGCTCGCTTTCCTCCAGCGCCGACACGGTGCGACGACGCAGGCGCCACTCGACGAGCAGTGCGGCGATCAGCAGGCTCTGCAATACCAGCACGCCGGAGAAGAACAGCGCCTGGCTTCGGTACCGTTCCCAGAAAGTCGGCGCCCTGAAATGGACGATGGCATCGGCCGGCAGCATGTCCTCGGAGATGCCCCACTTGACCGCCTGCCGCCAATCGATCTGCACGTGCGAAGGCACGCGGGCCGGCAGGTCGAGCGCCGCGGGCAGCACGCCGTCCAGCAAGCCGTCGATGGCCTTCGCCGCTTGCCGCCCCATCTCCTGGTAGCTCGGCATCTGCCCGCCCACGACACCGGCGCCGATGAAGGTGCTGTATGGGCCGTAGACCGGCGCGTTGGATGCTTCGGCGATGAGCGCGGCGGATTCCCGGGGCCGGAACACGCGGTCGGCTCCGTCCTGGAAATAGCCGGGCGTGAACACCACGGCATCGCCGCCCAGATGCTGCAGCCGCTCCGCCAGGGCATCGCTGGGAAGGCCCGCGAGGTATTCGACGGGGACGTGCAGGTCGAGTCCGGCGATGATCGCGCGCGTCTCGGCCGCAAGCCGTCGGTCGCTCGCGCTGGCGCCCGTGACCACCACCAGCCGCCGCGTCCCGGGATGCCAGCGCAACGCCTGCTGGATGGTCCCGCCAAAGTCGTAGTCGATCGGTACGCCGACGACGTTGGCGGGCAGGGGTTGCACCTTTGCAATGGCATCCCTGGCGACGGCGAGGTGAACCACGGGGACGTCGGGGAACAACTGCGCGCGATGGCGCAGCAGGAAATCGAGCGCGGGCCGGCCTCCGGCGACGAGGACTTCGGGCTTGCGCAGGGCGTACTTGTCGCGCAGGTAGGTGATGATGGTCTGTTCGTAGGCTTCGCCGGTAAACGCGGGGTCGTCGAGGAATTCGGTGAAGAAGTCGACATCGCGGTCGACCGGTTCGCTGAAGCTTTCCCGCAGGCCGCGCTCGACCTCGATGTTGGCCGGGAGCTGCTTGTCGTTGGAGAAGATCACAAGCACGTTCCGGCCCGTGGGCTGCTGTGCGCAGGCCGTGGCGATGGGCAGCAGGAAGCATGCAAGCAGCATCACAAGGTGCACGAGGGCGCCGTGAGTTGAGCCGGTCTCGGGCATGTCCCGGCGCGGGGTCGAACAGATCATTGTTCCCGGGTGATTCACTGGATGTCGTCGCGCAGGAACGGACATCGGGATCGGATGGAGGTGCGTAATGTAGCTGTTTAGACTGACAGTCAACTGCGCAGGAATCAAGGTAAAAAAGTGTTATTTCATTCGCAGAAAACTGCGAAATGCGGTACCTCTCGCGGTCCCCTGACGCGGCAAGCCCGGCATGGCCTGGGCGTACTTGGCACAGTACGTGGCAGCGACGTGGCAGGGGCGCCCGAGGGCGGCGGAACCGCTTCAACCCGCCCGCATGGGCGCGAGCTGCGGCAACATGCCGGCGATCTCCGACTTCATCGACCGTGCCAGTTCCTCCGAGCGCGCCCGTGACAGGCGGGTGCGCGGCGCGATGATGCTCATCGCGGCATCGCCGCACGATCCCATGGGGAACCGCAGGCCCACGCCCGCGACGCCGCCAGCGCCGATCTGCGAATGCCCTCGCGCCCGCGTCTGCACCGCCCAGCGCTGCAGCCTGGCCAGGCCGAGTTCGTGCGACTGGTACTCCTCGCGGTGGCGCTGGTAGTGCTGTGCGAGCGCATCCTCAGGCAGCCTGGCCAGCAGCGCGATACTGGCCACGCCCAGGCCCAGCAGCCGGGTGCCTCCCACGTTCAGCGCAAAGGAACGCACCGGGTGGGCGCCTTCCTCCAGGTGCAGGCAATGGCTGTAGTCGCCTGAGCGCAGCACCAGGAACACGTCGTCGCCCGACAGGCGCGCCAGCGACTTCATCACCGGGCGGCAGGCCTGCACCAGCGGGGAACGGTCCATGCAGGCCGCGCCCCATGCCATCGCCTCGATGCCCAGGTGGTAGAGACCGCTGCGCGCATCCCGCGCGACCAGGCCCTGGTTCATGAGGCT
Organism: Variovorax sp. dw_954; assembly: GCF_018449755.1. Taxonomy (NCBI): domain Bacteria; kingdom Pseudomonadati; phylum Pseudomonadota; class Betaproteobacteria; order Burkholderiales; family Comamonadaceae; genus Variovorax; species Variovorax sp. dw_954. Next base: position 11,080 of record NZ_JAAVVD010000017.1, on the reverse strand, counting down.
GGACACGATGCGCCATGCCGTCGTGCGGTCCAGTCCGGTGCGCGCGACCAGATCGCGCAACGCGATGCCGGACACATGTTCGCGCGCGATCCAGCGCAGCAGCGCCGACGCCCGGTCGATGCTCTGGGCGCCCGGCACGGTGAGGGTTTTCGCGGACGGAACAGCCATGTTGTGCACATTGTGCACATAGAGGCGACAAGTGTTTGCGCTGTCGCGGCGCGTGCCCTTGAATGGGTTCACACACCACAAGATCAAGGGACAAACTCATGCGTTCATTGCTTCGTCGCCTCGGCGGCGGCGCGGAAGAGGTGATGAAGGACCTCATCGCGAAGCGGCTGGACTTATGACGCGCCGGCCGACACACCCGCAAGCCCGCCATGCGGGGCTGTGCCATTTCCAGCCGCCCCTTCGCATCCCTTTCTCAGAAGCATTTCCATGACGCCCTTCGTATCCCGCATCCAACCCGCCTCCGGGGCCTTCCAGGCGCAGCGCGCCGGCATGGTCGCGCTGATCGACGAGCTGCGCGCGCTGGAGCAGCGCGCGGCCGACGCTTCCGCGCGCGCCGCCGCGAGCTTCGCGAAGCGCGGCGCCTTGCTGCCACGCGAGCGCCTGACGCGCCTGCTCGACTTCGGCCGGCCCTTCCTGCCGATCGCCAGCATCGCGGGCTATGCCATGGACGACCCCGACCTGGCCGCCGTCGTGCCCGGTGGCTCGCAGCTCGCCGGCATCGGCTTCGTGAGCGGCGTGCGCTGCATGGTCGTGGTCAACGACTCGGGCATCGACGCGGGCGCGCTGACCGAGTCCGGCAACCAGAAGATCATGCGTTGCCAGGAGATCGCGCTCGCCAACAAGCTGCCCTTCGTGCACCTGGTGGAGTCGGCTGGGGCCAACCTGCGCAAGTACCGCGTCGAGAAGTTCATCCGCGGCGGCGGCATGTTCTACAACCTTGCGCGCCTGTCGGCCGCGGGCCTGCCGGTGGTGACCGTGGTGCACGGTTCGTCGACCGCGGGCGGCGCCTACATGCCGGGCCTGTCGGACTACGTGGTGATGGTGCGCGGCCAGGCCAAGGCCTTCCTCGCCGGTCCGCCGTTGCTGAAGGCCGCCACCGGCGAGATCGCCACGGCCGAAGCGCTGGGCGGCACCGACATGCACGCCAGCATCAGCGGCCTCGCCGAATACGTGGCCGAGGACGATGCGCATGCCATCGACATCGCGCGCGACATCGTGGACAACCTCGGCTGGCAGTGTGCGGACGACGCCCTCGCAGCAAGCGCGCCGCCGCCGCGCCTGGACCCCGAGGAACTGGCCGGCGTCATGGTGCTCGAGCACCGCAAGCCGGTGGACATGCGCGAAGTCATCGCACGCCTCGTCGACGATTCCCGCTGGATGGATTTCAAGCCGGACTACGGCACGGCCACCGTCTGCGGACAGGCCCGCATCGAGGGCCACCCCGTGGGCTTCGTCAGCAACAACGGGCCGATCGATCCGGCCGGCGCCACCAAGGCCGCGCAGTTCATCCAGCTCTGCAACCAGTCGGGCACGCCCATCGTCTACCTGCAGAACACCACCGGTTTCATCGTCGGCCGCGCATCGGAAGAGGCCGGCATGATCAAGCACGGCTCGAAGATGATCCAGGCCTTGGCCAACTCGCAAGTGCCGCAGGTCACGATCTATTGCGGGGCTTCTTTCGGAGCCGGCAACTACGGCATGTGCGGGCGCGCCTTCCATCCGAGCTTCTGCTTCTCCTGGCCCAACGCACGCACCGCCGTCATGGGCGGCGAGCAGGCCGCCACCACGCTGGAGATCGTTGCGCGCCAGCAGGCCGAGCGCAAGGGCCGCCCGCTGGACGAGGCGCGCCTTGCCGCGCAGAAGGAAGAGATCGTCGGCAATTTCGAGCGCCAGGCCAGCGCCTTCTACACCAGCGGCCACATGCTCGACGACGGCGTCATCGACCCGCGCGACACGCGCGCGGTGCTGGCCTTCGTGCTTGCCACGGCACGCGAGGCTGCACAGCGCAGCACGCGGCCCATCCAGTTCGGCGTCGCGCGTTTTTGAACAGCGCGCCTTCCCGCTTTTCAGGACACATCCATGCTCTACACCACCGAACACCGCCACATGATGGACAGCATCCGCCGCTTCATCGCGGCCGAGATCGATCCCTTCGTCGACGAATGGGAGGCCGCCGAGATCTTCCCGGCCCATGAGTTGTTCAAGAAGATGGGCAACCTGGGCTTTCTCGGCATCACCAAGCCCGAAGCGTACGGCGGCCTGGGCCTCGACTTTTCCTATGCGGTCGCCGCCGCGGAGGCCATGGGCCATGCGCGCGCGCAGGGCGTGGCCATGGGCATCGGCGTGCAGTCGAACATGGCGACGCCGGCGCTGGCGGCCTTCGGCTCCGATGAATTGAAGCGCGAGTTCCTGGCGCCGGCCATCGCGGGCGACATGGTCGCCTCGATCGGCGTGTCGGAGCAGGGCGCGGGCTCCGACGTGGCCTCGCTCAAGACCCGCGCGCGCCGTGACGGCGACGACTACGTCATCAGCGGCGCCAAGATGTGGATCACCAACGGCATGCAGGCCGACTGGATCTGCTTGCTGTGCAACACCTCCGACGGGCCGGTGCACAAGAACAAGTCGCTGATCATCGTGCCGCTGATGCAGGACGGCCAGCGCACGCGCGGCGTGTCGGTGCAGAAGATCCGCAAGTTCGGCATGTGGAGTTCCGACACGGCGCAGGTCTTCTTCGACGAGGTGTGCGTGCCCGTGCGGCACCGCATCGGCGAGGAGGGCATGGGTTTCATCTACCAGATGAAGCAGTTCCAGGAGGAGCGGCTCGACGGCGCGGCACGGCGCCTGTCGGCGATGGCCTGGATCCAGGAGACAGCCGACTACCTGCGCCAGCGCCAGGCCTTCGGCAAGCCGCTGCTGGACAACCAGTTCATCCAGTACAAGCTGGCCGAACTCAAGACCGAGCTCGAAGCCTTGCGCGCGCTGATCTACGTCGCCACGCAGACCTACGTGGAGGGCGGCGAAGTGGTCGAGCTGGCGTCGATGGCCAAGCTCAAGGCCGGCCGCCTCTCGCGCGAGATCGCCGACTGGTGCATGCAGTTCCAGGGCGGCATGGGCTACACCTGGGACAACCCGGTGTCGCGTGCCTACCGCGACTACCGGCTCGGCTCCATCGGCGGCGGCGCGGACGAGGTGATGCTGATGGTCATCGCGCGCCACATGGGGTTGACGACTACTTCGTCGCCTGCACCACCGTCGGAGGGCGGCCCAGGTGCGTCCCCGAATCCAGCAGCACCAGTTCGCCCGTGACCGTGCGAGCGCCATCGGTCAGCCACAGCACCGCCTCGGCCACGTCCTCCGCGGTGCAGGCCCGCCCGAGCGGCGTCGACTGCTCGTATTGCGCCTTCAGCTTCTGGAAGTTCTCCGCGCCGATGCCGTCGACGAACCACCTCGTCGTGATCATGCCGGGGCACACCGCGTTCACGCGAATCTCCGGGGCCAGGGCGCGCGCCATGTTCAGCGTCATCGCATTGACCGCGCCCTTCGAGGCGATGTAGGCCAGCGAAGAGCCGATGCCGAGCGCTCCCGCGATCGACGACACGTTGACGATCGACCCGTTGGGCGACTTCTTCAGGTGTGCCGCGCAGGCGCGAACCATCTGGAACGCGCCGATCACGTTCACGTCGAGGATGCGCTGGAAGGTCTTCGCGTCGAGCGCATCCCAGTTGGTCGAACCGGCAAACGAAGTGATGCCCGCGTTGTTGACCAGCGCGTCGATGCGCTTCCACCGTCCCAGCGCGGCGTCCGCCATGGCGCGGCATGCGCCATCGTCCGAGATGTCCCCGCACACCAGCAAGGTGTCGGCCCCGGCCTCGCGGCAGGCGGCTTCGGATTCCCTGGCCTCGCGCTCGCTGCGGGAGTAGTTGATCAACACGTCGTAGCCTCGACGCGCCAGTGCGAGCGCCGTTGCGGCGCCGACGCCGGTTGCGGAGCCTGTGACGATGGCTGCCTTGCGTTCTGTCATGGTTTTCTGGAGTCGTTGAAGGTGGTGGGGGTGTGCGCCTGTGATGCAGGCGACCCGGATTCTGCGCCGGGCGTGGGCTGAGGCGATCGCCGGAAACCCGCGAAGTCTCGATCCACCTTGATGGCAGAGGTTCGCTGAAGGCTCACGCAAGGTGCGGTGAAAGGGCTTGCCTCTGCGATCGACTCCCAGTTACGCTCGCCGTCGAATGTCATCACTTCGACACAATATTGCGATAGGCATCGCCGGGGCGGACAGGCGGGTGCTGTCGTGGTGGCGGGCTCTTTGCGCGCTGGCCGTGCTGAATGTCTGCTTGTGGCTGGCGGTACTGACTTCAGGACCTTTCAGCGGTGTCCACGCGGGTCTGCAACTGGCGTTGTCCGGCGTCTATGTGCTGGTATGCGCCTACCGTTCGGTGCTTCCGCGAGTGGACCTGGAGCGGTTGGTGGTGGTGGACACGCGCCTGTCCAGCATCTTCCTGGGCCGCGCTGCAGCCACGGTCGCCGAAATCTGCTTCGCGCTGCAGTTGGGGCTGCTGGTCCACCAGTTGGGCGTGCATGCCGGCCTTCCGTGGGTGCAAATGGCCGCGTGGGCTGTCCCGATGTTCATGGTGGTGGCCCAGGGGTTCTGCTGGCACAGCGTGCTCACGCTGAACCACATCACCCAGGCCGTCGAGTCCATGCTCTGGGCTGCCGGCTTTTCCTGGATGGCGGCCTTGCTTGGCGTCGTCGCCCTGGACAGCAACGGCTGGGTCAACTCCCTGGCGATCTTCGGGATCCTGTGTTCGATGTCCTTCGTTGCCTACGTCCTGGGCGTGGATGTGCCGATGTACTGGCGCCGTTACCGGCACGGGCGCGCGCGCGGATTGGCCTACATGCGCCTGGACCAGGGCGCGCGCGACGCCTGGCACCGTCGAGTGCCGAGCGGTAGCTGGGCGGCATGGAAGGCCGATGCGCTCTGGCTGACGCCATATTTCAGCTTCGGCGTCTGGATCAGCATCGCGATGGTGTGCGTTCCCGGCGCATGAGGGGCGGCGCGAGCGCGCCGCGTCGATCCGCGGCAATCTGGAAACGTGAGCGCAATCAACGCCGGGCTGGTGCCTTCGACAGGAATCGAACCTGTATCTGAGTCTTAGGAGGACCCCGTTCTATCCATTGAACTACGAAGACAAGCGCGCGGACTTTACCAGCTTGGGCCATGCACCATGCGCGGGATTTTCTGCGCGATTCGAATCGTATGGCTCTTCCGATTCCTCGTACAGCGCAAGGCGAAAGCATACCGGTTGGCGTGTCACGCGTTTCAGCCGAGGTACCGTTTTTCCCACCAGCTGAACACCACGTCGCGCAGCATCGCCCCCCGGTTGCTGCCGTAGTACTGGTGCAGGCCGAACGAGGCCAGCGTCTCGGCTTCGGCATCGCTCAGTTGCACCTCGACATCGCGCTCGACGATCGGCGTGTTGGTGAACTGCGGCACATAGCTTTCATCGCGCTGCAGCGGACGATCCGCCTTGATGGTCGGCTGCCTGAACTGCGCCGGCGTGCGCTGCGTCTCGTAGTCGGCGACGGCAGGGGCCACGGCCAGGTCGGCCTCGGACGCATCGTGGATCTCGATCTTCAGCGGCTTCAGCGAGAAGTTGCTGGTGCGCATGATGTCCGCGCCGCAGACGTTGGGCACGGCCAGCACGTCCATCAGCGCGAGGAACTCGACATAGTCGCCGGCCCTGGAGGTCTGGCGCTCGATGCGGCCGCGATCGCCGACGATTTCGGTGACCATGAACAGGTTGAAGGAGTCATGCACGTCATCCGGCGTGAGGCCGTACTCGCGCTGCGCTTCCGACTGGATGTCGTGGCAGTTGGTGTGCTTGTGGAAGCCGTACGCTGATTCGTAGAGGTTGGCGCTGCAACGCGGGAACATCACGTCGTTGGCGCGCACCGTGTCGGCGAGCACGTACATCATCGCGCGCTCGCGCGGCGGCGCCGACCACAGGTAGTCGCCGGGGCCGGGGTTGAGCCCATGCACGGTGCGCGTGCGACCGACGTGCATGAACTCCTTGTAGTCATGCAGGTTGAAGCAGTTGAAGTCGGCGCATTGGCCGCCCTCGACCTGCTCGATGCGGAGGACCTGGCCCTTGAGCACTTCGAAGGCCTTGCCGGTGCCAGGCTGGATCATGTGCGAGCTCAGCAAGGTGCGCCGGGTGGAGAGCGTCGAGACGTCGGGCTTGGCTGGAGGTGCCGGCCTGGCGGATGGAACGCCGTCTTTCCATTCACGCACCGCGCGCTGCGCCAGTGACTGAAGGTCCGCGGCGTCACCGAGCGAGATGCAACGCGCGATGAGTTCGGATTGCTGCTGGTTCAAGCTCAGCTTGATCGACTGCGAGGTCATTTCAACTCCTGTCTGGTGTACCTGGTGGATGGCTTCAGGTATGCAAGATTTCGGCCAGCGGTTCGGCATGCCGGCCTACCTGTATCGGTGCGTCCGACGACCAGCACCGGCGTTCGGCGCGCCAATGCGGTGCGTCCGCGGCGCTTTGGGGCGGTTTCAAGCTGGCCCGGTTTTCGCATACGTGATTGCCATCCGCAGGAATACCTGATCCGTACACCATGACCATCGAAACCGGCAAGGCCGAAACCGCCTACCTCGCGATCAAGCACGCCATCATCGAGCAGGCATTGACGCCCGGCACCAGGCTGCCGGAGGACGTGCTGGGCACGCACCTGAACGTGAGCCGCACGCTGATCCGCGAAGCGCTTGCGCGTCTCACGGCCGAGGGCCTCGTCGAGGCCGGCCGCAAGCGCACCGCTACCGTGGCCCAGCCCTCGCGCGCCGAGGCGCAGAGCGTGTTCGAGGCGCGCGCCTGCCTCGAGCGCGAGGTGGTGCGCCTGGTCATCAAGAACTGGACACCGGCGATGGGCGCGGTGCTGGAAGGCCATGTACGCAGCGAGGAAGAGGCCGCGCGCGACCTGCCGCCGACCGTCTGCGCACGCCTGGCCGGCGAGTTCCACATCAAGCTCGCGCAACTCGGCGGCAACCCCGTGATCGAGCGCTATATCTCGGAGCTGGTCTCGCGCTGCTCGCTGATCCTGGCCATCTACGGCAACCCGCATTCGTCGCAATGCGGCATCGACGAACACCGAACGCTCATCGAATCCTTCCGCCGCGGCGACGAGAAGACGGCCGTGCGCCTGATGGTGTCGCATCTCACCGGCGTGCAGGAGCGCGCGCTGATGCCCGAGAAGAAGCCGGTCGACGAGGACCTCGGCAGCATCCTCGGCCGCTACATCACAGGCGCTGGCGCGCACCCGACAACAACAACAACGCGTCGCCCCAGGTCGGCCTGACGCATCGCGCTGCCCTCATTCAAAAACGATTTCCCTCTGCTCTCCCAACTCGACCACCTAAGGAAACTGCAAATGTCGAACACCAACTGGAACCGCCGCCGCTTCCTGGGCACCACCTTGAGTTCCGCTGTCGGCAGCACGCTCGCCGGCACGGCGATCGCGCCCGCCATCTTTGGTGCATCGGCCGCACAGGCCAAGACCGACGTCACCGTCGGCCTCATCTACGTCGGCCCGCGCGACGACTACGGCTGGAACCAGGCGCATGCCGTGGCCGCCAAGGCGCTGAAGTCGGTGCCCGGCGTCAAGGTCGTCGAGGAAGAAAACGTGCCGGAGACCGTGGCCGTGCGAAAGACCATGGAAGGCATGATCCAGAGCGACGGCGCGTCGCTGATCTTCCCGACCTCCTTCGGCTACTTCGATCCCTTCATGATCGACTTGGCCAAGAAGTACCCCAAGGTCGAGTTCCGCCATCCGACTTCGCTGTGGTCGGCCGACAAGCACCCGATGAACCTCGGCGGCTACTTCTGCTACCTCGACCAGGCCCACTACATCAACGGCATCGCCGCCGGCCTGTCGACCAAGTCGAACAAGATCGGCTTCGTCGCCGCCAAGCCGATCGCGATCGTGCTGCGCAACATCAACACCTTCACCATGGGCGTGCGCAAGGTCAATCCGAACGCGGTGGTGCAACTGGTGTTCACCGGCGACTGGTCGATGCCGGTGCGCGAGGCCGAAGCCTGCAATGCGCTGATCTCCGCCGGCAACGACGTGATCGCCTGCCACGTGGACAGCCCCAAGGTCGTCATCGAGACGGCCGAGAAGGCCGGCGTCAAGACGCTGGGCCACAACGCCTCGCAGGCGCAGCTCGCGCCCAAGGGCTTCATCACCGGCGCGGAGAACAAGTGGGAGACGGTCTACAAGACCTTCGCCGTCGCCATCTCCGAGGGCAAGAAGCTGCCCAACCAGTTCTTCGGCGGCTACGACAAGGACATGGTGCTGAGCACGCCCTTCGGCGCCGGCGCCAGCGACAAGGCCCGCAATGCGGCAACGCAAGCCATCGCCGACCTCAAGGCCGGCAAGCCCATCTTCACCGGCCCCGTCAAGAGCAACACCGGCAAGGTCGTGCTCGACAAGGGCTACGGCCTCTATGACCCGGTGCTGGAGAAGATGGATTACCTCGTCGAAGGCGTGGCCGGCACGCTGGGCTGATTGCGCGCGAGCGGATGTCCCGGCTTCGATGGCCGGGCCAATGCGGGATCGGGCTTGACCGGACGCGAAGGGCGCGGAAGTACGCGAAGGACGCCAAAAAATTCAAAAGAAATTCGTCGGATTTCTTTCGGATCTTCTTCGGCTTTCTTTCGCGTCCTTCGCGGAACCTTCGCGTCCTTCGCGTACGGCCAAGTCCGCATTCCGCAGCCTTCCCTCAGTTGAACTTGATCGTGTAGATCAGATCGCCGCCGTTGTGCTCCCCGGCCTGCCCGCGGAGCGTCAGCCGCTGCGTCAGGTCGTAGAAGATGAAGAGCGTCCCCACCGTGCCGGACAGGCTGCGCTCATAGGTCACGTAGAAATCCTTCGACAGGCGCTTGCCAACAGTGATCGCCGACTCGTTCAGGTCGCCCCCGCTGCTCGGCCCCTTGAAGCCGATCTCATCCAGGCCGAAGCGGCTGGCGAAGTTGCCGCCGCCCGCGTTGCCGCCCAGCTTGCCCAGCAGGGCCAGTGCCGCTTGCTGCATCACCACGGCCTCGCCGCCGTTCGACGCGGAGGCACGGCCCAGCATGACCCACGACAGCGTCTCGGCGTCCGTCAGCGCGGGCTCGGAATAGAGCTTCACGCGCGGCGACTGCGCGGTGCCGGTGATCTGGACGCCCGCGCGCTGCGAGATGTTCGGCCGGATGGCGAGGATGTCGAGGCCCGGGTTGTCGAAAGGCCCGCTGAATCGCGCGATGCCGCTTTCCACGTCGAGTTGCTGGCCGTAGGCGCGGTACTGGCCGCGCACCGTGCGCACCTCGCCGGTGATGCGCGGCGGCGTGCCCGCGCCGGCGCTCTTGATGTCGAGCTTGCCTTCAAGGCGCGTGGTGATGCCACGGCCCTGCACGGCAAAGTCCTTGCCCAGGTCGAAACCCACCTCGATGTCGGGCGGCTTCTTCGTTTGTGCTGCGGCGGGCAGCGTGTCATCGCCAGCGGATTGCGGCTGCGTGCCGACCGAGGCCGAGGCCGAAGCCGAGGCCTTGGCAGTCTCCCGATCCCGCGCGGCCGAATGCACGAACACGTCGCTGCCGAGGCTGGGTGCCGTTTCGTCGGGCAGGATGATCACCGCGCGGTCGGTCTTGAGGTCGCCGCGCACGGTGATCTGGCCCGCGTCGAGCCGGGCCTGCACGTCGCCCGACAAGGTCACCTGCCGGTCGGTGCGCACGAGCAGGCGCAGCTCGCGCAACTGGCCTTCCATGTCCATGCGGATGCCGCTGCCGGCCGTCGTGCCGGCGTTGCCCCAGCTGGCCGTGCCCTTGACCGACAGCGTGCCGCCGCTTTTCGCGGCCTCGCTCCTGGCGGTGCTGAGATTGCCGCTCTGCCCGGTGATGCGCGTGCTGCTGGCCGCGCCGCCGCGCAGCGTGAACTCGCTCAGTTCCAGCCGGTCGCCGTTCAGCACGGCGCGCAACTGGCCGTCGCGCAGGTCCAGGCCTTCGACCTGCGCGCGCAGGGCGAGTTGGTCGGCGGCCAGTGTGCCGTTCCAGCGCGGCGCGGCCCGGTTGCCCGACAGCGTCGCATCGGCGTCCAGCGTGCCCGCGATGCGCCAGCCCGGCGGCGCCAGCATCGACCACACGCCCAGGTTGGGCAGGCGTGCCTTGATCTTGCCCGCCAACGGCGCATCGTTGGCCCAGAGCCAGCCGCCATCGCGCTGCTGCACGCGCGTGGCCGCCTCGGCGCTGATCTGGCCGGCGCGCTCGCTTTCCCAGGCGAGGTCGGCCTTGACCGCTTCGCCTTGCGCGTCGAGGTTGAGTTCTGCCTTGCGCAGTCCGGCTGGTGTGCCTGCGCCCGCGGACGCCGCGTCGGTGGTGATCTCGCCGGCCGTGCCCGTGCCGGTGCTGCGGATGCGGCGCACCAGTGCGGCCTCGCCGGCCTGCACGCGGATGTCGCCGCTCTGCCGCGCGAGGCGGGCATGGGCGCGCAGCGTGTCGCCCGCGTCGATGTCCCAGTCGCCGTCGAACACCAGGTCGCCGCTCACGCCCATGTCGGCCAGCGTGCCGGGCCCGAGCGCCTGCGCCCAGGCCATCGGAAAGCCCTGCAGCCTGCCTTTCGACTGGAGGCGGTAGACACGCTTGGGCGGCGCGCCCAACTGGCTCCAGCGCATCGGCTCCCAGTCGATCCGCACCGTGCCGGGCACCGGGCCGCGCACGGTCACACCGCTGGCCGAGGCTTCCACGTCCAGCTTGCCGCCCGCGCCGGTGCGCAGCGTGGCATTGACCGAACGGGCGAGTTCCAGCGTCCAGGGGCCGGGCCGGGTGCGGTCCTGCACTTGCAGCTTGAGGTTCTCCAGCGCAGCCTGCCATTGGTCGGCGCGTTGCAGGCCGCCACGGGCCTGCGTGGACAGCGTGACCTGCCGCGTGCCGATGGCGCCCTCGCCGCTCAGCGTCAGCTTCGCCTGCGCGATGCTGCCGTCGACCTCGGCGCGCAGGTTGCGCAGGCGCAGCGTCTGCGCGGCCTCGATGGACTGCGC
>NZ_JAAVVD010000016.1:0-192124 GCF_018449755.1 Variovorax sp. dw_954 | reverse complement strand
TCGTGGCGCCAGCGCCGTCGCCGGAGCCGCCACCACCCCCGCCGAATCCGCAAGCAGGCTGCGAAGGCCGGAATTTCATAGCCAAGGCGCAATGCATGGCGGCGCAATGCGCCATGGCAGAGTTCAAGGCCACGGCGCAATGCGAGGCGGTTCGCGCGCAGCAACGAATCGAAGAAGAGAAACGCAACCCGACCTTGTCCAACTAGTCGGGCGGGAAGTCAGGGAGTAGAAAAATATGTTTTGTCCGGCTTGTTCCCGGGAAATCGAGGGGGCCTCGCGGTTTTGCGACCAGTGCGGCGCTTCCCTGTCCGCACTTCGCCGTCGGCGCACGGTCATGTGGGGTGCCGCGTTCGCGATCGTCGCGGTAGGTGGCGTCGTCGGCGCTCAACGTTGGCTGGCCACCCCGTCGGTGACGCCGGCCGCGTTGTTCGCGGCCATGTCGAACGCCATCGCGAATGGCCAGGTGACGCCGGGCCGCGATCCCATCTGCGTGGCCAACGGCATTGCCTATGACCAGGAGCCGGTCAACGTCCAGACCAGCAACGCCGCCACCTTGTCGTGGATGAACACGTTGGTCGAGGCGGGGCTCTACCAGGGTCCGAGCAGCGGGCAGTCGGGAGGCTTCCTGTCCCAGCCGATCTCGATCTACCAGCCCATGCCGGAACTTGCCCGGTGGGGTGGCGGCCGGCGGCTTTGCGTGGCGCGTGGCGTGCGCCTCGATTCGGTATCGAACGTCGGGCAGGTCGAAGAAATGCGCTTGCGCGGCAAACGCTACACCGGCGTGCTGGCCGATGTCCGCTGGACTCTGGACGAGCCGGCGCCCTGGCTGTCCATGCCCGGCGTCAGCGAAGCGCTTGCAGGCGAACTGCCCGGTTGGCGCAGCGCGCGCTGGCATGCCGGACCGCATGGCTGGGCGTTGACGCAGCGCAAGAGTTTCGTGCTGGTCGATGACCGCTGGATGGCCGGCGATGCCGTCGAGCGCGCCACGCCGACGCGCGCCAACCCGGACCAGATCTAAGGTCCAGGGAACCCCACTCACCCCTTCTGCAGCTTGTCCACCGCAATGGCCAACGCCGCGGGCTTGCCCGACAGCACCAGCGTGTCGCCATCGGCCAAATGGGTGTCGTCCAGCAACGGGACGGCCTTGCCGTCGTGCCGACGCAGGCTGGCCACGCGAACGCCCACCGCATGCAACGCGAGCCCGGCCAGCGGCTGGCCAATGGCGCGGGCGCCGGCGGTGAGCGTGAAGGAGTTCAGCCGCTCATGGTCGACCTCGTCGGCGTTGTCGTCGTCCGCACCGTGGAAGTACCCACGCAGCAGGTTGTAGCGCGCGTCACGCTGCTCCTGCACCACCCGAATCACGCGTCGCATCGGCACGCCGACCAGCGCCAGCGCATGGCTCGCGAGCATGAGTGATCCTTCGATGGCCTCAGGCACCACTTCGGTGGCGCCGGCGCTGCGCAGCCGTTCGAGATCGTGGTCGTCCTGCGTGCGCACGATCACCGGGACCTGCGGCGCATGCGCGCGGATGTTGGCCAGTACCTTGATTGCGCCCGCCACGTCAAGGTAGGTCACGACCACGGCACTGGCGCGCGCCAGGCCCGCGGCCATCATCGCCTGCAGGCGGGCGGCATCGCCGAAGACCACGGAATCACCCGCCGATGCCGCCTGCCGCACGCGGTCCGGGTCGAGGTCGAGCGCCATGTAGGGAATGCCTTCGCGCTCCAGCATGCGCGCCAGGTTCTGGCCGCAGCGACCGTAGCCGCAGATGATGACGTGCTGGCTGGTGTTGATGGTCTTGCGCGCGATGTTGGTCATCTGCAGCGACTGTTGCAGCCAGTCGCTGGCCACCAGCTTGCGCACGATCTTGTTGCTGTAGAGGATGATGAAGGGCGTCGCCAGCATCGACAGCACCATCGACGCCAGCACCGGATGGCCCAGCCATTGCGGCAGCAGGCTGCGGTCGTTTGCCAACGCCAGCATCACGAAGCCGAACTCGCCCGCCTGCGCCAGGTAGAGGCCGGTTCGCAGCGACACGCCGCTGGTGGCGCCGAGCACGCGTGCCAGCACCGTTACCAGCAACAGCTTGAACAGCAGTGGCAACGCCAGCAGCACCAGCACCAGCGCCCAGCGCTCGACGGCGACGTGCCAGTCGAGCGTCATCCCGATGGTGATGAAAAACAGCCCGAGCAGCACGTCGTGGAACGGGCGGATATCGGTCTCGACCTGATGCTTGAACTCCGTTTCGGACACCAGCATGCCGGCGATGAAAGCGCCCAGCGCCAGCGAAAGCCCGGCGAACTGGGTGAGCCAGGCCATGCCCAGCGTGAGCAACAGCACGTTGAGGATGAACAGTTCCTCGCTGCGCAGGCGGGCCACGATGGTGAGCCACCAGCGCATCACGCGCGGCCCACCGTAGAGCAGGATGAACACCAGGAAGCCGCCCTTCGCGACCGCCACCGCCAAGGCCTTGAACATCGCTTCGGGCGGTGCGCCCAGTGCGGGAATCAGCACCAGCAAAGGCACCACCGCCAAGTCCTGGAACAGCAGCACGCCCATCACGCGCTTGCCATGTTCGCTTTCCAGTTCGAGGCGTTCGGCCATCAGCTTGACCACGATCGCGGTGCTGCTCATGGTGAGTGCGGCCGACAGCGCCAGCGCGGTCTGCCAGCCCAGTCGCCATTGCGGCGGCAACCAGTTGGCGACGATCAACGCTCCCGATGTGGCGAAGGCCATCGTCAGCAAGACCTGCAGCAGTCCCAGCCCGAACACGTGCTTGCGCATGGCGCGCAGCTTGGGCAGGCTGAACTCCAGCCCGATCACGAACATCAGGAACACCACGCCGAATTCGCCGAGGTGCTGGATCCCATCCGAGTTGTCCGCGAGCGCCATCGCATGGGGCCCGATGAGCACCCCGGCCACCAGGTAGCCCAGCATGGGCGGCAGCTTCAGCGAGCGGCATGCCACCACGCCGATGACCGCCGCCAGCAGGTACAGGAGTGTGAGTTGAAGCGCCGACATGGTCCGATGCTAGAGGAACTCCACGAGTATGTGGTCCTCAGGTCCGGGTTGAGCCCGGCCCGCCCCCCGACGAGGATCGAGTCGAGACCGCAAAGCCAGGTCGCCTGAAGACGCGCCGCCTAAAATCCCGCCGATGAGTTCCCTCCCCGACCTGCCGATCGGCACCGACGCCGACAAACTGCTGGCGCGCGCACGGCTGACCTTCGACATCGAAGCCGCTGCCGTGCTTGGCCTGAAGAACCGTGTCGGGCCGAGTTTCGTGGAGGCGGTCCGGCGCATCCTGAATGTGCGGGGTCGTGTGGTCGTGATGGGCATGGGCAAGAGTGGCCATGTCGGACGCAAGATCGCGGCCACCCTGGCGTCAACCGGTTCGCCCGCGATGTTCGTGCACCCGGCCGAGGCCAGCCACGGCGACCTGGGCATGATCAAGACGGTCGACCTGGTGCTCGCCATTTCCAACAGCGGCGAAAGCGACGAACTCGCCGCGATCCTGCCCGTGGTCAAGCGTCAGGGCGTGCCCCTGATCGCCATCACCGGCGGCCTCGATTCGATGCTGGCTCGCCATGCCGACGTCGTGCTCGACAGTGGCGTCGAGAAGGAAGCCTGCCCACTCAACCTCGCGCCCACGGCGAGCACCACCGCGCAGATGGCGCTCGGTGATGCGCTGGCGGTTGCCTTGCTCGACGCACGCGGTTTCGGCGCCGAGGACTTCGCGCGGTCGCATCCTGGCGGCGCGCTTGGCCGCAAGCTGCTGACGCATGTGAATGACCTGATGCGCAGCGGCGACAACGTGCCGCGTGTCGCGCCCCGCGCCACCCTCAGCGAGCTGATGCGCGAGATGAGTTCCAAAGGCCTCGGCGCCACCGCCGTGGTCGATGCCGATGGCCGCGCGATCGGCATCTTCACCGACGGCGACCTGCGCCGCCTGGTCGAAACCGGCGCGGACCTGCGCGAACTCACGGCTGCCGACGTCATGCACAAGGGACCTCGCACGATGCGCGCAGACGCGCTCGGCGTGGAAGCTGCCGAGCTCATGGAGCAATACCGCATCACCAGCATCCTGGTCACCGATGCGGCCGGCCTGCTCATCGGCGCCATCAGCATCAACGACCTGATGCGCGCGAAGGTCATCTGATGACGGACATGCCGATCCTTCGATTCGACACCGGCACGCTGCTCGCCGCGCAGGACGTGCGCATCGTGTTCTTCGACGTCGACGGCGTGCTCACCGATGGCGGCGTCTACTTCAGCGAACACGGCGAGACGCTCAAGCGCTTCAGCATCCTCGACGGCCTCGGCCTGAAGCTGCTGCGCCAGGCTGGCATCACGCCCGCGGTGATCACCGGTCGCGATTCGAAGCCGCTGCGCGTGCGCCTCGAAGCACTCGGCATCGAGCACGTCCGCTATGGCACCGAGGACAAGCTGCCCGCGGCCGAAGCCATGCTGGCCGCACTGGGCCTCGGCTGGAAACAGGCCGCCGCCATCGGCGACGACTGGCCCGACCTGCCCGTGCTCGCCCGCTGCGCCTTCGCGGCCGCGCCGGCCAATGCGCATGCCGAGGTCCGCGCAATTGCGAACTACGTGACCACCGCGCGCGGCGGCGAAGGCGCAGCCCGCGAGTTCTGCGACCTGCTGCTCACGGCCACCGGGCACTACCGGCGCTTGCTCGACCTGGCGCGGGGGCCGGTCGTTTGACCGCCGGCGCCCGGCGCTTGCTCGGCTTGCTGCGTCGCGGTATCGACCGCGGCAGCCTCTACCTGCCGATCATCGTGGCCGGCGCGCTGGCGCTGGGCACCTACTGGCTGGTGCGCAACGCACCGCGGCTGGCCGTGCCCACGCCCAAGGAGGCGCCGACCCACGATCCCGACTACTTCATGCGCGGCTTCGTGGTGAAGAACTTCCTGCCGAACGGCGAACTCCGCAGCGAGCTCGCCGGCACCGAAGGGCGGCACTATGCCGACAACGACACCATGGAAGTCGATCAGGTTCGCCTCCGCTCCATCTCGCTGCAAGGCCTGGTCACGCATGCCTCGGCAGACCGTGGCTTGTCCAACAGCGACGTCAGCGAGGTTCAACTGTTCGGCAATGCAATCGTGGTCCGCGACGCGGCTGTCGCCCCGAACGGCAAGCCGATGCCCAGGCTCGAGTTCCGCGGTGAATTCCTGCATGCGTTCATCGACACCGAACGCGTACGCTCCGACAAGCCGGTCACCCTGACCCGTGGCACGGACCACTTCACCGCAGATTCGATGGACTACGACAACCTGAGTGGCGTGGCCAATCTGAACGGACGGGTGCACGGCGTGTTGATGCCGCCGCCGTCGGCAACCGCTGTGCCGAATGCTGACAAGAGAAAAAAGGGAGGCGCGCAATGACGCAAGGTCTGGTCTTCATCACCGGCGCATCGAGCGGCATCGGCCAGGCGCTGGCTTCACGCTACTACGATGCGGGCTACAGCCTCGCGCTGGTGGCGCGTCGCACCGAGCAGATCGAGGCATGGGCGGCCGGGCGCAAGCTGGACGGCGCGCGCTATCGTGTCTATGGCGCGGACGTGGCGCGGATCGACAGCATCGTGGCCGCCGGCAATGCCTGCATCGCCCAACAGGGCCTGCCCGACGTGGTGATCGCCAATGCGGGCGTCAGCATCGGCATGGATACCGCGGAGCGCAGCGACCTCGATGTACTGGCCAGTACGCTCGCTACCAACAACGTCGGCCTCGCCGCCACCTTTCATCCCTTCGTCGCCGCGATGGCAGCGCGTGGCAGCGGGCGCTTGGTCGGCATCGGCAGCGTGGCGTCCATCCGCGGACTGCCGGGCCACGGCGCCTATTGCGCCAGCAAGTCCGCCGTGGTCGCCTACTGCGAAAGCCTGCGGGGCGAAATGCGCGCCAGCGGCGTCAAGGTCGTCACGATCTGCCCCGGCTACATCGACACACCGCTGACCCAGGGCAACCGCTATGGCATGCCGTTCCTGATGAAGGCGGAAGCATTTGCCGACCAGGCATTTCGGACCATCGAGCAGGGCGTGAGCTATCGCGTGATCCCGTGGCAGATGGGCGTGATCGCCAAGATCATGCGCATGCTGCCCAATGCCGTCTACGACCGTGCGGTGCAGGGCCGGGGTCGCAAGAAGCGACTCGGCGAAAGCTGAGGAGCAACCTGACAGGCAGCAAAAAGGCTCCCGAGGGAGCCTTTTTTGCGAGTGTCGGTCGATCAGTAACCGCTGTTGCCGCCGTTGTTGCCGCCGTAGCCGCCACCACCGCTGCGGCCGCCGCCACCACGCGGGCCGGCACCGTAGGGGCTGCGGAAACCGCCATCGCCACCGCCGCCACCGCCGTAGCCACCGCCGCTGCGGCCACCACCACCGCCGCCATAGCCGCCGCCGCCACTGCGGCCGCCGCCGCCAGAACCGCCACCACCGTAGCCGCCGCCGCCAGAACCACCACCGCCGTAGCCGCCGCCACCGCCGCCATAACCGCCGCTACGGGGAGGACGGGCTTCCATCGGACGCGCTTCGTTCACAACGACGCTGCGACCGCCGAGCGGTTGACCATTCATACCGTTGATTGCGGCTTGCGCCTCCGCGTCGCTGCCCATCTCGACGAAACCGAAGCCCTTTGAGCGTCCGGTGTCGCGTTCCATCATGACCTTGGCGCTGGTCACGGCGCCAAATTGGCCGAAGGCCTGTTCGAGGTCTCCGTCGCGCACGGAATATGGCAGGTTGCCGACGTACAGTTTGTTGCCCATGACGGGACTCCTATAAACACATCAAAGAAAGCGATGGAGTCCCGACTGCATATCCAACATGAAACGCTGAGTCGCGCGAAACTGGCCGATCACCCACATTTGCGTCATCCAAATGTTGCGGAGGTACGCTCGCTCATTATGTGTGAAATACACATTGTGCAAGAAGAAATTTGTATCCCGCGCCACGCTTGAGTAACCAAGATAGCTAGTGCACACTAACTATCTTGCCGTGCCACCGGGCTAGAATGCCTGTTGTCATTGGGGAGTAGCCGCCTTCCATTGCGAGAAGGGCTTGCGTCAACAGACTTGTTCTGCGCCCAGCAGGACATGGTGCAAGCAGTTTCCCACCTGGCGAGACCTTTGACTGTGCAACTTCGGGAATATGGCCGAAGGTGTTGCATGGTCAATTGCGTCCTTCGGCCTGAGGAACTCACACATCATGGAAGCTTTTCTGGTTGCGACGGGCATCGTCTCGCTCGCGGAAATGGGCGACAAGACGCAACTGCTGGCGCTGGTGCTCGCCGCGCGTTTTCTCAAACCCTGGCCAATCGTCATAGGCATATTCGCCGCAACGATCGTCAACCACGCGCTGGCGGGCGCCGTCGGCACCTTTGTCACCCACTGGCTGGGGCCGGTCGCCTTGCGCTGGATCCTGGGCGTGTCCTTCATCGCGATGGCGGTCTGGATGCTGATCCCGGACAAGCTCGATGAAGACGAAGGCGCGGCCCGCTCGCACTTCGGCGTCTTCGGCACAACGGTGATCTCCTTCTTCCTTGCAGAGATGGGTGACAAGACCCAGATCGCGACCGTGATGCTGGCCGCACGTTTCGTCAATGACTACGTCTGGGTCGTTGCCGGCACCACGCTGGGCATGATGCTGGCGAACGTACCCGTGGTGTTCTTCGGTGAACGCATCATGCGGCGCGTGCCGATCAAGCTTGTGCATGGCGTGTCGGCTGCGATCTTCCTCGGGCTCGGCATCATCGCGATCCTGAGTTGAAGTCCCGGGCCGGGCAGCGCCTGGCCTGCCGGGGATATACTCCCCTCGCGCCGATTTGCTACAGCTTGCGGGCGCTTAACAAATTCAGCTAAAGACCGTGGCCGACCCGGCTCGTTTTTTTAGCGAGGCCGGGTTTTTTCATGCGCACATTTGCCCACGCTCATCAGTTCGTGTATCGCTGCCCCCCGAGGGGGAACTCAACATCCTACGGGCGGCCGGGCGAACGTTGATGTCACTCGAAGCCACCCCCCAATCGATGTCCTTCGCGCGTCCGCTCGCGCTGCGCAGCGGCGCGTCGATCGCCAACTACACGCTGGCCTACGAAACCTACGGCGCGCTCAACGCGGACAGGAGCAATGCGGTCCTGATCTGCCACGCGCTCAATGCCGACCATCACGTCGCCGGCAGCTATGCGGGCAAGCCCCGGTCCGAGGGCTGGTGGGACAACATGATCGGCCCGGGCAAGCCGGTCGACACCAATCGCTTCTTCGTGATCGGCGTGAACAACCTCGGCTCCTGCTTCGGCTCGACCGGCCCCATGCATGTCGACCCTGCCACCGGCCGGGTCTACGGCGCGGACTTTCCGGTGGTGACGGTCGAGGACTGGGTCGACGCGCAAGCCGTGCTGCTCGAAGCGCTGGGCATCCGGACACTCGCCGCCGTGATGGGCGGCAGCCTGGGCGGCATGCAGGCGCTGAGCTGGACCTTGCAATATCCCGACCGCGTGCGCCACGCCGTGGTCGTGGCCAGCGCCCCGAACCTCACGGCCGAGAACATCGCCTTCAACGAAGTCGCGCGCCGCGCCATCGTCACCGATCCGGACTTTCACGGCGGCCACTTCTACGAGCAGGGCGTGGTGCCCAAGCGCGGCCTGCGCATCGCCCGCATGATCGGCCACATCACCTACCTCAGCGACGACGTGATGAACGAGAAATTCGGTCGCATGCTGCGCAGCGCGGCCGAGGGCGAAGCGGCCGGGCCGAACTACCGTTATTCGACCCAACAGGTCGAGTTCCAGATCGAGAGCTACCTGCGCTACCAGGGCGACAAGTTCGCCGAATACTTCGACGCCAACACCTACCTGCTCATCACCCGCGCGCTCGACTACTTCGATCCGGCGCGCGCATGCGGCGGCAACCTTACCGAAGCGCTGGCCAAGGCCACGGCCAAGTTCCTGCTCGTGAGCTTCACCACCGACTGGCGCTTCTCGCCGGCGCGCAGCCGCGAGATCGTCAAGGCGCTGCTCGACAACCGTCGCAGCGTGAGTTATGCCGAGATCGACGCGCCGCACGGCCACGATGCCTTCCTGCTCGACGACGCGCGCTACTTCGGCGTGGTGCGTTCCTTCTTCGATCGGATCGCGTTCAGCAATGAAGGGAGGCACGCATGAGACATCCGGTGTCAACCCTCTTGAGAGATTTCGATCCGGCAGGCGCTCGCACCGCAGCGCACAGCGCGGAGGTTATCCAATGAGCGCCGCCCGGCCGCCCGAAGGCGCTCGCACCGCAGCGCGCAGCGCGGAGGTTATCCAATGAGCGCCGCCCGGCCGCCCGAAGGCGCTCGCACCGCAGCGCGCAGCGCGGAGGTTATCCAATGAGCGACCTTGCCACGCAGAGACTCATCGCCCAGCTCGTACCGCAAGGCTCGCGCGTGCTCGACCTCGGTTGCGGCGACGGCGCATTGCTCGACCTGCTGCAGCGCGAGCGCGGCTGCAGCGGCTACGGCGTGGAGATTGCAGACGGCAACGTCATCAAGTGCGTGCAGCGCGGCGTCGACGTGCTGCAGTTGAACCTCGACGAAGGCCTGACCATGTTCGGCGATGCGTCCTTCGACGTGGTGCTGCAGATCGACACGCTGCAGAACCTGCGCAATGCCGAGATCATGCTGCGCGAGACCGCACGCGTGGGCCGCATCGGGATCGTTGCGTTCCCGAACTTCGCGCATTGGCCCAATCGCCTCAGCGTGGCGCGCGGGCGCATGCCGGTCACGCGCCGCCTGCCCTACCAGTGGTATGACACGCCGAACATCCGCGTTGGCACCTTCAAGGACTTCGAAGTGCTGGCGCAGCGCAACAAGCTGCGCCTGCTCGACGCCTTCGGCCTGCAGAACGAGCGCGAGGTGCGCTGGCTGCCGAACGCGCGCGCCAGCACGGCCGTGTTCAAGTTCGAACGCGCCTGACCTGCTTGCGATGCTGCCCCGCGGAACAGGCGCGGGTAGTAAGCTTTGCGGCCTCCAACCGCAACAAGAACCAGGGCACCACGTCATGAGCTTCCCGCTGGGCTGCATTGCCGACGACTTCACGGGCGCGACCGATCTCGCCAACAACCTGGTGCGCGCCGGCATGCGCGTGGTGCAGACGATCGGCGTGCCCAGGGGGCCGCTGGGCGCCGAGGTGGATGCGGTCGTGGTGGCGCTCAAGTCGCGCACCATCGCGCCCGCCGATGCCATCGCGCAGTCTCTGGAAGCCTTGCGCTGGTTGCAGGCGCAGGGCGTGAAGCAGGTCTACTTCAAGTACTGCTCGACCTTCGACAGCACGCCGCAAGGCAACATCGGCCCGGTGACCGAAGCGCTGATGGATGCGCTGGCCACCGACTTCACCATTGCCACGCCGGCCTTTCCCGACAACCAGCGCACGGTGTTCAAGGGCTACCTGTTCGTCGGCGACGTGTTGCTCAGCGAGAGCGGCATGAAGGACCATCCGCTGACGCCGATGACGGACCCGAACCTCGTGCGCGTGATGCAGGCGCAGTGCCGGCGCAAGGTGGGCTTGATCGACCACCGCGCGGTGGCGGCGGGCGCCGATGCGGTGCGCGCGCGCATCACGCAACTCAAGGCGGACGGCGTGGCCATCGCCGTGGTCGATGCGGTATCGAACGACGACCTGCTCCGGCTCGGTCCGGCCCTGGCCGACATGCCGTTGGTGACGGCCGGCTCGGGCGTCGCCATCGGGCTGCCGGGCAACTTCGGCATCGCGCCCTCGCCGCGCGCAGCTGCGTTGCCGGCGGTGGATGGCTTGCATGCGGTGGTGTCGGGCAGTTGTTCCACCGCCACCAACCGGCAGGTGCGCGACTTCATAGCGCGCGGCCATCCGGCGCTCGCGCTGGACCCGATCGCCGTGTCGGAAGGCCGCCAGGGTGCGGACGCGGCGCTCGCATGGGCCGGGCCGCTGCTGGCCAGGGGGCCGGTGCTGGTCTATTCCACGGCCGACCCGCAGCAGGTCAAGGCCACGCAAGGGCAACTGGGGGTGGAAGCCGCCGGCGCGCTCATGGAGCGCACGCTGGCCGCGGTGGCGCGCGGCATGGTGGAGCGCGGCGTACGGCGCCTGCTCGTGGCGGGCGGCGAGACATCGGGGGCCTGCGTGCAGGCGCTCGGCATCGCACAACTGCAGATCGGCGCGCAGATCGATCCCGGGGTGCCGTGGTGCCATGCGCTGGCCGATGGGGCGCCTGCGCCAGGCATGCACATCGCGCTCAAGTCCGGCAATTTCGGCAGCGACGACTTCTTTACCAAGGCCTTCGGCGCATGACCGAATCCGGGGGGCGCGAGGAGATCTGCCGCGTCGGCGCCAGCCTGTTCGCACGCGGGTACGTGCACGCCACCGCCGGCAATATCAGCGTGCGGCTGGAGGACGGCGGCTACCTCATCACGCCGACCGATGCATGCCTTGGCGCGCTCGATCCGGCACGCCTGGCGCGCCTCGATGCCGACGGCAGGCAGTTGAATGGCGACCGCGCGAGCAAGACCATTGCGCTGCACAGGCGCATCTACGCGGCAGCGACACGCTTCGATGCGAACACGCGCTGCGTGATCCACACGCACAGCACGCATTGCGTGGCGCTGACCCTGCAGCCGCCCGCGGGCGAGGAGCCGGAACTGCTGCCACCACTCACGCCCTACTTCGTCATGAAGGTCGGTCACGTGCCGCTGATCCCCTACCACCGCCCGGGCGCCCCTGAAGCGGCCGAGGCCGTGGCCCGGACCATCACCCGCCGCGGCGAGGCCGGCGCGCCGATCCGCGCCGTGATGCTGGAGCGCCTGGGTCCCAACGTATGGCATGACACGCCCGCCGCCGCTATGGCCACGCTCGAGGAACTCGAGGAAACGGCTCGCCTGTGTCTGCTGATGCGCGACCGAGAACCCGCGCCGTTGAGCCCGGCCGCCATCGACGCGTTGCGCGCCAGCTTCGGTGCGCGCTGGTAGAACACGCACACACGCCGTCGCGAATCCCGCAACACCGAGAGACAACACCGAGAGGAACACCCATGCCCCGCTTTGCCGCCAACCTGTCGATGCTCTACACCGACCTGCCTTTCCTGGATCGCTTCGAAGCCGCTGCGCGCGACGGTTTCAAGGCGGTGGAATACCTGTTCCCCTATGCCTTCCCCGCGAACGAACTGGCCGCGCGCCTGAAGGCCAACGGCTTGCAGCAGGTGCTGTTCAACGCGCCGCCCGGCGGCGATTCACCCGAGACCGTCAACACGGCATGGGAGCAAGGATCGCGCGGCACGGCTAGCGTGCCCGGCCGCCACACGGAGTTCCGCTACGGCGTGCAGCAGGCGCTCGAATACGCCGCCGCGCTCGACTGCCCGCGCATCCACGTGATGGCCGGGCTGCTTGCCGACGACCAGACGCGCGAGGGCCTGCGCGGGGTGTACATCGACAACCTGCACTGGGCCGCGGTCGAAGCCGCCAAGTCCGGCCGGGACATCCTGATCGAGCCGATCAACACCCGCGACGTGCCGCGTTTCTTCCTCAACCGGCAGGACCATGCGCACGAGATCGTCGAGGCCGTCGGCGCCCTCAACCTGCGGGTGCAGATGGACCTGTACCACTGCCAGATCGTCGAAGGCGACGTGGCGATGAAGCTGCGCAAGTACCTGGCGACCGGCCGCGTCGGCCACATGCAGATCGCCGGCGTGCCCGAGCGGCATGAGCCCGACATCGGCGAACTGAACCATCCCTACCTGTTCAGCGTCATCGACGAGCTGGCCGCGCAGGGCCACTGGGACGGCTGGATCGGTTGCGAATACCGTCCGCGCGGCGGCACCGGCGAAGGCCTGGGCTGGGCGCGTGGCTTGTTGTGAATGCCCTTCACGCTCGCCGAGCCGGTCCACAGCGAACTGCTGCTCAAGAAAAGTCGCTTCATCGGTTGCGTGCAGGCGGTGGCCGACCGGCCCGCGGCGCTGGCCGTGGTCGAAGGCCTGCGGGCGCAACACCCGGGCGCGGCGCATGTCTGCTGGGCCCTGATGGCCGGTGGCCAATCGGCCGCCAATGACGACGGCGAGCCCGGCGGCACGGCTGGCCGGCCCATGCTCGAAGTGCTGCGGCACCAACACCTGGAGGGCGTGCTGGCGACGGTGGTGCGCTACTTCGGCGGTGTGAAGCTGGGCGCCGGCGGACTCGTGCGTGCCTACACCGATTGCGTGGCGCAAGCCTTGCTCACGGCGGCGCCCGTGCCCCTGGTCCCGCAACGGAGCCTCTGTTGCGCCGTGCCGTATGCGCTCGAAGGATTGGTGCGAAGGGAGATCGGCGCGGCCGGTGGCGTGCTCGAAGAGGTGCGCCACGAGACACTGGTGCAGTTCAGGTTGTCGCTGGCGGCGTCTCAGGTGACGGCCTTCGTCGCGCGCCTTGACGATGCCGCACAAGGCCGCGTCGACTGGCGGGCTTGAATCTTCCGGGCATGGCGCCTACCATGCTATGGATTTCATAGCGTCACCTTCAAGGCGCGCGCTACGAAAAGGGCCAGCGCCTTGTCTCTGCCACAACGTAGACGATAGTTCAAGGGGAGTTCGACAAGTAACGTTTTTGGTTACGCATCTTTCCCAATGAAGTACTGACGTGCGGAAGTGCGTTCTTACGATACATGACTTTTCCAGGAGCTACACCTTTGGCCACTCAGTCCCCCTTCTTCGGCAAGCGCACCAGCGATACCGACTCTCTCCCTTCCCGCCCGGCTCCGCTGGTGGGTTCGCCAACCAACCTGTCAGGCTCCCCCGTGAACCAGGCTTCGCTCGTCAATGCACAAGTCGCCAATGCCGTAGCTCCTCCGGTCAAGGAAGGCGGCAGCAAGCTCACCGTCGGCCCGAACATCAAGCTCAAGGGCGTCGAGATCACCGATTGCGACACGCTCGTGGTGGAAGGCCTGGTCGAGGCGACGATGGAATCGCGCGTGATGCAGATCGCCGAGCAGGGCGCCTACAAGGGCTCCGCCGAGATCGACATCGCCGAGATCCATGGCACCTTCGACGGCAACCTCACCGTGCGCGAGCGCCTGGTCATCCACTCGACGGGCAAGGTCACGGGCAAGATCCGCTACGGCAAGATCGTCATCGAGGAAGGCGGCCAGCTGTCGGGCGAGATCACCTTCGGCACGAGCGGGAAGAGCGAAAGCAAGCCGCCCGTCGTCGAAAGCAAGCCTGCCCTGCAGGCGGCGGCCTAGGCTTTTCAACGTCCCCGGGGCAGGGGCCGCGCGAGGCCTGCCTCCCAACGGGGATCTCAGGAGGGCGCCCAGCCCAGGCGTTCCAGCAACGCAGCTGCTGCGGCGGGCGCACGCTCCTTGGCGCCGTTGATCATGAAGACGAACACGTCCCGCTTCACGGGTAAGGTCGTCCATCCCTTCGCGCGCGTCGCCCACGCATCGAGGGCCTCCGGCGCATAGCCCGTGGGCAGGTCGGCGGCGCACATCATCAGGCGCGAATAGGCGAAGTCGCCCTCGGGTTCATCGAACGACGGAAACTTGTCCGAGTCGGTGAACACCGTCGACACCTTGTACTTCTTCGCAAGCTTCTGGTAGTCGGGCGAGATGAAGCTCTCGTGTCGCACATCCATCACGTGGCGCAGTGCGCGGCTGCCCTCCTTCTTCGGCAACAAGGACAGGAAGGCCTCGAAGTCTTCCGCATCGAACTGCTTGGTCGGCATGAATTGCCAGACGATGGGGCCGAGCTTGTCGCCCAGTTCGACGATGCCGCTGCCGACGAATCGCGCGATCGAATCGCCCGCATCGGCCAGCACTTTCCGGTTGGTTGCGAAGCGCGAGGCCTTGAGTGAAAACACGAAGTCGTCGGGCGTCTCGTCGTGCCACTTGCGAAAGCTCTCGGGCTTCATCGTGCTGTAGTAGGTGCCGTTGACCTCGATGGCGGTGAGGTGCCGGCTCGCGTACTGCAATTCGAGCTTTTGCGACAGGCCCTTGGGATAGAAGTTGTCGCGCCAGGGTTCGAAGGTCCAACCGCCGATGCCGACGCGGACGGGGTGCTTGGAAGCGGCCATGAATGCGGATTTCCATTGAACGCAGAAGTCGCAAAGGTTACGCAGAAGTCGCAAAAGAAGACATCGATTTTTTGGTTCGCGACCTCTGGGTTCGGCACCAGTTCCCGCTTTCAAGCGCATGTGATCCAGCGCAAAATCGCGCATTGCCCCGTTGGAGTACCTCCCTGATGAACGCCCCCCTGCACCGTGAAATTCCAGCCGGCCAGCTCGACGCAGAGCGCGCCCTGTCCGATGTCTCTTCCCAGTGGGACGGCGACATCGTCAAGCAACTCACCAGCTACATCGAGATCCCGGCCAAGTCGCCCGGCTTCGACGAGCAGTGGTCGACCAACGGCTACCTGGAGACCGTGCTGCGCAATGCCGCGAAGTGGGTCGAAGAGCAGAAGGTCGAGGGCCTGAAGCTGGAGATCGTGCGCCTCGAAGGCCGCACGCCGGTGATGTTCTTCGAGGTACCCGCCACCGGCACGACGATGACGGACACCGTGCTCATGTACGGCCATCTCGACAAGCAGCCCGAGTTCAGCGGCTGGCGCAACGATCTCGGCCCCTGGACGCCGAAGTACGAAGACGGCCTGCTGTATGGCCGCGGCGGCGCCGACGACGGCTACGCGGTCTATGCCAGCGTGGCTGCCATCCAGGCGCTCAAGGCGCAGGGCGCGGCCCATCCGCGCATCGTCGGCCTCATCGAAACCTGCGAGGAAAGCGGGTCCTACGACTTGCTGCCCTACGTCGATGCCTTGCGACCGCGGCTTGGCGAGGTGGCGCTGGTGATCTGCCTCGACTCCGGCGCCGGCAACTACGACCAGCTTTGGCTCACCACCTCGTTGCGCGGCATGGCCAGCGGCACGCTCAAGGTCGAGGTGCTGACCGAAGGCATCCATTCCGGCGATGCATCGGGGCTGGTGCCGTCGAGCTTCCGCATCATGCGCCAGGTGCTCGACCGGCTGGAGGACAGCAAGACCGGCCGCCTGCTGCCCGCCAGCTTTCATTGCGAAGTGCCGGCCGACCGGCTGGCGCAGGCCAAGGCCACGGCCGCCATCCTCGGCGAGGAGGTCTACAAGCGCTTCCCATGGGCCCACTACGACTGCGAAGGCGCAACGGCCTTTGCGTTGCCCACCACGACCGACCCGGTCGAGGCGCTGCTGAACCGCACCTGGAAGCCGACGCTGAGCGTCACCGGCGCCGAAGGCTTTCCCGCGCTCAAGGACGCCGGCAACGTGCTGCGCCCCTACACCGCGTTCAAGCTGTCGCTGCGACTGCCGCCGCTGGTCCAGGCCGACGAGGCCGTGCAGCAACTCAAGGAATTGCTGGAAGACAACGCGCCCTACAAGGCCCGCGTGACCTTCGAAGGCGGCGGCGGCGCCACCGGCTGGAACGCACCGACGATCACGCCGTGGTTCGAGCAGGCGCTGCATGCCGCCAGCCGGGCGCACTTCGGCGCGCCTTGCGGCTTCATCGGCCAGGGCGGCACCATTCCGCTGATGAACATGCTGACCAAGGGCTTCCCCACGGCGCAGATGATGGTCTGCGGCGTGCTCGGCCCCAAGAGCAACGCACACGGGCCCAACGAGTTCCTGAACGTGCCCTATGCCAAGAAGCTCACGGCCGCGGTGTCGGAGGTGATCGCCGCACTGCCGGTGTCTCACGCGGTGGCCACGGCTTGAACCAGATGCTCGCCCCCGCGGAAGTCGAGGCCATCGCCGCCCAGGCGGACGGCCTCACCTTGCGACGTCCTGACGGCGAGACGCTCGCGCTGCGCGAGTGGACGGTCGAAGGCGCCTCGCCGCGCGCGGTCGTGCAGATCACGCACGGGCTGGGTGAACACATGGACCGCTACGACCACGTGGCGCAACGCCTCAACAGCTGGGGTTTCGACGTGCGCGCGCACGACCACTACGGGCACGGCAGGTCGAGCGGTCCGCGCGGCGGATTGCCGAGCACGATGCGCCTGATCGACGATCTGGCCGCGGTGGTCGACGAGACGCGCCGCGTCTATCCCGACACGCCCTTGATCCTGCTGGGCCACAGCATGGGCGGCCTGGTCGCCGCGAGCTTCGTCGCGCGCGAGGTGCGGCCGGTCGAGGCGCTGGTCATGTCATCCCCCGCGTTCGACCCGGGCCTCGATGCCATGCAGAAAATGTTGCTGGCCGTGCTGCCACGCATCGCGCCGAACCTGCGCGTCGGCAACGGCATCAACGTCGAGCACATCTCGCATGACCCGGCCGTCGTGCAGGCCTACCGCAACGACCCGCTGAACCACGACCGCATCTGCGGTCGCCTGGCGAGTTTCCTGGCGGAGGAAGGCGCGGTGGTGCAATCCGTGGCGCGGCACTGGCGGGTGCCGACCCTGCTGCTCTATGCCGGGGCCGACAAGATCGTGCGGCCCAGTGCGAGCAAGGCGTTTGCGCGCGCATCGCCGCAGGACGGCATCGTCGCCGCGACCTGCTTCGACGGGCTGTTCCACGAGATCTTCAACGAGATGAATGCGAAGGCCGTGTTCGCGACCTTGCGCAGCTGGCTCGACAAGCATTGTTGAGCCAGCGGTTCCTCAAGTCGCAAGCCGAGCCGCCCGCCGCTGCGTCAAGGCCAGCCACAGCAGCGCCGCCACGGTCAGGGCCACCGGAAGCAGGGAGCCCAGGTTCAGCAGCCGCCAGCCTTGCGTCGTCACCAGCACGCCCGAGGCGAACGAGGTCACCGCCAGCGTCGCGAACATGCAGAAGTTGAGGGCGCCCTGGGCCCGGTCCCTTTCCTCCGGCGTGTAGGTGCTCAGGGACAAGGTCGTGGCGCCGGTGAAGAGGAAGTTCCAGCCCACCCTCAGCATCGTCAAGGCGAAGATGAACTGGTGCAGGTCCACGCCGGACAGCGCCACCGCGATGCAGCCGAGGTTCAGCAGCAAGCCCACGCCCATCACCGGCAAGGTGCCGAAGCGGCGGATCAGATGGCCCGTGAAGAAGCCTGGCGCGAACATGCCGATGACGTGCCACTCGAGCACGAGGGCGATGTCGGGGAACGGCAGGCTGCAGACCTGCATCGCGATCGGCGTGGCGGCCATCAGCAGGTTCATCACGCCGTAGCCCAGCGACCCTGCCACTGCCGCCACGAGGAAGGCCGGCTGCCGCATGATCGCGCCGAGCGGCCGGCCGCTCGCGGCCTGTTGCCGGCTGAGCGGCGGCGGAAACGCGATGAAGCGCAGCACCGCCATCGACACCAGCGCCACCACTGCAAGCGCGAGGTAAGCGCCGACGAACGGCACATCGAAGAGGCCGCGCGTCGCCGCAGCCAGGTTCGGCCCGATGACTGCGCCGATGAGGCCGCCGGCCATCACCAGCGACACGGCCTTCTCGCGCCACGCCGGCGCCGCGATCTCCGCCGCGGCAAACCGGTACAGGCCCGCGTTGGCGTTGTAGTAGCCGGCCACCAGCGTGGCGAAGCACAGCAGCCAGAAGTGCTTGCCGTAAGCCGCGTAGGCGCAAAGGAGGGCGGAGCAGAAAGCCACCGCCAGTCCAAGCTGGAACGACCCGCCCCGGCCGAAGCGGCGCTGCGAGCGCGCCACCAGCCCGGTGCTGAGCGCGCCGCCGACCACATAGCCCATGACCGGCAAGGTCGCCATCCATCCTCTTGGCGCGAGGCTCAGGCCGACCAGCCGTTGATGGCGATGAAGGTGACGTTGTTGGTGAGAAACAGCCCTTGGCAGATCGCCAGCAGCCAGAGGTTCTTGTTCATGAAGGCATTGTGCTGGGCGGCCTGATGCGTTTCGGGCGACGCCTCGCATCGGGGCCAAAGAAAAAGGCGCCTGGTGAGGCGCCTTTGATGCCGGGCTGGGCGGTGGCCTAGCCCTTTTGCAGAAGGCCGCTGAGCGACGACAGCAGGTCGTCGTGATTGCCCAGGCCCTGCTCCGGAACCTTGCCGTGCGGCGTGAGCTGGTCGATCAGCGAGGGAAGCAGGGTCGCGAGCATCGGCAGCAGCGTCGTGGCATCGATGCCCAGCTTGCCGGCGATGCCTGAAATGGCGTCGCCGCCGAGCACTTGGCCCAGCTGGTTGCCGGAGATCGGGGCGTTGTCGCCCTTGCCGATCCACGAGCCGATCACGTCGCCCATGCCGGCCTGCTCGAACTTCGAGACCAGCCCGCCCAGGCCGCCCGCCGTCCCGTTGTTGGCCAGCAGGCCGCCGAGTGCGCCGGCGATCCCGCCAAGATCGCCTCCCCCGAGGCCCGCAAGACCGCCAAGGCCTCCAAGACCGCCTTGTTGTTGAGGCTGGCCCTGACCGACCGAGCCTAGAACCTGACCGAGTACCGAATCCAGCAAGCCCATGGTGTTCCTCCGTTGTGCGCACGCAGGCGCGCTTGATGTGTGACAGCCTCACATTGTTGATGGTCGCGCTTCGCAAACGGCAGCGGGGCTGCCGCAATCGAAGGCTCAGTGTGAAGGACTGCCTCAAAACCGCCGTGCTGATCACGCGCAGGGAGACGCTGACCAAGTCCTCCGGGGACCGCGCATCCTCGGCGCGCGCCCTTGCGGGAACCTGATCAAAGTCTCCCTTGCGCCGAAAGGCGGGCGACCGGGGGAATTCTGCGCGCCCGCCCCGCGCCTGTCACGTCTGTCCCCTTGCGCAGCGCGGGATAGCGTCCCGGTCTCAGCTCCCGAGGGATACCAGCGCTGCGATGGCCGCGGTCTCGGCGCGCAAGACCCGCGTGCCCAGCGTGAGCGGCAGGAATCCGCGTCGCAATGCGTCCTGCTCCTCGGAGGGGCTCAAGCCGCCCTCGGGCCCACTGAGCACCGTGAAGCTGCCCGCCGCTTCCGACCGGAAAGCGCCGGTGCTGCGCGCGCCGGCTGCAAAGCTCAGGATGCCGCGACGCTCGCCCGCGCCCGGTGCGGGCAAGGCGGCGAGCCAGTCGGCCAGCGGGCGGATTGGCAAGACCTGTGGCACACGATTGCGACCGCACTGCTCGCAGGCCGCCACGGCCACGGCCTGCCAGTGCGCCACCTTCTTGTCGGCGCGCTCGCCGGCCAGGCGCAGCACGCCATGCGCCGTCATCAGTGGCTGGATGCTCGCCACGCCGAGTTCGGTGGCTTTCTCGACCAGCCAGTCCATGCGCTCGTTGGCCGGCATGCCCAGCGCTAGATGCACCGGGCGCGACGCTTCCCGTTCGACCGGATCGTGCGCGCCGACATTCACCGAGACATCGCTGCGGCCCATGCGCTCGATGGTGGCCAGGTATTCGCCACCGGCGCCATCGAAAAGCGTGATCTCGTCGCCCGGCTGCAATCGCAGCACCTGCACATGCCGCGCCGCGCCGGGCGGCAGCACCAGCGTGTCGCCGCTCGAAAGCCGGACGGAGCAGTGGAAGCGCGGCATGGTGGCGTCGGTCAGACGCGCGGAATCGCGAACCCGATGGAATCGGTCGTGCCTTCGACCTCGTCGATCACGCGCAGCAGCGGCGTGAGCTGGCTGTAGCGCGCGCAGGTCGTGCGGATGTAGCGGATGAAGCGCGGCGTGTCGGCGAGGTAGCGGGCCTTGCCGTCGCGCAGCGTCAGTCGTGCAAAGATCCCGGCCACCTTCAGATGGCGCTGCAAGCCCATCCACTCGACCGCACGGTAGAAGCTGCCGAAGTCCTCCTCGACCGGCAACCCGGCCTTGCGCGCGGCTTCCCAGTAGCGCACGGTCACGTCGAGCACGAATTCCTCGTCCCAGCTCAGGAAGGCGTCGCGCATCAGGCAGGCGATGTCGTAGGTGATGGGGCCGTATACGGCGTCCTGGAAGTCGAGCACGCCGAGTTGCTTGTCGCCAGGGTCAATCATCAGGTTGCGCGGCATGAAGTCGCGGTGCACATACACGTTGGCCGACGCGAGATTGGTCTCGACGATGATCTTGAAGGCGCGTTCGAGCCGCTCCTTCAACATGCCCTCGACCGCCACGCCACGGTGCGCACCCAGGTACCACTGCGGGAACAGCGAGAGTTCGCGCTCCAGCAGCGCCTTGTCATAGGGAGGCAGCACGCCCGGCTTCGACGCGAGTTGCCATCGGATCAATGCGTCGATCGCCTGCAGGTAGTGCGGCAGGTTGGCCTCGGGCCGATCGGCGTCGATCACGTCGAGCATCGTCTGCCGGCCGAGGTCGTCGAGCAGCAGGAAGCCATCGGCCTGGTTCCAGTCGAGCACGCGCGGCGCCTTCACGCCGGCGCCGGCCATCAGCCCGGCCACCTGGACAAAGGGTGCGCTGTTTTCCAGTGCGGGCGGCGCATCCATCACGATGCGCGTGCCGATCGCGGCATCGACGCTGTCGACGCGGAAGTAGCGGCGGAAGCTGGCATCGGCCGAGGCCAGCTGCACGGTTTCGGGTCGCAGTCCCTGGGCCGGTGCGATGGCCGCAAGCCATCGTTCAAATGCAGATGCGCGGGCGGGGTCGCTCCACGCGATGGCCCGGTCGGCGCCGTTGGGCGTTGGCGAAGGTACTGTCATGGATAATCGATTCTACAAATCCGCCTGGCGCGGACGGCCGCCGGCAGCCTTGCGACTCGGCTTCGGGCCGAACCTTGCCAATCCCGACCGGCCCCCTCTGCCTCCATTGCCCGACGCCCTTGCCTGTGCCGACGCCTGACCTGACCCGTGCCATCCAGCGCCGGTGCCGACCCCCGCTTCCGTTGGCCGTGCTTTCGCTCGCGCTGTTGCACGCGCACGGTGCGGCCGCGCAAGCGATCGACCTGGCGGGACCGCTCACGCTCAAGCGAACGCCGCAGTTGCAGGAAACTGTGCCGCAGCCCTTGCGCGGCGACCAGACGAGCTTCATCACCGGCGAGCAGATCTCGGGACAGCCTGACCTGCAAACCGTGGTCACTGGCAATGCGCAGCTGCGCCGCGGCGACACCGTGATCAACGCCGACAAGCTCTCCTACGACCAGCCCACCGACCTGGCCAAGGCCGCCGGCCACGTGCGCGTGAACCAGGCCGGCAACGAGTACTCGGGGCCGGACCTCGAGCTCAAGGTCGAGAGCTTCGAAGGCTTCTTCAACAACGTGCGCTATCGCTTCCTGGCCACCGGCGGCCATGGCGACGCGCAGCGCATCGATTTCGTCGACGCGGCCCGCTCGGTCGCACGGGAAGCCACCTACACCACCTGCCGGCGCGAGGACTATCCGGGCTGGATGCCGGCCTGGATGCTGAGCGCGACCACGCTGCATACCGACACCGAGGAAAACGTCGGCGTCGCGGAAAACGCGCAACTGTCCTTCATGGGCATCAGCACGCCGCCGTTTCCGAGCCTGAGCTTTCCGCTCAACAGCAACCGCAAGACCGGCCTGCTGCCGCCGACGATCGGCGTGGACAACGTCAATGGCATCGAGATCACCCAGCCCTGGTACTGGAACCTCGCACCCAACCGGGACCTGACCCTCACGCCCACGCTGATGAGCAAGCGCGGCATCGACCTCAGCACCGACTTCCGCTACCTCGAAAAGGGCTACAACGGCGAGGCACGCGTGGACTACATGCCGAGCGACGTCTTGCGCGGTCGCGATCGCTGGGGCATCTGGTCCTCGCACACGCAAACCTTCGATGCGAAGGCCCTCGGGCTCAGCAGCTTCAGCGGCTCGCTCAACATCAACCGCGTGAGCGACGACGACTACTGGCGCGACTTCTCGCGCACCCCTTCGCTCACGCAGCGCCTGCTGGCAAGCGACGGCACGCTCAACTGGAGCAAGGGCGACTGGAGCGGCCAGGCGCGTGCGTTGTACTACCAGACGCTGCAGGACAGCACGACGTCCGCGACCATCATCCCGCCGTACAACCGCATGCCGCAGGTCACTGCCGACTACAACAAGTACGACTGGAACGGCTTCGACATCTCGCTCAACAACGACTACACGCGCTTCGATGGCGACCCGGCTCTGCAATCCCGCCAGTTCGCATCCGGGGCCTTGCTCACCCAGCCGAACGCCGAACGGGTGTACTCGCAGGCAACCATCAGCCGTCCGTTCCTGACGCCTGGCAGCTTCGTCGTTCCTAAACTCCAGCTGCATGCGCGAGCCTATTCGTTCGATGATCCGCTCGAGGTGCGGTCCGACGCGCAGGCCTACGGAAAATTGAATGGAGTCTCGTCTGCCAACGTGACGGTGCCGACTTTCAGTCTCGATGGCGGACTGGTCTTCGAGCGCGACACCAGCTTCTTCGGCCGCTCGCTGGTCCAGACGCTGGAGCCGCGCGCGTTCTACGTCTACACGCCCTATCGCGACCAGAGCGCGATCCCGGTCTACGACACAGCAGCGAACGACTTCAATTTCGCCACCGTCTACACCGAGAACGCGTTTTCAGGCAACGACCGCATCGCCGACAACAACCTGCTCACGCTGGGCGTGACCTCGCGCCTGATCGATCCCGACACGGGCGCGGAAGCCGCACGCTTCGGCATTGCGCAGCGTTTGCGATTCAGCGATCAGAAGGTGCAACTCCCGGGCGTTCCGACGGTCGACAAGGGCGTGGGCGACGTGCTGATGGGCGCGCAGATCAACTGGACGCCGAAGTGGAGCCTGGACACCACCATCCAGTACAACCCCGATAGCCACATATCGACCCGCAACACGCTGAGCCTGCGCTACAGCCCGGGCCCGTACCGCACCATCAGCGCGGCCTACCGCTACCAGGCCGACTCGACCCCCGGCGCGGGCGACGGCAACAAGTCGCTCGACATCGGCTGGCAATGGCCGCTCAATGACCTCTGGGGCACGAAGGACGAGAATCTGGGGCCGGGACGCGGGCTCGGCGGCGGACGCTGGTTTGCCGTCGGTCGGCTCAACTACAGCCTGATCGATCGCCAGATGACCGACGGCATCATCGGCCTCGAGTACGACGGCTGCTGCTACATCGGGCGTGTCGTGCTGGAAAGGCTTACGACTGGTCAGGTCACCGCGAATACGCGCATCATGTTCCAGATCGAATTCGTGGGCTTCACCAGCGTCGGCACCAGCCCGATGCGCACCCTGCAGACGAATATTCCGCGCTACACACCGCTGCGCCAGCCGGTCACCGGCCCCAGCCGTTACACAAATTACGATTGAGCATCCCAGTCATGAAACACCTTCGCTCCACCCTCACGCTGGCCGTTGCCACGGCACTCGCCATGGCGGCTGGCGCGCAGGCGCAAGGCCTCCGTCCCGCCACCACGAGCAACGGCTCTCCCGCGGGCACGCCCAGCCGCGGCATCACGGACATCATGAAGGCGCCCCAGAGCTTCGTCGTGCCCCCGGCGCAGACGCCGCGTGCGCCCGCGGCCCCGGCGGTGCAGCGCTCGGCCGAATACATCGTCGCGCTGGTCAATTCGGAACCCATCACCAACTCCGACGTGCAGGCGCGCGTGGAGCGCATCATCGAGCAGAACCCCAACGAAGCCGGCAAGATGCCGCGGGCGCAATTGAACTCGATGGTGCTGGAGCGTCTGATCAGCGAGCGCGCCCAATTGCACCTCGCCAAGGAACAGGGCATCAAGGTCGACGATGCCGCAGTCGACCAGGCCGAACAGATTGTCGCGCGCCAGAACCAGCTCAGTGTCGAGGAGTTGCGCCGGCGCGTGGCGGCCGATGGCATCTCGCAAGCGGATTTCCGGCGCGACCTGCGCAACCAGCTGACGCTGACCCGCCTGCGTGAGCGCGAGGTCGATCCCAAGGTCAAGGTCAGCGACCTCGAGGTCGACCAGTTCCTGCGCGACCAGCGCTCGGCGCCCAACGCCGCATTGCCGTTCGACATCAACCTGGCGCAGATCCTCGTGGCCGTGCCCGAAGGCGCGACCGAGGCCCAGGCTGCCCCGTTCGAGCAAAAGGCGCAGGCCATCGCCAAACGCGTGCGCGCCGGCGAAGACTTCGCGAAGCTGGCGCGCGAGTTGTCCGACGCGCCCGACAAGATCGCCGGCGGTGCGATCGGCTTGCGCAGCGCGGACCGCTATCCGCAGCTGTTCCGGGAAGCGGTCGAGACCACCGCGGTCAACGGCATTGCCGGGCCGGTGCGCTCGCCGGCCGGGTTCCATGTGCTCAAGGTGCTCGCCAGGTCACAGCCGGGCGCCGCCGATGCAACCGTCACGCAGACCCAGGTGCGCCACATCCTGCTGCGCACCGACGCCAAGATGAGCACCGAGCAGGCGATGGCCAAGCTCGCCGATTTCAAGCTCCGCATCAAGAACGGCACGGCCGATTTCGCCGGGCTCGCGCGCGACAACTCGCAGGACGGCAGCGCCAAGGACGGTGGCGAACTCGGTTGGTCGCGGTCCGGCCAGTTCGTGCCTGAATTCGAGGAGGCCATGAACCGCCTGTCGCCCGGCGAAGTGAGCGATCCGGTGGTGTCGCGCTTCGGCGTGCACCTGATCCAGGTGGAGGGCCGGCGCGACACCAGGCTGAACCCCGCTGAGCAGCGCGATGCCGCACG
Organism: Variovorax sp. dw_954; assembly: GCF_018449755.1. Classification (NCBI taxonomy): domain Bacteria; kingdom Pseudomonadati; phylum Pseudomonadota; class Betaproteobacteria; order Burkholderiales; family Comamonadaceae; genus Variovorax; species Variovorax sp. dw_954. The sequence goes on along the minus strand of NZ_JAAVVD010000016.1, from coordinate 166,684 downwards.
CACCGCGCTGCGCGAAAAGAAGCTGGACGAGGCCTTCGACATCTGGGCGCAAGAGGTGCGCGCGCGCGCCTACGTCGAGTTCCGCGAGCCGCCACAGTCTTGAAGCACATTGCGCGCAAGCGCTTCGGACAGCACTTCCTGACCGACGGCGGCATCATCGACGCGATCGTGCTGGCGATCGCGCCACAGCCGGGCGACGCAATGGTGGAGATCGGGCCGGGGCTCGCGGCCCTGACACAACCGCTGGTCGAGCGGCTGGGGCGGCTCACCGTCGTCGAACTGGACCGCGACCTGGCCGCACGGCTGCGCGACCATGCGCAACTGGATGTGATCGAGTCCGACGTGCTGAAGGTCGACTTCGCGGCGCTGGCCGCGCAAAAGGCCCCCGCCGCACTGCGCGTGGTGGGCAACCTCCCCTACAACATCTCGACGCCGATCCTGTTCCACCTGCTCGGCTTCGCGCACCTCATTGCCGACCAGCACTTCATGCTGCAAAAAGAGGTGATCGACCGGATGGTGGCGCGCCCGGCCACCTCCGACTACAGCCGGTTGAGCGTGATGCTCCAGTGGCGCTACGCCATGGAGAACGTGCTGTTCGTGCCGCCGGAGAGCTTCGATCCGCCGCCGCGCGTGGACAGCGCCGTGGTGCGCATGGTGCCTTTGGCCGAGCCGCCCGTCGTCGACGTCGGCCGACTGGGCGAAATCGTGCAGGTCGCTTTCAGCCAGCGGCGCAAGATCCTGCGGCACACGCTGGGCAAGTGGCTGGAGGCGCACCGCTTCGGCGGCGCGTTCGACATCCAGCGGCGCGCGGAGGAAGTGCCTGTGGCGGAGTACGTCGCGCTGGCGCAAGCTGTTGCGCCATAAAAAAGCCCGTCGGATGGACGGGCCTGGATGGCTGGCGGAGCGTCACTGGCCGGCATTGCCGGTCAGTGACTGCGACGACGCATGGATGCAGGGCGCGCCACGACGAATGCGCGACCCACGGCGAACCGCAATCAGGCTGCGGCCAACCAATATCCTGCGTTGAAGGGGCTGCTCATGCGCAGCGCCAGTGGCGAGACATCGACCAACTTGTCGGTCGGCATTTTCTCGGCGTTGGGATCGACCTCGACGGCGATCCCGGAGAGCACGGCTGTGCCCTGCGAAGCCTCGTTCGCCCGTTCTGCTTGGCTGGTGTGTGCAGAACGGGCTACAGAAAAGAATAGAAGCACCTGAACGGTATCTTCCGGTCTCCCCAGTAGTCTGAGGCGTCGCGGAAGATGTCGAGCAGTTGCTCGCGTGCTTCCTTGTCGAACTTGGTGTTGGCCGGAATCTGCTCCAGCACCACCACGAAACCAGGCTGCGGGCCCGATTTGTGCAGCGGGTCTGTCATGCAGTCATACAGCGCATCGAAGTTCTTGCCGACATGCGCCGGAAAGGTGAACTGTTGCGCGATCAGGTCGAGCACGTCCTGCTTGGTCTGGGCGTTGCCCAGGTTGGCGTACAGGAAGTGCTGACCGGCTGCGTGCGCGGCCTCCTGCAGGTCGTTCACGCGGAATGCGCGAATCGACTGCACGATGTTCGGCCGCACGGCACGAAGGGATAAAGTCATCTCCGCTGGTCTTTCAATGGTTGTCGTCGTCATTGCATCCTGGCGCGTCAAGGCGCCCCTCCATTCCAAATCGTCACTCATGGCGTAATGCGCCTGAAACTTGCGTAATGGTCAGCCGTATACCAACAGGCAGACGGTGTGGTTTGTTCGCCGCCGCAAACAATGCGCTTGGCACCGCGATCTCGCGAACCAGGGGTGTCGACCGTGTATTCACGGTAATGGCCTCGCCGTTCCCGCGGCAACTGGCGTTCGCGATTGCCGAACACCGTGCCGTCTTTCTCATGTTTGAAGGGGCCACCACTCAGGATGGCCGCGTATGTTTTCTGCCCTTGTACAGGCAACTCGGTCAACGCGATCGGTCCCGTGTTCGGCTGCTCGCTCCCGGAACCGAACCATTCACGGGCCTGGACTCCGGTGGAAAGCGCCACCAGCAAAAGGCTAGTGAGCGCAAACTTGGAAACAGGAAACGTGAACGGGGCGTGAGCCGCCATGAGGCACCAGGAGGAAAGAGAGAGCGAGACCGAATCCGGGGCCAACTTGGGGTTAACCCGGAAATTCAAGCCCATTAGTGTGCACCAGACGCGCGCGAATAGCAAGCACCTGCCCAAGAAATGAGCAGTGCATGGACGCGCCAGCTTCGAGTGAAAGTTAGCGCACGCTGTCGTTGTATGTCTTAACGCTCGGAGTTTGCATCCGCGACCGTCAGTGCGGTCATGTTGACGATCCGGCGAACGGTGGCGCTCGCGGTGAGGATGTGCACGGGCTTGGCAGCACCCAAAAGCACCGGGCCGATGGCAATATTGCCGCCGGCGGCCGTTTTCAGCAGGTTGTAGGAGATGTTGGCAGCATCGATATTCGGGAAAACGAGCAAGTTGGCATCGCCCGCCAGTGCGCTGTGCGGCATCACCGCAGCGCGTTGTTTGCCGTCCAGAGCGACGTCGCCGTGCATTTCTCCGTCGACTTCGAGCCAGGGCGCCTGCTCGCGCAGCAAGGCCAGCGTCTTGCGCATCTTGATCGCGGTCGGCTGGTTGCTGGTGCCGAAGTTGGAGTGCGACAGCAGCGCCGCCTTGGGCTTCAGGCCGAAGCGCATCATTTCCTCGGCGGCCATGGTGGTGATCTCGGCCAGCTCCTCCGGCGTCGGGTCGTAGTTGACGTGCGTGTCGACCAGGAAGACCTGGCGGTCGGGCAGCAGCAGGCCGTTCATGCACGCGTAGACGGGCACGTCCTGCGGGGTGCTCTCGCAGCCGCCGGCGCGCTTGCCGATGACCTGGTCGATGTAGTGCAGGTGTGTCTGCGTCGTGCCCCAGGTGCCGCAGATCAGGCCGTCCACCTCGCCCTTGTGCAGCAGCATGGAACCGATGAGCGTGAGGCGGCGGCGCATCTCGATCTTGGCGGTCTGGACCGTCTGGCCCATTCGCTCGGTCATGCGGTGATAGGTCTGCCAGAAGTCGCGGTAGCGGTGGTCCTGCTCGACGTTGACGATGTCGTAGTCGAGTTCCTCCTTGAGGCGCAGGCCGAACTTCTCGATGCGTTGCGCGATGATGGTCGGACGGCCGATCAGCGTCGGGCGCGCCAGGCCTTCGTCGACCACGATCTGCACGGCGCGCAGCACGCGCTCTTCCTCGCCCTCGGCAAAGGCCACGCGATTGCGGGTGGCGCGACGGGCCACGTCGAAGATCGGCTTCATCGCGGTGCCCGAGGCGTAGACGAAGCTCTGCAGCTTGTCGCGATAGGCGTCCATGTCCTGGATCGGGCGCGACGCCACGCCGCTGTCTGCGGCCGCCTTGGCCACGGCAGGGGCGATCTTCATCATGAGCCGCGGATCGAAGGGCTTGGGGATGAGGTACTCGGGGCCGAAGCTGAGCTTCTCGCCGGCATAGGCGGCGGCCACGCGTTCACTCTGCTCGGCCTGGGCCAGGTCGGCGATGGCATGCACCGCGGCGATCTCCATCTCGTCGGTGATGGTGGTCGCGCCGCAGTCCAGCGCGCCGCGGAAGATGTACGGGAAGCACAGGACGTTGTTGACCTGGTTCGGGTAGTCGGTGCGGCCGGTGGCCATGATCACGTCGTCGCGCACGGCGTGCGCGTCCTCGGGCGCGATCTCGGGGTTGGGGTTGGCCAGCGCGAAGATCACCGGGCGGGGCGCCATGCTCTTGACCATGTCGGCCTTCAGCACGCCGCCGGCTGACAGTCCGAGGAACACGTCCGCGCCGACGATGACTTCGGACAGCTTGCGCATGTCGGTCTTCTGCATGTACTGGCGCTTGTCGTCGTCCATGAGCTCTTCGCGGCCTTCGTAGACCACGCCGGCCAGGTCGGTGACGAACACGTTCTCGCGCTTCAGCCCGACCTTGAGCAGCAGGTTCAGGCAAGCCAGTGCCGCGGCGCCCGCGCCCGAGGCCACGAGCTTGACCTTGCCGATGTCCTTGCCCGCGACCTTGAGACCGTTGACCATGGCCGCCGCGACCGTGATGGCGGTGCCGTGCTGGTCGTCATGGAACACCGGGATCCTCATGCGCTTGCGCAGTTCGCGCTCGACGTAGAAGCAGTCCGGGGCCTTGATGTCCTCGAGGTTGATGGCGCCAAACGTCGGCTCCAGCGCGGCGATGATCTCGACCAGCTTGACCGGGTCCTTCTCGTCGATCTCGATGTCGAACACGTCGACGCCGGCGAACTTCTTGAACAGCACGCCCTTGCCTTCCATCACCGGCTTGGAAGCCAGCGGGCCGATGTCGCCGAGGCCGAGCACGGCGGTGCCGTTGCTGATGACGCCGACCAGGTTGCCGCGCGAGGTGTACTTGAAGGCGTTGGCCGGGTCCTTGACGATTTCCTCGCAGGGGGCGGCCACGCCGGGCGAGTAGGCCAGCGACAGGTCGCGCTGGTTCGTCATCTGCTTGGTTGCCGCGATGGCGATCTTGCCGGGGACCGGGAACTCGTGGTACTCGAGCGCTGCGCGGCGCAGCTCGGCGCGCTTGTCTTCAGCGCTGGGGGTGGTCGTGGACGCGGGGGAATCGGACATGGACACCTGGCTCCTGCAGTCGCTGGGCACACGCATTCAGCCGTCGGCGACATGGTTTGTTGGGGGCGCGATTGTAGACCTCGGTTTGCAGGCGATACCGCGGCAGGGCGCGGCGCACGGGCATGAAATCAAGGCATGCCGCGATGCCGATGTGGCAATATCCGCGCCGCAGAACCACCTTGCCGACCACCCAGTTGAGGAGCGCGACCATGGCCCTGATGGATTTCATCAAGAAGCAGTTCATCGACATCATCCAGTGGACCGAAACCGGCGACGGCACGCTGGCCTGGCGCTTCCCGATGGCGGACATGGAAATCCAGAACGGTGGGTCGCTCACCGTGCGCGAGTCGCAGGTCGCGGTCTTCGTGAACGAGGGCAAGGTGGCCGACGTGTTCGGCCCCGGCATGTACAAGCTCACGACGCAGACGCTGCCGGTGCTGACCTACCTGAAGAACTGGGACAAGCTGTTCGAGTCCCCGTTCAAGAGCGACGTCTACTTCTTCAGCACGCGCCAGCAGGTCGACCAGAAGTGGGGCACGCCGCAGCCGATCACGGTGCGCGACAAGGACTTCGGCGCGGTGCGCATCCGCGCCTTCGGCAACTACTCGTTCCGCATCGGCGATGCCAGGCTGTTCCATACGGAGATCTCGGGCACGCGCGATGTCTACACCGCGGCCGACCTCGACGGGCAACTGCGCGGGCTGGTACTGCAGAACATCAGCAACGCGATCGCGTCGAGCGGAGTGCCCTTCCTGGACCTGGCGGCCAACCAGATCCAGTTTGCGACGGCGCTGGCCACGCAATTGGTGCCCGAATTCGCCAAGATCGGCATCAAGCTCGAGAACATCACGGTGCAGAACCTGTCGCTTCCCGAGGAGCTGCAGAAGATCCTCGACCAGAAGATCGGCATGGGCATGGTCGGCAACGACATGGCCAAGTTCATGCAGTACCAGACGGCGCAGGCAATTCCGAAGTTCGCGGAAGGCGCGGGCGGCGGTGGCGGCATCGCCGGGGACGCGATGGGGCTGGGCGCCGGCGTGGCGCTCGGGCAGGTGCTGGCGCAGAACCTAGCGCAAGGCTTGAACACGAACAGCAATGCCGCAGCGGCCGGCCCGGCGGTGGCCCAGCCGGTGGTGGCGGTGGTCAGCGCGGCCGATGTGATGACGACGCTGGAGAAGCTCGGGGAGCTCAAGGCCAAGGGCATCCTGACGCAGGAAGAATTCGACGCCAAGAAGGCGGAACTGCTCAAGAAGCTGGTGTAGCGATTGGCTGAGGAAACTCAGCGCGCCTATCGCGCGCCCTGCCCCGGCTGCGGCGCGCCGGTCGAGTTTCGCTCGGCGCAATCGACCTTTGCCGTCTGCCCCTACTGCCAGAGCACGGTGGTCCGGCAGGGCGAGACGCTGGCGCGCATCGGCAAGATGGCCGAGCTGTTCGATGACTTCAGCCCGCTGCAGCTGTTCGCGGCCGGGCGCGTCCGGGACAGGGCGTTCACGCTGGTCGGGCGGCTGCAGTACAGCTATGCGGGCGGGCGCTGGACTGAGTGGATCGCCGCGCTCGACGGCGATCAGACAGGCACGCTGAGCGAGGACAACGGGGCCTTCGTCTTCTCGCTGCCGCTCAACTTGCTGCAGGCCGCGCCGCCGGCCGCCACGTTGCGCGTCGGCGCCACCACCGCGATCAATGGCGAGCGCTACACGGTCGCTTCCAACGAGCAGGTGCAGCTGCTGTCAGCGCAGGGCGAGTTGCCGAAGCTGCCTGAACTGGGCCGACCCTTCGCCGTGGTCGAGCTGCGCAGCGACAAGGGTGCCGTGCTGAGCCTCGACTACGGCTCCGATCCACCCGGCGCCTACCTCGGCCGTGCGGTGCAGCTCGACGACCTGAAGCTCACCGGCCTGCGCGGCGAGTCGGCCAGGGAGGACAAGGGACGCAGCTTCAATTGCCCGAACTGCGGCGCGACGGTCACGGTCAATTTCGAGAGCAGCAAGAGCATCACCTGCCGCAACTGCAGCAGCATCATCGACCTGACGCAGGGCATTGGCGGCGAGCTGAGGCATGCCGAGCAGGACGAGCCGGTGCGCCCGCTGATCGCGCTTGGCACGCTGGGCACGTTGCAGGGCGTTCAGTGGCAGGTGGTCGGCTTCCAGCACCGCATGGGCCATGCGGCCGGCGATGACGAGCACTTCGGCTGGGACGAATACCTGCTGTTCAACAAGAAGCGCGGCTTCAGCTTCCTGGTCGATGCCGAGGACGGCTGGAGCGTGGTCAAGCCGACCACCGGCGCGCCCACCATGGCGCAGAACGGCGCCTCGGCTACCTATCTCGGCAAGCGCTACCTGCAGCAATACGCGTACAACGCCGAGACGACGTATGTGGCGGGCGAGTTCTACTGGAAGGTCGAGCGCGGGCAGACCACCTCCAACCGCGATTTCGCGAGCGGCAACAGCCTGCTGTCGATGGAGCGCTCGCCCAACGAGCTGACCTGGTCGTCCGGCGACAAGATCGACAGCGCAACCGTGGCAACCGCCTTCAAGCTCGACGCGAAGAAGGAAATGTTCAAGCGTGCGGACGCCTCGCCGGTGAGCGCCGCGTCGGGCCTGGGCTGCGGCACCATCATCCTGATCGCGGTGGTGATCATCATCCTCTTGATCATCCTGAGCACCTGCAGCAGTTCGTCGGGTGGCGGCTACCGCAGTTCGGGTGGTTCATCGGGCGGATTCTCGAGTGGCGGTGGGCATAAGTGAAATGACTTTTGACTGGAGGTCCCCATGGGATTTGAATGGCTGAAACCGGGTGTGATCCTCGGCTCGCTCATCTACGCCGTGATCGGTGTCGCGGTGTTCTGGGTCGCGTTCGTGATCATCGACAAGATCACGCCCTACGACCTGTGGCGCGAGATCGTCGAGAAGCAGAACATGGCGCTGGGGCTCGTGGTGGCCGCGATGAGCCTGGGCATCTGCGTGATCGTCGCGGCGGCGATTCATTGACGCTGGCGTTGTCGTGAGCGCCGTGCTTCCGCAAGCGCGGGCCGGCGCCGGCGCGCGGCCGGTCGAGGTCGCGTTGCTGGCGAGCGTGTTCGTCATCGCGGCCTGCGGGCTGGTCTACGAACTGAGCGCGGCCGCGCTGAGTTCGTACCTGCTCGGCGATTCGGTGCTGCAGTTCAGCACGGTCATCGGCACCTACCTGTTCGCGATGGGCGTGGGGTCGTGGCTGTCGCGCTATTTCGAGCGGCAACTGCCTGCGCACTTCCTGCGCATCGAGTTGCTGGTGGCGCTGGTGGGCGGCGCGCTGCCGGCGATCCTGTTCATCGCGAACGCCTGGCTGCCGGGGGCGTTTCGCCTGCTGTTGTACGGGCTGGTGCTGGTGGTCGGCATGCTGGTGGGGCTGGAGATTCCGCTGGTCATGCGCATCCTCAAGCGCAACGTGGCGCTGAAGGACCTGGTGTCGCAAGTGCTGACCTTCGACTACCTGGGCGCGCTGGCGGTGTCGATCGCGTTTCCGCTGCTGCTGGTGCCGCAGCTCGGGATGATCCGCACGGGCCTGCTGTTCGGATTCATGAACGCGGCGGTGGCGGTGTGGGCGCTTTGGCTGTTCCGGCATGAACTGCGGCGCGTGGGCTCGCATGCGGTGGCTTGTGCGCTGACGCTCGCGGTCATCGCCGCGGCCTTCGCCGGCGCCGACCACATCACCACGGTGGCGGAGGACAAGTTCTACCAGGACCGCATCGTGTTCAGCGCCACCTCGCCGTACCAGCGCATCGTGGTGACGCGGGGGCAACTCGGGCATCGACTGTTCCTCAACGGCAACCTGCAGTTCGCGGAGCGCGACGAGTACCGGTATCACGAGGCGCTGGTGCATCCGGCGATGGCTGCGCACGGTGCGCCGAAACGGGTGGCCGTGCTGGGCGGCGGCGACGGCATGGCGGTGCGCGAGATCCTCAAATATCCGTCGGTCGAGCAGGTGACGCTGGTCGAACTCGATCCGAACATGACGAAGCTGTTCACCGAGCACGAGACGCTCGCTGCCCTGAACGGCGGTTCGCTGAAGTCGCCGAAGGTGCGGATCGTGAACACCGACGCGTTCCAGTGGTTGCAGCAGGTGGGTGCGGCAAGCGCGGGGGCCGACGATCTGTTCGATGTGATCGTGGTGGACTTCCCCGATCCGACCAACTTCGCGATCGGCAAGCTCTACACGAATGCCTTCTATGCCTTGCTCGACAAGCGCCTGTCGGCCAGCGGCTATGCGGTGATCCAGACCACCTCGCCGCTGGTTGCGCGCCGGAGTTTCTGGACCGTGGTGACAACCATCGAATCGGTCGGCATGACCGCGACGCCCTACCACGCGCATGTGCCGAGCTTCGGCGAATGGGGCTACATCATCGCGAGCCGGCGGCCCTATCGACTGCCGGACACGCTGCCCGATGGCCTGCAATTCCTGACGCCCGGCACCTTGCCATTGCTGTTCGCCTTTCCGAAGGACATGGCCCGCGTGCCGGCGGAGGTCAATCGGCTGTCCAACCAGGTCCTCGTCACCACCTACGAGCGGGAGTGGGGCAAGGTGGTTGCGCATTGATGAAGGGCACGACGGCAGCGCCCCGGCGAGGCCGGCCCCGCGGTGTTTCACGCCGATGAGACGGCGGACATTTCTTGGCGCGGGTGCAAGTGCGCTGGCGCTCGGCGCTTGCGAATCGCCGGACGCCGGGATCGAAGGTGGCTTCACCGGCATTGACGTGGTGCGCGGGCACGCCTTGCGCGACGGCGCCCTCCACGGCGCAACGCCTTCGCAGACGCGACGTGCCCGTGTCGTGATCGCAGGCGGCGGCGTGGCGGGTCTTGCGGCGGCGCGGGCACTGCGCCTGTCGGGCATCGAAGACTTCGCGCTGCTCGAACTCGAGGACACGGCCGGCGGCAACAGCCGTGGTGGCGCGGTTGGCGGCATCCCCTGCCCGCTTGGTGCGCACTACCTTCCCGTGCCCGGCGATGAGACGCACGAAGTGCAGGACCTGCTCGAGGAACTCGGCCTGCGCCAGCGCGTGGCCGGCCGCTGGCAGTACGACGAACGGCACCTGTGCCACAGCCCGCAGGAGCGCCTCTTCATCGAGGGCGAATGGCAGGACGGCTTGTTGCCGGTGCAAGGCGTCGGCGCGACCGCGCTGGCGCAGTACCGCCTGTTCAGCCAGCGCGTCGACGCGCTGCAGGCGGAGGCTCGCTTCGTCATCCCCACCCTGCGCGCCGCGCTCGCGCCGACCTTGCTGGCGCTGGATGCCTTGCCCTTCGCCGCGTGGCTGGACCGCGAGGGCTTCGACGAACCCCATCTGCGCTGGTACCTCGACTATTGCTGCCGCGACGACTACGGCGCCGGCGCTGCGCATGTCTCGGCATGGGCCGGCATCCACTACTTCGCGAGCCGGCACGGTTTTCATGCGCCGGGCGATGACAACGCGGAGCGCGACGCGGTGCTGACCTGGCCCGAGGGCAATGGCTGGCTCACGCGCCGCATGGCGCAGCCGCTGGGGGACCGCATCCGCAAGGGCCACGTCGTCACGCGCATTGCCGAGACGCGCAGCGGTGTCGAGGTCGATGCCTTCGATACGGCGACGAAAGCGATGGTGCGCTGGCAGGCCGAGCGGTGCATCGTCGCGTTGCCGGTGTTCATCGCTGCGCGTGTGGTCGAGAACCCGCCTGAGGTGCTGCGCAACGCGGCGGCCCACGTGCGCCATGCGCCCTGGCTGGTTGCCAATGTGCATCTTCGCGCCCCGCTGACCGACCGTGCCGGCGCCGCGCCGAGCTGGGACAACGTGGTCTACGGCAGCCGCGGGCTGGGTTATGTCGATGCCCGGCACCAATCGCTGGACCCGACGCCCGGCCCCACTGTGCTGAGCTGGTACCGCCCGCTCGGACCGAGTGCGTACGACAAGGGCGACGGGCGGCGCTTGCTGCTCGACCGGCCCTGGGCGGCATGGCGCGATGAATTGCTGGCCGAACTCTCGGCGCCGCATGCGGATCTGCGCTCCAGGGCGACGCGCATCGACATCACGCGATATGGCCATGCGATGGCCATGCCGGTGCCCGGCCTGCTGGGCCAGCTGGCGTCGCGGGGCCAGGCCCCGGGGCCGGTGACCGCAGGCCGGCTGTCATTCGCGCATGCGGACTGGTCGGGCTACTCGATATTCGAGGAAGCCTTCACGCGGGGGCACATCGCCGGCTCGGCCGCCTGAGCTCCACCTGACGCCACGCGAAGTCGTCGTCCAGCTTAGTCAGTGACATTTGATTGACATTGATCCGGGCTGTGCGTTGTAGGACGTGAACGCACGCTCTCGTAGTTTCTTAGGCTGCGCGGGTCTTCACGGTGGCCGAGCCCCGGTGCACCGGCCAAAAACGTCACCGTATATTTGTAACGACGACATGTTGCGGCGCAGCACACCCCTGAAAGGGTTTGAAAGTCCATTTGCCCCGGCACGGCGCATGCATGTAAAAACCGCAGCTGTCAATTGAGGGTAAGTAGTTTGAACGTAATACATAAGACATATTTGTCGGTTTTGGCGACTTTCGCGTTGGTGGGCTGTGGCGGTGGAGGTGGTGGCGGTGGAGGGATTGCCTTCGCGCCGGCCGCGACCACGTCCGGCGCGGCCGCAACTGCTGCACCGGCAACAACGGCCGCTGGCGTGTCGGCGGATGGCAAGACCATTGTTGCTGGTGGGGCCGGCGCCGCCACCGGCACCGGTGCCACGACTGGCAGTACGGCCGGAAGCACGACGGGCAGCGCGGCCGGCGGTACGACCGGCAGCGCGACCGGCAGCGCGACCGGTTCCGCCAGCACCGCCACCGGCTCAGTCCCCGCCAACACCACGACCTGCAGCACCACCAGCGCGGACATCGTCGATGCGTCGCTGAACGTAGTCCCGGCGTCCTACAAGTCCATGGCCGGCCAACTCAGCAAGGACGCGGGCATCGCGTACCGCTACGGCCCCGATTCGTCGTCCTGCGGCGCGACCAGCACCGGCCCGGCGCTGTTCAAGCGCAGCGACTCGCAACTGATCGTCCCCGGCACCGCGGTCAACAATTTCTTCTACCAGATCGGTTCGCCCTCCGGAACTGCCGGTGCCTTCTCGACCAACCAGGCGAACCTGGTGTATGTGCCCGACGACTCGGTCGCACGCGTCGGCGTGACCGACTTCCAGGTGTCGGGCTACATGTACAACACCTTCGCCCAGTTGCCGCAATTGAGCTGGACTGGCCCGCAACTCGACAGCGCAACGCTGAAGGGCTACCAGGCCGCGGGCACGATCAGCGGCAACCCGATCGCCGCGAGCCGCTGCGTCACGGCGGGCTTCTGCACCGAGAGCGTGGTCGTGTTCCAGAACGGCGTCATCGCCACGTCCGGCACCAACACCGCGACCAACCGGACCACCGTGACGCTGCCGGCCAACAAGGTGCCGACGGCGGTCGCGCTGACCAATCAAAGCGAATTCGCGCTGGTCACCGTATGGGACACGACGGCGCTCAAGGGCCAGGTCGCCGTGGTGGCGCTGGCCGGCCTGTGCGACGGCTGCAGCACGGGCAATCCGACCGGCTGGTACAACTGGTGGAACGAGTGGCTGGGCGTCTACCCCGGGCTGCCGAACGTGGGCAACATCGGCTTCATGAAGATCCTCGGCTACGTCGACCTGCCCGGCATGACGGCGCCGACGGAGATCGCGGCGACCACCGGCATGCATCCGTACAAGACCATCAAGGTCGGCGGCGGCTTCCTGGGCGCGACCAATTCGCCGCTGAGCGCCAACTGGCCGAAGTTCGCCAGCGGCGGCGCGAACTACGCCACCTATGCCAAGGGCGGCGTGGCGGTGGTGATTTCGAAGTCGGAGCAGAAGGTGGCCTTCATCGACCTGAAGCCGCTCTTCAGTTTCGTCAACAGCGTCTACTTCAGCTCGCGCAACAGCGAGACGGCCAATTTCGGCGCCGCCGACGCGCAGTGGCCCTACGCCTTCGCCAACACGGCATCGCAAACGCCGACGGTGATCAAGACGGTGTCACTCGCCAACCGGCCGACCGCGGTGAAGGCGGCGATCTCGGGTGGCGCGGTGCAGGGCTGGGTCGCCACCCAGGACGGCACGCTGCACATCTACAGCCTGGGCGGCTACGCGCCAGGTGAATCGGTCGCGAACCCGGCGGCCAGCGCCATCGCCGAGCTTGGCAGCGTCGCGGGCATCGGCCGCAACCCGACCTCGCTGGCTACCTCCCGCAACGAGCCTTCGAACAGCAGCGTCGATGCGCCGAACCAGCAAGTCATCGTGTCTTCGCGCGGCGACCGGACGGTCTCGTGGGTGCGCTTCAGCGGCAACGGCGGCAGCATCGTGCGCAGCTTCCAGCACAACCTGCTGGTGGACCCGGTGGCGGTCGACGATTCGGACAACTTCGCGAACCAGAACAACGTGCTGAGCGTGGCCGACTACAACGGCAAGTCCGTGCGCAACTACCGCTACGGTCCGGTCGTCTTCCAGGACGGCGGCGCGTGCCCGAATGCCGGTTCATGCCCGGTGCAGGCCACGGGCTCGACGCCGGTCGAGTACGGCGGCGGCATGGCCGTGGCCGGCAAGCCCTTCCAGGTGACGGGCACCAACGTGCCTTGACACACCGAAGGCGTCGTCAGCGCATCAGCGCCTCGATCTCGTCCCCGTCCACCGGCACGCCGCGCGAGATCAGTTCGCAACCGGTGGCGGTGACGATCGCATCGTCCTCGATGCGGATGCCGATGTTGTGGAACTGCTCCGGCACGCCTTCGCCGGGCCGCACGTAGATGCCCGGCTCGATGGTCAGCACCATGCCCGGTTGCAGGATGCGGCTGGGCCGGTTCTTGATGAGCTCGTTGGACAGCGGGTCCTTGCGCTCGCTCACCTCGCCGACCTGCGAGGGCTCGACGTAGCTGCCGCAGTCGTGCACGTCCATGCCGAGCCAGTGGCCGGTGCGGTGCATGTAGAAAGGAAAGTAGGCGCGCTTCTCGATCACGTCGTCGACGTTGCCGACCTTGTTGGCATCGAGCAGGCCGACGTCCAGCATGCCCTGCGACAGCACGCGCACCGTGGCGTCGTGCGGGTCGGTGAAGCGGGCGCCGGCCCTGGTCACGTCGACGGCGGCCTGCTGGCTGGCCAGCACCAGGTCGTACAGCACGCGCTGCGGGCCGGTGAACTTGCCGTTGGCCGGGAAGGTGCGGGTGATGTCGCTGGCATAGCCGTCGAGTTCGCAGCCGGCGTCGATCAGCACCAGTTCGCCGTCGCGCACCGGCGCGGCGTCGGCGCGATAGTGCAGCACGCAGGCGTTGGCGCCGGCCGCGACGATGGAGCCATAGGCCGGGTATTGCGAGCCGCCCAGGCGGAATTCGTGCAGCAGTTCGGCATCGAGGTGGTACTCGCGCACGTCCTTGCCCTCGCGCAGCATGCGGGCGCTGAGCTGCATGGCGCGGATGTGGGCGCGGGCGCTGATCTGCGCAGCGCGGCGCATGACGTCCTGCTCATGGGCGTCCTTCACGAGGCGCATCTCGTCCAGCGGGCCGCACAGGTCGCGCTGCTCCTCGGGGCACAGGGCGCCGTAGCGCACCCGCGCCCGCACGGAAGACAGCCAGCCGTCGATGCGCGATTCCAGCCCCTTGTGCGTCGCGAAGGGGTACCAGACGACGGAACGGTTTTCCAGCAGCTTGGGCAGGCGGCTGTCCAGCTCGCCGATCGCGAAGGCCTGGTCGACGCCGAGCGCGGCCGGCGCGGCTTCCGGTCCCAAACGGTAGCCATCCCAGATTTCGCGCTCCAGATCCTTGGCTGCGCAGAAGAGCGTGCTCGCGCCTTCACCGGTTAGTACTAAAAAGGCGTTTGGCTCGACAAAACCGGTCAAGTAAAAAAAGTAACTGTCGTGTCGGTACAAGAAATCGCTATCGCGATTTCGGCCATGTTCGGGTGCGGTGGGAATCACGGCAATTCCGTCCCGCCCCAATTGGGCGGCGAGCCGTGCGCGACGGTCTGAATAAAGGGTCGAAGTCATGCCTAGACGATGCCACAGGTCTGTAACAAGCGCTTGTTGTAAGCGCAGCACCCACTAACCAATTTTGAAAGTACATTTGCCGGGCAATTCGTTGCTGCCACCAAATGTTCTTTAAGTCAATTGGAAATACTACTATGTTTGTATTAAGCCGGAAAAAATTGCATCTTTTAGTATCTATTGCGGTTGCCGGGTGCGGCGGCGGAGGGGCAGGAGGCGGCGGTGGTGCTTTTGTGGCGTCCGCCGCGACCTTCAGCACGGCGGCCGAGGAGAAGTCCGCGCCAGCCACCACCGCCAGCGCGACCACGGGGAGCACTGGCGCTGTGGACATCGGCAGGTCCGTCAATAGCGGCGCCGAGGGCACGGGCGGCGGCACGATCGTCGTCGCCGGCGGAACCGGAACCGGAACAGGTTCCGGCAACAGCAGCGGGAGCAGCGGCAGCGGCGCATCCTCCGGCGTACCCATCAGCTCGACCTTCTGCAACACCACCATCACCGACGTCGTCGATGCGTCGCTCAAGGTCGTGCCGGACGCGTACCGTGCGATGGCAGGCCAGCTCAGCAAGGAGGCGGGCATCGCCTACCGCTACGGCCCCCCTGCGGCCGCCTGCGGCGCCAGCGGCGGCGTCCCGCTGTATGGCCCGCGCCCCAACAACCTCACGCTGAACTACTCCTTCATGTCTGCCGATGCCCAGAACCTGTGGCAACTCGGCAAGCAAGTGGCCAACCCGGGGCTGTATTCCAGCAACCAGGCCAACGTGGCCTTCGTTGCCGACACGCCGGCACGCGTCGGCATCACCGACTTCCAGACGACCAACCACATGCTGGGCACCTTCGCGCAACTGCCGCAGCTGAGCTGGACCCATTACGGTTCCGGCACCGACAGTGTCAGTGTGCTGGCCTACAGGAAGGCCGGCATCGTGAGCGGCAGCCCGATCGCCATCGCGCGTTGCTCGGGCCGCCGCGCCGGCTACTGCGCCTCGGGCCTGGCCGTGTTCCAGAACGGCGTGATTGGCACCCTGGGCAACAACACCGCGACCAACCAGGCGACGCTCAAGCTGCCGGCCAACAAGGTGCCGACGGGCATTGCCATGACCAACGACAGCGAGTTCGCGCTGGTCACGGTGTGGGACACGACTGCCCTGAAGGGCCAGGTGGCGGTGGTGGCGCTGGCCGGCCTGTGCAACGACTGCAGCCCGTACAACCGCAATGCCAACGGCAGCTACAGCGCCTGGTACAACTGGTGGCGGGAGTGGAGCGGCGTGTACCCCGGTTTGCCGAACGTGGGGAATATCGCCTTCATGAAGATCCTGGGCTACGTCGACCTCGTCGCGTCGGACGGCAGCGCCATGAACGCACCCACCGAGATCACCACGGCCACCGGCCTGGATCCGTTCAACACGGTCGCGGAGGCGAGGATCACGGCGGCGTTGACCAGCAACCTGGCGAAGGACGATGACCAGGCCGGCATCGGATTCATGGGCTTCACCCATCCGCTGACGGTCCAAGCCAACCGGCAGGCCTTCCTGAACGGCAATCTCTCGAAAAAGTACGCCAAGGGCGGCGTGGCGGTGGTGCTTTCCAAGTCCGAGAAGAAGGTCGCCTTCCTCGACCTGAAGCCGCTGTTCAGCTACGTCAACAGCGTGTATTTCGGTGGCGACATCGGCGCCTTCAACACGCGCATGGCCAGCCTCGGCCAGGCCGACAACCAGTGGCCGTACACCTTCGCCAACCAGCCGAGGCAGGCGCCGACCGTGGTGAAGATGATCTCCCTGTCCGACAAGCCGACCGCGGTGAAGACCACCGTGTGGGGGCCGAACCAGCGCGCCTGGATCGCAACGCAGGATGGAACGCTGCGTGTGTACAGCCTCGGCGGCTATGCGCCGGGCGGCATCGCGGCGACGCCGGCAGCCAGGGACATTGCCGAGTTGCCGCAGTTCGCGATCAAGGTCGGCCGCAACCCGACCTCGCTGGGAATCTCGCGCGGCGAGCCGGAAGACCCGGACATCTACAGCCCCGAGCAGCAGTACGCCGACCAGAACAAGCAGGTGCTCGTGAACTCGCGGGGCGATCGCAAGATCACCTGGGTTCGCTTCGGCGCCAACAGCAGCAGCATCGTGCGCACCTTGCAGGACCCGCGCATGCAGGACCCGATCACCATCGAGGACGCGGACAACTTCGCGAACTGGGCCTTCGTGCTCACAGTGGCCGACTACGAGGGCAAGGCGGTGCACAACTTCCGCTACGGCCCGGTGCTCTTCATCGACGACATTGCCTGCCCGAGGCCCACGGGCTGCCCCGTGGAGCCGACCAACGGGGTCAAGATCGAATACGCCGGCAAGATGGACCTGCAGGGCAAGCCGTTCCAGTTGACCGGGACGAACGTGCCGTAGCGCGCAGCCGCAGACGGTGGTGCGGCACGGCATGGCGATCCGACGCAGTGATGCGTTCGATCGCGCAGTCGTATCAGGCGGGCCGTTCTTCCGGGGCGTTCAGCTGGGCCAGCCGCTCCGGTGTCCCGACATCGGTCCACGCGCCCGTGTAGAGCTCGGCGCTGACGCGGCCGGCAGCCATCGCGGCGCGCAGCAACGGCGCCAGCGCGGCCTTCTCGCCCTCGGGATTGCCGGCGGGAATGGCGCACCAGGGCGGCGCGAACAGGGCCGCGCGGTACAGCGCGATCGTGGAGAAGGTGTACTTGTGCGCGGCCTCGCTCAACGCGAGGCCATCGTCCGCAATGCCGAAATCCCCCCGCGGGTTGTGCGCGGGATTGGGGACGAGCCACAGGTGGGCCAGCATCCCGCCCGCCCGGAATCGCGCGACGGCTTCCTGGGTGAAGCGGAAGTCCGGTGCGTAGACATCGCCAGCCG
This sequence comes from Variovorax sp. dw_954, assembly GCF_018449755.1. Lineage (NCBI taxonomy): Bacteria > Pseudomonadati > Pseudomonadota > Betaproteobacteria > Burkholderiales > Comamonadaceae > Variovorax > Variovorax sp. dw_954. The sequence continues at coordinate 149,185 of NZ_JAAVVD010000016.1, read as the reverse complement.
CGACCCAGAAGACCTCATCCAGCAAAGGCAGTGCACGCACCACGCCGCCGGCCGTCTCCAGCGCGCCGCCGAAATCGCGGCCCTCGTGGGAATAGGTCACTGACGGCCCGAAGCGGCTGGCGATCTGCTCGCCGAGCCACGCGGTGTTCACCACCAGGTCGGTGAAGCCGCCCGCCGCCAGCGCCTCCATCGGCCATTGCATCAGCGGCTTGCCGTGCACCTCCAGCAGGGGCTTGGGCATGGTGTCGGTCAGGGGGCGCATGCGCTCGCCGCGGCCGGCGGCGAGGATCATTGCTGTCGCATTCATCGAATTTCGAGGTCCTCAGGCGTTCGCCGCCGCCAGCCTGCCGCGCGTCACCGCATGGCGCTCGACATGGGTCGGCGCGAACAGGGCCAGCAAGCGTTCCATCAACGCATGCGCCTTGTCCGAATGGTCGCCGCCGAAGTTGCAGACGTAGACATCGAGCGTCACGGCAAGCTGCTCCGGCCAGGTGTGGATGCACAGGTGCGATTCGGCAAGCAACACGGTGGCCGTGACGCCGCCGGCGCCTTGTGCGGTCGATGGAAAGGTATGGAAAAGCCGAGCCACGCCCTGCAGGCCCGCCGCCTCGACGGCTTCGACGCACACGGCGCTCAACGCCTGTGCATCGAGCATCCAGCGCGCTTCGCATTGGCAATCGTGAAGGTCGGCGGTAAGTTGCAGGCCGTGCATGCGCGGCACTCTAGCAGGCTGTTGGCAGGCCGCCCGCAGCCCACTGGCAGCCCTTCCGGGCGGGCCGGGGGGCTCGGTCGCTAAAATCGCGGGCTCCCCCCAATCCCCCTCCTCGAAAGCCTTCCCAAATGGCCAACCAAGCCCTGATGGCCAACGCGATCCGCGCGTTGGCAATGGACGCCGTGCAAACCGCCAACTCGGGCCACCCGGGTGCGCCGATGGGCATGGCCGACATGGCCGTCGCGCTCTGGGGCGAACACCTGCAGTTCAACCCGACCAACCCGCACTGGGCCAACCGCGACCGCTTCATCCTGTCGAACGGCCATGCGTCGATGCTGCAGTACGCCGTGCTGCACCTCACCGGCTATGACCTGCCGATCGAGCAACTCAAGCACTTCCGCCAGCTGCACAGCAAGACGCCGGGCCACCCCGAAGTCGACGTCACGCCCGGCGTGGAAACCACCACCGGCCCGCTCGGCCAGGGCATTGCCAACGCGGTCGGCTTCGCGCTCGCCGAGAAGCTGCTGGCCAGCGAGTTCAACCGCAGCGGCCACGACATCGTCGACCACCACACCTACGTCTTCCTGGGCGACGGCTGCATGATGGAAGGCATCAGCCACGAGGCCTGCGCCATCGCCGGCGCCTGGCGCCTGGGCAAGCTGATCGCGCTGTACGACGACAACGGCATCAGCATCGACGGCCAGGTCAAGCCCTGGTTCATCGACAACACCCCGGAGCGCTTCAAGGCCTACGGCTGGCATGTGATCGGCCCGATCGAAGGCAACGACGCCGCCGAAGTGTCGAAGGCCATCAGCGAAGCCAAGGCGCACGGCGCCAGCGCGAACCAGCCCACGCTGATCGTCTGCAAGACGGTGATCGGCAAGGGCAGCCCGAACCGTGCCGGCACCGCCAAGGCCCACGGCGAGGCGCTGGGCGCCGATGAAATCAAGCTCACGCGCGAAGCGATCGGCTGGCCCTACCCGGCCTTCGAAGTCCCGGCCGAGGTGTATGCCGACTGGGATGGGAAGGAACGCGGCGCGAAGGAAGAAGCGGCCTGGAACGAAAAGTTCGCTTCCTACGGCGCGGCGCACCCCGCGCTGGCCGCTGAGTTCACCCGCCGCATGAAGGGCGAGCTGCCGGCCGACTTCAACCAGGTCGCCTTCGACACCGTGGTCGCGGCCCACACCAAGGCCGAGACGGTCGCCTCGCGCAAGGCTTCGCAACTGGCGCTGGAGTCCTTCACGGCCGCCCTGCCCGAGATGCTCGGCGGCAGCGCCGACCTGACCGGCTCCAACCTCACCAACACCAAAAGCACGCCGGCCCTGCGCTTCGACGCCAAGGGCGATGTGGTCCTGACCGCGCCAGTGGCGCAGCCCGACCAGGGCGCCGAAGACGAGTCCAGGCCGGCCAGCACCACCAACGGCGCCGAGCCGGCGCACGGCCAGATCGGCCGCCACATCAACTACGGCGTGCGCGAGTTCGGCATGGCCGCGATCATGAACGGCGTGGCGCTGCACGGCGGCTACATCCCCTACGGCGGCACCTTCCTCACCTTCAGCGACTACAGCCGCAATGCGATCCGCATGGCCGCGCTGATGAAGCGTCGCATCATCCACGTGTTCACGCACGACTCCATCGGCCTGGGCGAAGACGGCCCGACGCACCAGTCGATCGAGCATGCGGCGTCGCTGCGCCTGATTCCCAACCTGGACGTCTGGCGTCCGGGCGACACGGCTGAAACCGCAGTGGCATGGGCCGTGGCGTTGCAGACGCAGGGCCGCCCGAGCGCGCTGCTGCTGTCGCGCCAGAACATCGCCTATGCGGCGAAGTCGGACCTGGCCGACATCAGCAAGGGCGCCTACGTGCTCAGCGAACCGGCCGACGTTGGCCTGAAGAAGAAGGCCAAGGCCGTGCTGATCGCCACCGGTTCCGAAGTGCAGCACGCCATCGCGGCGCAAAAACTGCTTGCGGAAAAGAAGATCCCGGTGCGCGTGGTCTCCATGCCCAGCACGTCGGTGTTCGACCGCCAGAGCAAGGCCTACAAGAAGGCCGTGCTGCCGGCCGGCCTGCCGCGCATCGCCGTCGAGATGGGCGTGACGGACGGCTGGTGGAAGTACGGCTGCGCGGCCGTCGTCGGCATCGACACCTTCGGCGAATCGGCACCGGCGCCGGCGCTGTTCAAGCACTTCGGCTTCACGCCCGAGAACGTGGCGGACACGGTTCGCGCCGTGCTCGCGAAGTAACCCTTTTTCAAGCAACCAAGGAGCTATCTGTGGCAATCAAGATCGGTATCAACGGCTTCGGCCGCATCGGACGCATGGTTTTTCGTGCAGCCGTGCAGAATTTCAGGGACGTCGAAGTGGTCGGCATCAACGACCTCCTCGAACCCGAATACCTGGCCTACATGCTGCAGTACGACTCCGTGCATGGCCGCTTCAAGGGCGAGGTCTCGGTCGACGGCAACACGCTCGTCGTCAACGGCAAGAAGATCCGCCTGACGCAGGAACGCGACCCGGCCAACCTCAAGTGGGGCGACATCGGCGCCGACATCGTGATCGAAGCCACCGGCCTGTTCCTCACCAAGGAAACCGGCCAGAAGCACATCGACGCGGGCGCCAAGAAGGTCGTGATGTCGGCGCCGAGCAAGGACGACACGCCGATGTACGTCTACGGCGTCAACGACAACACCTACAAGGGCGAAGCCATCATCAGCAACGCCAGCTGCACCACCAACTGCCTGGCCCCGGTGGCCAAGGTGCTGCACGACAAGTGGGGCATCAAGCGCGGCCTGATGACCACCGTGCACGCCACCACCGCCACGCAGAAGACCGTCGACGGCCCGAGCAACAAGGACTGGCGCGGCGGCCGCGGCATCCTGGAAAACATCATCCCCTCGAGCACCGGCGCGGCCAAGGCCGTGGGCGTGGTGATCCCGTCGCTCAACAAGAAGCTGACCGGCATGAGCTTCCGCGTGCCGACCTCCGACGTGTCGGTGGTCGACCTGGTGGTCGAGCTGGAAACGGCCGCCACCTACGCCGAGATCTGCGCCGAGATGAAGGCCCAATCCGAAGGCGCGCTCAAGGGCGTGCTGGGCTACACGGAAGACAAGGTCGTCTCGACCGACTTCCGCGGCGAGCCGCGCACCTCGGTGTTCGACGCCGACGCCGGCATCGCGCTGGATGGCACCTTCGTCAAGGTCGTGAGCTGGTACGACAACGAGTGGGGCTACTCGAACAAGGTGCTCGAGATGGTGCGCGTGGTAGCCAAGTAAGCCCACCCGGAATCAACTGTGCAAGGCGCGCCTGGCGACAGGCGCGCTTTTCTTTTGGCAGCTTCGGCGAGTGACGCATTGCGCGAACTCGGCAAGCATCCGCGTCTTGTCCAAGAACAGGGCCGCGTCGATGTCCCTCTCCACGAAGAAATGGCTGCGCCGGGTCGGCGTGGTGGCGTTGCTCCTGCTCGTGCTCGCAGCGGCGGCCATCTGGCTGGGCCTGCAAATGGCCGATCGCAAGATGCAGCGCAAGCTCGACATTCCGGTGCAGGCCGTTGCGCTGCGCGACGACGCGGCGGCGGTCGCACGGGGGCAATACCTGTTCCAGTCGCGTGGCTGCGCGGATTGCCATGGCGCCAATGGCGGCGGGCGCGTCTTCATCGACGACCCGAAGACCGGCATGCGCGTGGCCGGTCCGCACATCAGCCCGGGCCCGGGCAGCGTCACCGCGGGCTACCAGCCGGTCGACTGGGTGCGGGCGATCCGGCACGGCGTCAGTCCGGCCGGCCGCGCCCTGATCGTCATGCCCAGCGAGGACTACAACCGCTACACCGACGATGACCTCGCGTCACTCATCGCCTGGCTGCGCTCGATGCCGGCGGCGCAAGGCGGCGCCGCGGTGCTGGATCTTCCGCTGCCGGTGCGCGTGATGTACGGCTTTGGCCTGATCCAGGATGCCGCCGCGAAGATCGACCACAAGCTGCCGCCGCCCGCGCCCGTGGCGCAGGGTGTGTCGCGCGAGCACGGCGCCTATGTGGCGAACATGTGCCTGGGCTGCCACGGCCCGACGCTGGCCGGCGGCAAGGTGCCCGGCGGCCCGCCCGACTGGCCGCCGGCCGCGCGCCTTGCGCCCGGCGAGGGCTCGGTGATGGCCCGTTACCCCGATGCCGCCAGCCTTACCCACCTGTTCCGCACCGGCAAGCGCGCCGACGGCTCGGAAGTGAAGGTGATGCCCTTCGAATCGCTGGGCAAGATGAGCGACACCGACCTGCAGGCGCTGCACCTCTACCTGCAATCGCTGCAGAAGGGCTGAGCGGCGCGCAGCGCGCGGGCGAGGAGCGCTTACACCGGCGAGAGCACGTGGATGACGCGGCTCTCCAGCATCTCCTTCGTCTTCGCTCCATAGGCCGCCATGTGCGGCGCGGCGGCATGGGCCTTGAGCGCGTCCAGCGTCTCCCATTTCTCGACGACCACGAAGGTGTCGTCACCGAAGGTTCCGCGCGAGGGTGGCATGCCGGCGGCGTCGATGGTTGCGACGTATTCGATGCAACCGGCTTCGGCCAGCACCGCCGGGCGGTTGGCGGCGAAGGCTTCGAGCACCTGGGCGCGCTGGCCGGACTTGGCGGTGATGATGGCGACGACGTGGATCATGATGGACTGTGGCTCCGTGGTGGTGGATGGTGGCCGCCCGCTGGAATAACCGGCAGCGGCCCGCGTCGAATCTAGACGAACGGCGCCATCCGCGCTGTCGCGCTCGCGGCCCGCGCCTTTGGCCTACTCGCGGAGTCTGGTTCGACGCACGCCAACAAGCCGTGCGCCGCCGGACAGTGGCTGCTCACGCAACGCGGGAACGCCCTGAGCGCCGCCCGGTCGCCCGAGCCGCTCGCAGCGTGGAGGTTACGCAATGAGCCCGAAGCAACTGTATGAACTCTGCCGCGATGCCGTCTCGGCCTGGGTCGACGACTTTGCGCCGAGCATGGGCGCGGCGATCTCGTACTACACGATGTTCTCGCTCGCGCCCTTGCTAGTGATTGTGATCGCGGTGGCCGGCGCCCTGTTCGGGCGTGAAGCGGTGCAGGGAGAAATCGTTGAGCAACTGGGCGGCCTGATCGGCCACGACGGCGCCACCGCCGTGCAGGGCCTGGTGGCGAGCGCGAGCGAGCCCAGGCGCGGCCTCATCGCGGGCGGCATCAGCATCGCCGTGTTGCTGGTCGGCGCAACCACCGTGTTCGCCGAGTTGCAAAGCGCCCTGGACCGCATCTGGCATGTGCCCGCCTCCGAGAAGCCGAGCGGCGTGTGGGCGCTGCTGCGTGCGCGGGTGCTGTCCTTCGGCCTGATCCTCGGGCTGGCCTTCCTGCTGATGGTGTCGCTGCTCGTGAGCGCCGGCCTGGCCGTGCTGGGCAACTGGACAGGCGGGCTGATGCCGGGCTGGGAACTGCTGCTGCAGGGCGTCAACATCCTGATCTCGGTGTCGGTGAGCGCGCTGCTGTTCGCGATGATCTTCAAGTTCATGCCGACCGCGCCCATCGCCTGGCGCGACGTGTGGATCGGCGCCGCAGTGACGGCGGTGCTGTTCGAAGTCGGCAAATTCCTGATTGGCCTCTATCTCGGCAAGAGCGGCATGACCGAGTCCTTCGCCGCCGCCGGCTCGCTGGTGGTGCTGCTGGCCTGGGTCTACTACGCGGCGCAGATCTTCCTGCTGGGGGCCGAGTTCACCAAGGTCTATGCCAACGCGCACGGCTCCGTGGCCGGCGCCAAGGCGGTCGCCGCCACCGAGCATGCGGCACAGGTCCACAAGGAAGGCACCGATGCATTGACGAAGCCCGTGCCGCCGCCGGCCGGCAACGCGGCCGTGGTGCGCACCGAGCAGGCCGAGCGCGAAGTCTCGAAGCGCCTCGACGCGGCCACCCAGGCGCTGGCCCGGCAGGTTGCGGCCTTCGCCGTCGCGTCGCTCGCCGGCGCGATCCTCACGCGGTGGCAGAAGCGGCGGCGCCAGCACATGCGCCGGCAGCGGATCTAGTGTTCAATAGCCCACCAGCGCCGCGATCCTGCGGTGTCGGCACCTGAAAGTCCCCATGGCCGAGTCGCTGCTCCTTTCCACCGCCCGCGTCTCGACCTTCGACGGAGACCGGCTCCTCACCGGCGCGAGCGGCTTCTTCTTCGAGCGCGACGATCGCCTCTTCTTCGTTACCAGCCGCCACGTGGTGATCGACGCGCCGACCAAGCATTTCCCCAATCGCATCGAGATCGAGCTGCACACCGACGCGGTCGACCTGACACGCTCCACCGCCATCTCGGTTTGGCTCTACGTGGACGGCAAGAGCGCCTGGCGCCAGGGCAGCGACATGGGCGGCGAGATCGACGTGGCCGCCATCGAGATCCCGCGTGCGGCGTTGCCGTCGAATGCCGCGATGTTCGCCTTCACGCCCCGGCACCTGCCGCGCTCGCTCGATGAGGTGGAGGTCGGCAGCGTGCTGTTGATCGTGGGCTTTCCGCTGGGCTTCCATGACGTGGTGCATCACCTGCCGGTGGTGCGCCAGGCGGTGGTGGCGTCGGCCTTCGGCGTGCGTTTCCAGGGGCAGGGTTTCTTCCTCACCGATGCACGCACCCACCGGGGCACCAGCGGGGCGCCGGTGGTCAAGCGCGTCCCGGCCGCCGGCGGCAAGCTGCCGTGGACGCTGCTGGGTGTGCATTCCGCGCGCATGGACATGAGCACGCGGGACCTGCAACTGGACGAGTCGCTGGGTCTCAACAGCGCCTGGTATGCGGACATCCTGATGACGCTGACGGCAGCCCCTGCCAGCGCGAATGCTGCCCAGGTCCAGGCGCAGGGTGCGAAGTAGGGCGGCGCTGCCAGGCGATCACATGGATCGCACTTCAAGCTGGTTGTCGACCGAGGCGACGCCGCTCACCGACCTGGCAATGTCGCTGGCGCGTGCCTTGGCTTGGGCGCTGGGCGCCGGCCCGACCAGCTTGACCGCGCCCGCGCGAGTCTCGACGTTGATTTGGCGCGCGCTCAGTTCCGTGTCCTTGGCGAGGCCGGCCGAGACGGATGCCGTGATCGCCGCATCGTCCACCTTCGCGGAAGCGACGGTGCCCACGTTCTTCAGCGCATCGACGACCTTGCTGGCGTCCTCGCGCACCTGGGGCGACTTGGCGAAGGCGACCGTCTGGTCGCGCGCCTTCTCGGCCAGGTCGGCCGCCTTGTTCGCGACGGCGACGGTGGCGTCGCGGGTCTTGTCGATCGCAGCATCCACTTGCGCGCGGTCGGGCGCGCTCACGGGGCGGTTGTCGGTGACCGGGCGGTTGTCGCAGGCTGTCAGCGACAGCGCGCTGGCCAGCAGCAATGCAGCCAAAGGCAACGGGAGGATGGATTTCGAGGTCATGCCTGCATGCTCGAATGGCCGGGCCGCAGCGGCAAGCCGGGTCATTCGCCAGCGCCTGTAGGACCGCGCCGCCGGTGCATCAGCGCGGGTCAATCACGTCATCGATCCGTCATGCCGATCAGGCACGCGGCTCGGAGATGCGGCCCGGTCTCGCGGCTCCTCGCGTGCAGCGGGCCGGGTTCGACCCGACCCTGAGGGCTCAATAGTGCGGCGGCAGCTCGTCGCGCAAGTTGCGCGGCGCGCCGGTGCCGGCTTCTGCGCCTTGCTGCCGCAGCAGCGCCACCTGTTCGACGAGGCTGTCGATCTGCTGCTGCTGCCGGTAGATGACCATGTTGAGCTGGTCCAGCAGGTCATCGGCATAGCTCGCCTTGATCTCCAGTTCGTTCAGGCGGCGTATGACATCTTGCGGTTGTTCCATGCCGCTATTGGATCACCTGGTCCACCGAATCACCGGAATAGGAGGGTGCTGTCCACCCTCAGCGCCCATTTCAATGATTCAGCGGCCGCTCATGCCGGTCGTTCCTCGCGCCCGTCCGGATGCCGGGCGAACCGTGCCGGGTCGCGCCCGTGCACCGGCGCCTCATCAGGCCACGGCCAGCCGCCGAACTGGGTGCGGCGGAAGTCATGCATCGCCTGCTGGATCTCGGCCTGCGTGTTCATCACGAACGGGCCGTACTGCGCAACCGGCTCCGCGATCGGCCGGCCCTGCAGCACCAGGAACTCGGACACCGTGTCGGGGCCGTTCACCAGCTCGACCTCCTCCGAGGCGCGCAGTTCGACCATCGCGGGGCGATCGACCTCCTCGCCCGCAATGCGGACCGACTGGCCCTTGAAGAAATAAAGCGCCCGCCGCGTGCCCTTGCCCGTCGCGGCCGGCAGCGTCCAGCGCGCGCCGGGCGACATGCGCAGAGTCCAGATCGCGACATCTGCATCGGGCTGGGCGGCCCAGGAATCGGGTGGCGGCGCGAGCGGGCCGCCTTCGCCCGGCTTGCCGTCGACCGGGCCGATGCGGCCGGCCACGCTGGACACGTCGGTGGTCCGGCCGGCTTCGTCGGTGGCGGTGAAATGCGGGATGTCCTCGGCCCAGAACATCGTGAAGTGCGGCGCCACCATCTTGTTGCGCGCGGGCAGGTTGAGCCAGATCTGGAACAACTCCAGCGGATTGGGCGCGGCCACGTCCATCAGCGGGAACATCTCCGAATGCACGATGCCCTTGCCAGCGGTGAGCCACTGTACGTCGCCGCCGCCGAAGCGGGCCGCCGCGCCGAGCGAATCCGAATGGTCGATCAGGCCCTTGCGAACGATGGTCACCGTCTCGAAGCCGCGGTGCGGGTGCCCCGGAAAGCCCGGCACCGGGTTGCCGTGGTACATGCTCCAGCCGTCCTTGCGGCTGAAGTCGCTGCCGAGGCTGCGCCCGGCCAGCAGGGCGTCGTCGACGGCCATCTGGCCGTTGCCCTGGGGATAGGCGTCGTCGTGGTAGGCGCAGAACAGGAAGGGGTCGATCGTCCCCCACGGAAAGCCCAGGGGCTTGATCTGGACGATGGGGCTCGCAAATATCGTGGACACGGCAAGGTCTCCTTGAGTGGCACGGCGCGCAGCAATGTCGAGCGCGTCCGGCATGCACAACACATGGGGGCGGGATTTTGCGCGAAAAGGGGCCGGCGCGGGACACTGCGATCCGTCAGCAGGACGATGCGCGCCCGGCGCGGCGTGCACAACCCCGCGTCGTCGGCGGATTTGGCTGTGGGTGTGGCCGTGTCGCAGGCGTTGCGGCATGCTCCGTCCACATTCCATCCATTCCAGAGAGACACATGACCTTCGACGCACTGCTCCTCACCAAGGCCGAAGACGGCAGCACCCAGGCCGCCATCACCTCGCTCGACGAGGCGCAATTGCCGGAGGGCGAGGTGCGCGTCAACGTCGCGTACTCCACGCTCAACTACAAGGACGGCCTGGCCATCACGGGCAAGTCGCCGGTGGTGCGCAAGTTCCCGATGGTGCCGGGCATCGACTTGGCCGGCACCGTCGCCGAGAGCAGCGACGTGCGCTACAAGCCCGGCGACGCGGTGCTGCTCAACGGCTGGGGCGTGGGCGAGACGCATTGGGGCGGCCTCGCCCAGCAGGCCCGCGTGAAAGCCGATTGGCTGGTGCCGATCCCGGCGGGGCTCGACGCGCGCCAGTGCATGGCCATCGGCACGGCGGGGTACACCTCGATGCTGTGCGTGATGGCGCTGCAGGCGCACGGCGTCAAGCCCTCTGACGGCCCGGTGCTCGTGACCGGCGCGAATGGCGGCGTCGGCACCATCGCGATCGCGCTGCTGGCCCGGCTGGGCTTCGAGGTGCATGCCTCGACCGGGCGTGCCGCCGAGGCCGAATATCTGAAGCACTTGGGTGCGAGAGAAATCGTCGACCGCGCCACCTTGTCCGCGCCGGGCAAGCCGCTGCAGAAGGAGCGCTGGGCCGCTGCCGTCGACAGCGTCGGCAGCCACACGCTGGCCAACGTCTGCGCGAGCCTGCGCTACGGCGGCACGGTGGCCGCTTGCGGTCTGGCGCAGGGCCTGGACCTGCCGGCCAGCGTTGCGCCCTTCATCCTGCGCGGCATCACGCTGGCGGGCGTGGACAGCGTCATGGCGCCGCATGCGAAGCGGGTCGAGGCGTGGGCGCGGCTGGCCAGGGAACTGCCGCTGGATCTGCTGGAAGCCAACACGGAGACGATCGGCCTCGGCGCCGCTGCCACCGCCGCGTCGAAGCTGCTGGCCGGCCAGGTGCGCGGGCGCGTGCGGGTGGACGTGAACGCGGCCTGACCCGCTGGCCCGGCGGCTCATGCGCATCGCCTCGTACAACGTCAACGGGGTGATCAATCGCCTGCCGCAGCTGTGCGCCTGGCTCGACGTGACGCAGCCCGACGTGGCCTGCCTGCAGGAACTCAAGTGCACCAGCGCCGCGTTTCCGGCGAAGGAACTGCGGGCGCTGGGCTACGAGGCGCTGGTGCTCGGCCAGCCCACCTGGAATGGCGTCGCCATCCTCGCGCGCGGGGCGCCGCCGCTGGAAACGCGACGCGGCCTGCCCCTGTTGAAAGGCGAGCCGGCCGACACCGAAAGCCGCTACCTCGAAGCTGCGGTCGACGGCATCGTCATCGCCTGCCTCTACCTGCCCAACGGCAACCCCCAACCTGGGCCCAAGTTCGACTACAAGCTCGCCTGGTTCAAGCGCCTGAACCGGCATGCGGCCAGCCTGATCAAGACCGGGCACCCGGTGGTCCTCGCGGGCGACTTCAACGTGGTGCCGACCGATGCCGACATCTACTCGACCGCGTCATGGAAGGACAACGCGCTGCTGCAACCCGAGCCCCGCGCTGCATGGCGGGCCTTGCTCAAGCAGGGATGGACGGACGCATTGGAACGGCAGTTCCCGGACAAGACGCCCTACACCTTCTGGAGCTACCTGCGCAACCGCTGGCCGCGTGATGCCGGGCTGCGGATCGATCATGTGCTGCTGAGCCCGTCGGCAGCCGGACGCATGACCAATGCCGGCGTCGACAGGGCGGTGCGCGGGCTGGAAGGCGCGAGCGACCATGCGCCGGTGTGGGTCGAATTGACGGATTGAGGCAGCCTGTGCCTTGACGCGAAGACCCTGGGCTCCCGATCTCTTCGACTGCCGAACGTTGACGAATTCCGAAGGTCACCGAAGGCCGTCAGGACTTCCCCGCATCCGCCGTGGCCGGAGGCGGCAAGGCAGCCCGTTTTGCGCTTAGGATCGTGATTGTTACTATATGTGAACAATCCGCGCCTCCGCCGATTCCCTCCTCGACCTCATCCCCTCCCGTGAGTCCCATCCGACGGTGCAACCGGCTTTCGAAGCAGTTGCCAACGTGAACGCAGCCGCGCCACCGCCCTCCTGGGTGTGCAGCGTCCTGTACCTGCAACCCGCCCGCGACCTGAAGTGGGACGCCGCGGCCATGCCGGCCTGGCCGGACGCGCTTCGGACGCTGGTCCGCAGGATCCTCGCGGGCATTCCGGTCACCGAATACACCCTCTTCCCTACCGGCGAAGGCATCGCCATCGGCTTCCTGCGAGATGCCGAGGCGGCCATGACCGCCGTCTTCCGGCTGACGCCCGCGCTGCACGATGACGCGTCCCCGGTGGTCCGGGCGGGCATCCATGCGGGCGTGGTGATGTCCGGCATGGACGGCAACGGCCATCCCAGCCTGTTCGGGGATGGCGTCGATGTGGCGGCCCGCGTGATGCAGCATGCGAGCGCCGGCCAGATCCAGGCGTCCGCGGAGTTCCGCGATGCGCTGGGCCACCTTTCGAGTGACTATCGACCGGTGTTCGTGCCGAGCGGGAGCTTCACCGAAGGCGATGGCCGGCAGGTGGGCGCCTTCCTGCTGACGCGGCCGCCGTCGGAATTGCGCATGCGCCTGGAAGCGCGCCATGGCGTCAAGCCTGTCGCCACGCTGGCACCACCCGCGCCACCCGCGCCACCCGTGCCTGACGTGCCGGCCGCGTCCGCCGCCTCCGCCGCATCCGCCGCCTCCGCCGCATCCGCCGCCTCCGCCGCATCCGCCGCGCCGGAGCCGGTGGTGACGACCGAGCAGCAGATCCTCAAGACGATCAGCACCTGGATCCTGCCCTTCAACGCCCTGGCCGCCTTCGTGGGCATCGGCATTTCGTGGCTGGAGCGCCTGGCTCCCGGTGGCTCGCTGACCCGGATCGGCTTCTTCGCCAGCCTGGGCCTGGCGGTGGCCATTGCGTTGCTGGACTTGATGCGCGTGACAGGGTGGCCGGCCGCACTGTGGGCGCGCCCCGGCAAGCTGTTGCGCGGGCTGGGCAGCCGTGCGGCGACCGTGCTCAGCGCCATCGTCACGGTGATGTTCGGCTTCTGCGCGCTGGTGCTCTCGCCGGCGAAGCCTGCGGAGCCGGCGCCCGCGGTTGCAACGCCGCCGAGCGTGACGGTTCCCGCGCCGGCCGTTGCGGCGCCGCAAGGCAGGTCATCGCCATCGCCGCAACCGCAGCCGCAACCGCAGCCTGCGCCGCAGCCAGCACCCAAGCCCGCCGAGCCTGCGAATCCCCCGTCGCAATTGCCAGCCGCCCCGCTGTCGCCGCAGTCTGCCCCGGCCGCCGTGGCCGCCAGATCGGCGCCCTTGGCCGACCACCCCGCACGCAAGCCCGAGACCCGGCTACCCGCCACGGCAAGCAGCGATCCGTCCGCCCGCACCGAGGCGAAGCGCGCCGCCACCGCCACCCAATGCAGCGATATCGTCTCGCGCGCCTCCCTGGGCGCCCCACTGTCCCCTGCCGAAGCCGAAACCCTGAGATCCCGATGCCGATAGCCTTCCCCAAAGTCCACGCCACGCTGCGCGCCCTGCTGTTGATCTGCATCGTCACCCTGGCAGCCTGCGCGGCCCATGTCTCCGAGCGCGAGACTGGCGTGCCCTTCGAGCAGGCGGTGGACCAGTCGGTCGACGACCTGTTCGCGCAGACGCAGAAGTTGCCGGCTTTCATGGCGACGGTGGAATCGAAGGTCAAGCCCTCCCAGGCCATCGTCATCGACCCTTTGCTGGACGGCACCAGCGGCCAGCAGACCGATGCCACCAAGGGGGCCGAGCAGCGCATCACGGAGCGCGTCCGCCTGCGCTTCCGCCAGTTCTCCGTCTCGACCTTCGACGCTTCCGGTCTCGCCGGCGCGCAATACGTGCTGAACGGCACCTTGACCCGGACCGGCTCGGGCCAGTACCGGCTCAGCCTCGCCCTGACCGAAATCAAGTCCGGCGTGGTGCTGGCCCAGGCCGCGTCACGCGTGGCCGACAGCGCGCTCAATGCCAATCCGACGGCGGCCTACCGCGACAGCCCGGTCATCGCGAAGGACCGCGTCGTCGAAGGCTACATCCGCACTTCGCAGACCCGGGCCGGGCAGCCGGCGGACGCGCTGTACCTGGAGCGGCTGCCGACCTCGGCGCTGCTCGCGGATGCCAATGCCGCCTACAACGACAAGCGCTATGCCGATGCGCTGGCGCGCTACGAGGCCGCGTCGCAGCGCCCGGATGGCCAGCAGATGAGCATCTACAGCGGCCTCTACCTGACCCAGACCCAGCTCGGCCAGCGCGAGGCCGCGGAGAAGACCTTCGGGCAGATGGCCCGGCTCGGCCTCGCGACCAACAACCTCAGCGTCAAGTTCCTGTTCAAGCCCGGGTCGACAGACTTCGTCGGCGATGCGCGGGTCAGCGGCCCCTACCCGATGTGGTTGCGGCAGATTGCGCGCCAGAGCGCACAGATCGAATCCTGCGTGGTGGTGACCGGCCACACCAGCAAGACCGGTTCAGAGACGGTCAACGACCGGCTCTCGCTGCAACGCGCCACGGTCGTGAAGAAGCGGCTGGAGACGGAAACACCGGAGCTCGGGCGCAAGCTGCGGGAAGCCGGCCTCGGATTCCGCGAGAACATCGTCGGCACCGGCACCGACGACATGCGCGACGCGTTGGACCGGCGCGTCGAATTCAAGGTCGTGGGCTGCGTCTCATAGCGCGCCGTTCTGCATTGGTCACGGCCTGCGTGAGATTGGGATCGAGCAGCATCAGCTTCACGACACCGCGCCAGGCTTGACGTTCGCGAGCCAGTGGCGCGCGATCTGCTCGCGCGTGGCGCACCAGGCACCGCGGCTCTGGCGAATATGGGCCAGCAGCTTGGCGAGCCCGCCGATACGGCCGGGCCTGCCGATGATGCGCGTGTGCAAGCCGATCGACATCATGCGCGGCGCGTCCCGCGATTCGCGCAACAGGCATTCGAAGGCGTCGATCGCGTAGTCCGCGAAGTCATCGCCGCGCACATACGCGAAGCTGTCGAAAAAGCGCATGTCGTTGGTATCGAAGGCGTAGGGCAGCACCAGGTGGGCCCGGTCGGCGACCTGCACGTAATAGGGCAGGTCGTCGTTGTAGGCGTCGCTGTCGTAGAGGAAGCCGCCGTGCTCGACCAGCAGCCGGCGCGTGTTGACCGAGGCGGACGACTTGGTGTGCCAGCCCACCGGCGCGCGACCATGCAGCCGGTGGATGGTTTCCACGCTGCGCGCGATCCGCTCGCGCTCTTCGTTCTCCGCCATGCCCGCATGCGACTCCCAGCGCCAGCCGTGGCAGCAGACCTCGAAGCCCTGCTGCGCCGCGTCGCTGGCGATCCAGGGCGTTGCTTCGAGCGCACGCGCACAGGCGTTGAGCGTGAGCGGCACGCCGCTTTCCATCAGCAGGCGCGTAATGCGCCAATAGCCGACGCGCGCGCCGTACTCGAACTGGCTTTCCATGCAGAGGTCGGGCGCGCCCAGCACTTCGTGGTTGACCTCGTGCCGGCTCTCGTTGCGCTCGTCGCCCGCACTCAACGAAAGCTCGGCGCCTTCCTCGACGTTGAGAACGAAGGACACCGCCAAGCCCGCGTCGCCGGGCCAGCGCAGCGCGGGGTAGTTCCAGCGGTAGCCGGAGAAGTCGCGGGTGGCGTTCATCGGTCGATCTACGTGCGGGACGACGGGCCGTAGAACGGCTGGCGCGGCGGCTCTTCCTCCAGGTAGTCCACATAGAAGGCCTTCACATGCGGAAAGACTTCCTTGCCGAGCCAGCGCCGTTTCTCCTCTTCCGGCGTCCGCGGCTTCGACAGCATCTCCGCGATGTCACCCAGCACCTTGTCACGGTCGATGTACTTGAAGCGGCCCTGTGCGTAGATCGGGTCTCCGCCGACGTAGACGGTGTCGACGTGCCTGGTCGATGCGCGCTGCATCAGCGCATCGAGCGGCGGAATGTCGGTGTCCTGGAAGGGCCAGGTGGCGCCGTGGTAGTCGATGGCCACCGCGTCGAAGTTCATCCCCACGTCGAGCCGGCCGATCTCGCCACGGAAGGCGGTCGTCTTCGCGCCATGCTCGGTCGCCATGCGCAGCACCTGTGGGCAGCTGGGCACCTCGTCTTCGTCGAGGCCCGGCACGCGATGCGCTCGCAACGCCAGCTTCATCTCCTGGAGCATGTCGCGGTCTTCGTTGATGCCCGCTTCGTCCAGCCCCATGCCGATGGTCACACCGCGCTTCTCCAGCGCGTTGACCGGCGCGATGCCGCTGCGCAAGCGGAAGTTGGAGCTGCAGTTGTGGCACACGCAAGTCGACGTGTGCGCCACGATGTCGACGTCTTCCTCGGTGAGCCAGACCGCGTGGCCGAGCGTCATCCACGGGCCGAGCGCGCCCATCTTCTCGAGATGCTTGACGGCGGTGGTGCCGGTGCGGCGGCGCGCGTATTCCTTCTGGTAGACCGTCTCCAGCAGGTGCATGTGCATCGGCACGTCGTCGGCCTTGGCCTGCTCGACCAGCGTCAACAGGCCATCGTCCGTGATCCAGTGGAAGTTGGCCGGCGCGAGCTGGATGCGCGTGAGCGATTCGTTGGCGTTGTCGTCGCGCAGCACCTTGTAGAGCTTCATGTGATCGTCGAGGCTCATGGTCGCCTGCTTCAGGTGCGCGGCCAGCGGCACGCCGATGTCGCTCGGCAGGCTCGCGCAGAACTTGGCGTCGTCTTCGTACACGAGGCGGTTCTGCTCGCGCACCGAATAGCAGTACGAGGCACGCAGGCCGATGGCGCGGTAGGCGCGCAGCACGGCGCTCGACGATTCATGCACCTGCTCGAAACTGCCGCGCAGCCAGCCGTGGATGTGCTGCACCGTGGTGATGCCGGAGGCGATCATCTCGAAGGCCGAATACAGCGTGTCCAGGTAGCCGTCGACCGTGCGCGCCGCCATGCGGCTCGCGAACCACAATTCCAGCGCGTGGTCGGGCGAGCCGAGTTGCAGCGGTGTAAGGCCGACGTGATGGTGGCTGTTGACGAAACCCGGCAGCAGCATGTGCTGCGAATGCTGGGTGACCGGCGCATCGGGGAATCGCATGCGCATCTCGTTGAACGGGCCGACGGCAACGACCTTGCCGTGCTCGTGGACGAGGGCGCCGTCGTCGATGACCTCGGGCGTGTGGCGGTCGCGTACGCCGGTGACGATCCATTTCGCGCGAACCATGGCTTGTGTCATGGGGTGTGTCTTTCTTCAGTGTGTGGCAAGCCGCGCCGACGGTTCCAGAACCGTCGGGCGTGCGAGAGGTTTGAACAGATCTAGAGGGACGCTTCCTGCTCGAGGAAGGCGCGGTCCACTTCGTCGGCCAGCAAGTCGGCCAGGTGCTGCTGCAGCTCGATGAGCAGGGGGTCGCGCATCGAGCGCGGACGCGGCTGCTTGACCGGCACGATCTCCTTGATGCGGCCCGGCCGCGCGGTGAACACGACGATGCGGTCCGCCAGCGCCAACGCTTCATCGATGGAGTGCGTGACCAGCAGCACGCTGGCGCCGCTCGCGCGCCAGACCGCGAGCAGATGGCCCTGCATCTTGGCCCGCGTCTGGATGTCCAGTGCCGCGAAGGGCTCGTCCATCATCAGCACCTTGGGCTGCATCGACAGCGCGCGCGCCAATGCGGCGCGCTGGCGCATGCCGCCCGACAGCTCGTCGGGTCGCTTCGAGGCGACATCGCCGAGTCCCACCTTGCGCAGCAGTTCCAGTGCCGTCGCCTGCCGTTCGGTTGCAGGCACGCCCTGCAGCTTCAGCCCGAACGAGACGTTGTCCGCGATGGTGAGCCACGGGTACAGCGAGGCCTCCTGGAAGATCATGCCGCGCTGCGGATCCGGCCCGGTGATGGGCACGCCTTCGCAGAGCAGCTCGCCTCCGGTGGCAGGCTCGAGGCCCGCGACCATGTAGAGCAGGCTGCTCTTGCCGCAACCCGACGGCCCGAGCAGCACGACGAATTCGCCGGCCTTCACTTCGAGGTCGAGATCCGCCACGGCCGACACCGCCTTGGGCGTGTCGGGGTTCCAGACCTTGCGCACCTGGCGCATGCTGATCATCGAATTCATCATCGCCATCACCTCCCCGCCATGGCCGAAGGGCCGACCCACCACAGCACGCGCTGCTGCACCCACAGCAGGCCGCGGTCGAACGTGAAACCGAGCACGCCGATCAATGTCATCGTGAAGAACACGAGGCTCGCGTTGAAGGTGTTGCGCGCCATCATCACGATCTGACCGAGTCCCGAGCCGACGCCGACCGCCTCGGCGATGAGCACCACCATCCAGGCGGCAAACAGGTTCAGGCGCAGCGTCACGCACAGGCTGGGCAGGATGGCCGGCAGGATGACCTGGCGAAACAGCTGGCGCTTCGTCGCACCCATGATCCGCGCGACCTGCAGGTAGGCCGCCGGCACCGAATCGATCTGCGACAAGGTCGACAGGACGATGACGAAGAACACCGAGATGCACACCAGGAAGATCGCCGGCACGTTGCCGATGCCGAAGACGAACACCGCTACTGGCAGCCACGCCACGGGCGAGATGGGCGTCAGCAACGTGGTGACGGGCAGCACGAGCTTGCCGAAGAGCTTGAAGTAGCGGATCGCCACGCCGATGGCCACGCCCGCCACGAAGCCGATGGCGAGCCCGAGCACGACGCGCATCGATGTCCACGCCATGACGAGCAGCACCGACAGGATGCCGCCGCCTTCGTCGTCCGGGCCACGAAAGCCCGGCGCGTCGAAGAACTTGAACTGCTCCGGCAGGTTGGCCAGGAACAGGTGCGGCGGCGGCAACAGCAGGGGATCGGCGATGCCTCGCCACCAGCAGAGCTCCCAGATGGCGATGAAGGTGCCGACGGATGCGATCCACCAGAACACGCGCGCCGCGAGTTCGCGGCCACGGCCCGGTGGATGGTGGGACTTCGCCATGGCGGCCTTGTCGGCCTTGGGTGCCACGGGCGAAGGTGCAGGGACAGGAAGAGAGGCGGGCGCGTCCGCGCCGCCGAGCGACATGGATGTCATGGGCTGTTTCGGTTGCAGGTCTGCAGGCATCAAGTCGTGACGGTCTTGAGCTTGAGCGAGGCGTAGAGGTCCTTGTTCTCGGCGATGACCTGCTCGAGCAGGGTCCAGTCGATCGCGGCGCGGGTGGGGATCTTCTTGATGTAGCCCAGTTCCTTCATCGACTGGCCGCGGTCCAGGATGAACTGCGTGTTGTTGCGCTGGTCGATCATCGCGGGCTGCTTGGCGGCCGCCATCTTGGCGGACTCGAGCGATGTCTTGTAGTACTCGCCGACGGTGTCCTTCATGGCCGCGTCCGGGTCTTTCTCGGCCTGGCTTTGCGCAAGCATCATGGCCTTGATGATGGCCTTCACCGCCTTCGGGTTCTTTTCGATGAGGGGTGTGCGAACGGCGAGCACGCAGTCTGAGTAATGCGCGCCATACAGGTCCTTGCCGTCCGAGATGATGGTCGAGCCCTTGCGCAGCGTGAGGCACTGCGTCGCATAGGGCTCGACCTGGCAGGCCGCGTCGATGGCGCCGGAGGTGAAGGCCTGGGCCAACTCGGGCGAACTGTTGAAGTAGCGCACCTGCACGTCCTTGAAGCTCAGGCCGCCCTTCTTCAGGTAGTCGTAGGGAAGGACTTCGAGCGTGTCGGCCTGGAAGGTGCCGATGGTCTTGCCCTTGAGGTCGGCTGCGCTCTTGATGCCTTCCTTCGCGGTCAGGATGCACCCTTCGACCCCTGCGCCCGCGACGATCTTCACCGGTGCGCCGGCGTCGTAGAGCGTCATGAAGTTCGAATACGGGATCACCGACATCTCGACCTGCCCCGAGCCGAACAGCGTGGCGATGTCGGCGTTGGTGGGCGTCACGACGAAGTCCAGTTCCACGCCATCGGCCTTGGCCAGGTCGCGCTTCTTCGCGAGGAAGAAAGCCAGGTTGCACAGGCCTGCGCCGTGCGTGGCCTTGATCCTCGTCGTCTCCGCGTGGGCCGCGGTCGACATCAGCATGGTGGCCAGGCCCGCCGGCATGGCGATGCTTGCGCTGGCGACGCCACTGGTCTTCAGGAAACCGCGGCGCGAGAGTTCAACGAGTTGGGAATGGGTTCTGCCGTTGCGTTCACACATGATGACTACCTCTACGTTGCAGCGCACCCGGCGTGCGCTCATTGGGACAAGGACGTGGTCCTCGCGAGGTAGGTAGATTGCGGTCGGCCTACACAAGCGATTCCCACGTTTCGCTTGGCACGCCAACCGGAGGGCTTTCGCCCTGCGCTGGAAAGCATTTAGCAAGAGCCGTTCCACCGGGTCGGTCGTGGCAGTTCGCTGGTGAGGAGAACGATTGGCTTAGTCACGCAAGGCGACTCCGGCCCGTGGTAACCCATCGTGGTGCACTGGGCATGGTTTTGGCGCACGGCGGTGGACCGCCGCGCCGCGTTTCAGCGACGAGCCGAAGGCCGATACGCCCCTCGACGTTAGCGGGCGACGCGTCGACTCAAGGCGTGCGGCGCCGCGCGAATCTGTCAGCCGGCACTCACCTCAGCGCTGGCCCCGCTCGTTGAGCATCGGAAACCCGCGCTGGTGCCACACCGGGTACGCCGCCGGCACATCGCTCGCCGCATCCAGCGCCGCCACCTGCTCGGTCGTCAGCTTCCACCCGACCGCGCCGATGTTCTGCACCAGTTGCGCCTCGTCGCGCGCGCCGATGATCACGCTGGCCACGGTCGGCCGTTGCAGCAGCCAGTTCAGCGCCACCTGCGGAATGGTCTTGCCCGTTTCGGCGGCCACGGCATCCAGCGCGTCGACGATGCGGAACAGCCGCTCTTCCTCGAATTGCGGCCCGGTGCCCGCGATGTCGTGCGCGCGCGTGCCGGGCTTGGCCGGCTGGCCGCGGCGGATCTTGCCGGTGAGCTTGCCCCAGCCCAGCGGGCTCCAGATCACCGCGCCCACGCCCTGGTCGAGGCCGAGCGGCATCAGCTCCCACTCGTAGTCGCGGTTCAGCAGCGAGTAGTAGGCCTGGTGCGCCACGTGCCGCGGCCAGCCGTGGCGGTCCGACACGGCCAGCGACTTCATCAGGTGCCAGCCCGAGAAGTTCGAGCAGCCGATATAGCGCACCTTGCCCGAGCGCACGATCTGGTCGAGCGTCGACAAGGTCTCCTCGACCGGTGTGTTGTAGTCCTGTCCGTGCAACTGCAGCAGGTCGATGTGTTCGACGCCGAGCCGCAGCAGCGCCTTGTCGACCGCGTCGATCAAGTGCTGCCGTGACGAGCCGTAGTCGTTGGGTCCGTCGCCCGACGGAAAGGTGGCCTTGGTCGAGATCAGCAGCCGGTTGCGCTTGCCCTTGATGGCCTGGCCAAGGATCTCCTCGGCCAGCCCCGAGGAGTAGCCGTCGGCGCTGTCGAACATCGACACGCCGTGGTCCAGGCACACGTCGATGAGCCTTGTGGCGCCGCCCGCGTCGGTCGAGCCCCAGGCCTTGAAGAAGTCGTTGCCGCCGCCGAAGGTGCCTGTGCCGAAGCTGAGCGCGGGCACGCGCAGGCCGGAGTGGCCGAGACGCCGATGTTCCATGGTGATGAATCCTTGCGTTGCTTGCGAAGACGAAGCCCCGCAATCTATCCCTTTGCGCAGGGACGTGCAGGCGGGCAAGATTGGCGCAAAACCACGCACGCCCATGCCCACCTTCAAGACGATCGCGCTCACCGCGGCGGCGATGCTCGCCTTCGCCGCCAACTCGCTGCTCTGCCGGGCCGCGCTGCAACAGGCCGGCATCGACCCGGCGAGCTTCGGCAGCATCCGGCTGGTGTCGGGCGCGCTGGCGCTTGCCCTCATCGTTCGCATGCGCTCGCAGCCCGCGCCGCGTGGCGCAGTGGACCGGGTTGCGCCGCTCATGCTGTTCGCCTACGTGGGCTGCTTTTCATTCGCGTACCTGAGCCTGTCGGCCGGCACGGGTGCGCTGATCCTGTTCGGCGCGGTGCAACTGACGATGTTCGGCGCGGGCCTGCGTGCGGGCGAGCGCTTCGACACGGTGGCGCTGGCCGGCCTGGCGCTGGCAGTCGGCGGCCTCGTCTATCTCGTGTCGCCGGGCGTCGCTGCCCCGCCGCTACTGGGCGCCGCGCTGATGGCCATTGCCGGCGTCGCATGGGGCGTGTACTCGCTGCGAGGTCGCGGCGTGACCGATCCGCTGGCCGCCACCGCACGCAATTTCGCCTGGGCGGCGCCGTGGGGGTTGCTGCTCAACCTGCTGTTCGTGCAGGGCGTGCATGCGAACGCCAGCGGCGTCGCGCTGGCCGTCGCATCCGGCGCCATCACCTCGGGCCTGGGGTACGTGATCTGGTACGCCGCGCTATCCCATCTTTCCGCGATGCGGGCAGCGACGGTCCAATTGTCGGTGCCGTTGATCGCCGCGCTGGGCGGCGCGCTGATGTTGACGGAAGCCATTACGCCGCGCTTAATTGCCTGCTCTGCAGCGATCCTCGGCGGCATTGCGCTGGTGCTGTTCGCTCGGTCGCCGACGCGAAGGAAGCCCTGACATGATGCATGTGACATTCATCGGTGCTGGTGCCATTGCGACCGAGGTCTTCGACCGCCTCGCGCCGTATCACAACGCGCTGCAGATCACCGCGGTGGTGCGTGCCGACGCCTCGGCCCGGACCTGGCGCGACGTGCCGGTGTATTCGTCCGTGCCCAACGACTACTGCGACCTCGTCATCGAGATGGCTGGCGAGGCCGCCGTGACCCAGCACGTGGTGCCGGCCTTGCGCAACGGCGTGCCCTGCTTCATCTGCTCGGTCGGCGCACTGGCCGCGCCGCAGGTGCAGGCGGCCGTGCGCGGCGCCGCCCAGCAAGGCGGCACCACCGCGCAACTCATGAGCGGCGCGATCGGCTCGCTCGATGCGTTGGCCGCGGCGGCCATCGGCGGACTCGACCGCGTGCACTACACCGGCCGCAAGCCACCGGCCGCCTGGGAGGGCACGCCCGCCGATGCGCCAGGGGCGCTGGACGCGTTGACGCAGCCCACCGTCATCTTCGAAGGCAGCGCGCGAGACGCGGCGCTCAAGTACCCGCAGAACGCCAACGTCGCGGCCACCATCGCGTTGTCCGGCGTGGGGCTGGACAAGACCCGCGTCACCCTCATCGCCGACCCCTGCGTGCAGTGCAACGTGCATCACATCGAGGCATCGGGTGCCTTCGGCCGGCTCGATTTCTGCTCGCACAACCTGCCCTCGCCGGACAATCCCAAGACCTCAGCGCTCGCGGCCTGGAGCGTGGTGCGCGCGGTGCTCGACAGGGTGAGCGCATTCAGGTCGTAGCAACGCTCAGAAGGTGTGAAGATTTCGTAGCGAGGGCGCCGAGGTCGGGTTGAGGACCGGAGCCGCACTCTCGTGCGGTGAGGACCGCAGGCCCGAGATCGGTGGCCGCAGTAGAAATATTCACACCTTCTCAGTCGCCGGCTGTGGTGCCCAGCATCTTGCGCATGCGCGCGTTGCGCAGGCGCTCGCCGCGCACGTCGACCTGCTGGCGCTGTTCGACGACGAAGCCGCAGCGGGTGAAGAAGCCTTCGGCGGAAAGGCTGACGTTCGCATGCAGCTGGCCGATGCCGCGTGCATGAGCCGACTGGTGCAGATGCGCCATCAGCGCGGTGCCGACGCCGTGGCCGCCGAATGCGCCGTCCACGAAGAAATGATCGATGAGGCCCGCCTCCTGCAGGTCGGCAAAGCCGGCGATACGGCCTTCGAATTCGGCGACGAAGGGCCGGTTGGTGCGCAGCCGTTCGGCCCACGCGGCGGCGTCGTAGTCGTGAGGCGCCCAGGCTTCGAGTTGCGCCGGGGTGTACCAGGCCGTGCCCATCTGGTGGACGGAGGCGTGGAAGACGGCGCGCAGCGCGGCTTCGTCGGCGCCGGGTCGGAAGTCGCGGATGCGCATGGGACCGGCGCCGCGCAATGGATCGCTATTGCCCGACCACCGACCAACCTGCCTTCTGGTTGGTCTTGTCGTTCTCGTATTCCCACTTGGTGCCGCAGGCGTCGCAGCGATAGGTGGTGACGTTCACCGAATGCCCCTCGCGCTCTTCCTTGCGCGTGGACTGCTGCACCAGCTCGGCATGGCCCGGGGCCTTGCGCCAGTTGCGCTGGATGCCGGCGCAACTGGTGCAGAGCGGCATCTTCTTCTGGTCGGCGGCGCGGGCTGAGCGCTTGGGGTCGACGGTGGTCATGGTGTGCCCGATCGTGGTGGCGTTCAATGGTGATGGCCGTGCTCGCCATGCACGTGGCGATGCGCGATTTCTTCCTCGGAAGCCGCGCGTACTTCGGTGACCTTGAGGCTGAAGCGAAGCTCCATGCCGGCCAGCGGATGGTTGCCGTCGAGCATCACGACAGGGCCCTTGATCTTCATGACGTTGAAGATCTGCTGCTCGCCCTTGTCGTTACGCCCTTCGAGCTGGCCGCCGACCTTCACGCCGGGCGGGAATTCCGACTTGGGGATGGTGCGCACCAGCGATTCGTCGCGCTCGCCGAAGCCGTCCTCGGGCTTCAGCTCCAGCGTGACCTGGTAGCCGGGCATGCGCCCGTCGAGCGCGGCCTCGATCTTGGGCAGCGTGTTGCCGTAGCCGCCGTGGAGATAGACCATCGGGTCCTTGCTCTCCTCGATGAGCTTGCCCTTGGCGTCCGCGACCTTGTAGCGCAGGGTGACGACGGTGTCTTTGGTGATTTGCATGGGGGTGATTCTCTCGCAGGTCTCTTGGGCAGCTTGTGTCGGAGCGCGAAGGTTCAGGCTTTGAACGACACGCCCACCGCAGCCCCCGCCACCGCGGGCCGCAACGCACCGATGGCCGCTGCCTGTGCAAAGCCCGCCTTGCGGAACGCATCGAGCACGGCCGGCGCCGCATCGGGACTACAGGTGACGAGCAGGCCGCCGCTGGTCTGCGGGTCGGACACCAGCGCGCGCTGCCAGTCGGCTGCCGCTGCCGGCCATGCGATCTGACCACCATAGCCGGCCCAGTTGCGCCCCGATGCGCCCGTGACGATGCCCTGCTGCGCAAACGGCAGCGCGCTCTCGATCAGCGGCAGCGCGCCGAGCGACACCTCGGCCGCGAGCCCCGAGCCGCGGCAGATCTCCAGCAGATGGCCGGCCAGGCCGAAGCCGGTCACGTCGGTCATCGCGTGCAGGCCGTCGAGGCCGGCGAGTGCTGTGCCGACCCGGTTGAGCTGCGTCGTATGCCGGAGCATCTCCGCGTAGCCCGCCGCATCCAGCAGCCCCTTCTTCAGCGCCGCCGACAGGATGCCCACACCCAGCGGCTTGCCCAGCACCAGCACGTCGCCCGCCTCGGCCGCCGAATTGCGCCGCACGCGATCCGGATGAACAAGCCCGAGCCCGACCAGCCCGTAGATCGGCTCCAGCACGTCGATGCTGTGCCCGCCCGCGATCGGGATGCCGGCCTCGCGGCAGATGCTCGCGCCGCCTTCCAGCACGCGGCCGATCACCTCGGGCGGCAGCTTGTCGATCGGCATGCCGACCAGCGCCAGCGCCATGATCGGCGTGCCGCCCATCGCGTAGATGTCGGACAGCGCGTTGGTCGCGGCGATGCGGCCGAAGTCGAACGGGTCGTCGACGATCGGCGTGAAGAAGTCGGTGGTGGCGACCAGCGCCTGCGTGTCGTTGAGGCGGTAGACGGCCGCGTCGTCGCTGGTCTCCGTGCCGACCAGCAGTTCCGGCGGCACCAGGCCCTGCGGTGCGCGTGCCAGAATCTCCGCCAGCAAGCCGGGGGCGATCTTGCAGCCGCAACCGCCGCCGTGCGAGAAACGTGTGAGAGCGATCGGTTCCATGCCTTCGAGAATAAACCCATGACCCATCGCGGCCCCGTGCGCGTCGCCGACATCCGCGCTTTCGACGCGTTGATCGATGCGCGCACGCCCGCCGAGTTCGCGCTCGACCACATCCCTGGCGCCATCAACTGCCCGGTGCTCGACGACGAGGAGCGCCGCATCGTCGGCACCCTCTACAAGCAGACCGGCGCGTTCGAGGCGCGGCGCGTGGGTGGCGCGATGGTCGCCGCCAACCTGGCGCGGCACCTCAACGGCCCCTTCGCGGACAAGCCGGCGGGCTGGAAGCCGCTGGTGTACTGCTGGCGCGCCGGGCTGCGCAGCGGCTCGATGGTCACGTGGCTGCGCCTCGTCGGCTGGGATGCGCAGCAGCTTGCCGGCGGCTACAAGAGCTTCCGGCATCACGTGCTCGATGAGCTGGCGGCGTTCATTCCGCAACTGAGATTGCATGTCGTCTGCGGTGCCACCGGCAGCGCCAAGACGCGCGTGCTCCAGGCGCTGGAAAGACGCGGCGCGCAAGTGCTGGACCTCGAAGGCCTGGCGCGGCACAAGGGTTCGCTGCTGGGTGCATTGCCGGGCGTGCCGCAGCCCTCACAGAAGGCCTTCGAGACGCAGCTGGCCACGGCGCTGGAGCGCTTCGATCTGGGGCGCACGGTGTATGTCGAGGGCGAGAGCGCGCGCATCGGCCGCATCACATTGCCGATCCCGCTGGCCGAGCGCATGCGCGCCAGCGACTGCATCGAGATCGTTGCAACGCCCGAGGCGCGGCTGGCCTACCTGCTGCGCGACTACGCCTACCTCGGCGACGACCCCGAGGCGCTCGCAAGACAACTCGGGCTGCTCAAGGAAATGCAGGGCAAGGAAACGGTCGGCCGGTGGCAGGCCTGGGCGCGCGAGCATGCGCTCTCGCCGCTGTTCGACGAACTGATGCGCAGGCACTACGACCCGCATTACGCGCGCTCGCAGGAACGCCACTTCGCCCACTGGAAGGCGCGCCGCGCCGTGGTTGCGTCGGACCTTTCCGACGCGGGGATCGAGGCCTTGGCTGACGCGGTCTTGGCCTTGCCGTCGCCAAACTGAAGCATCCGGTTGCGCCTTGGTGCAACCATAGTTCACTGTTTTTAGGGGTTTTCCGTGCTTGCTGTGCGCCTCCAGCAGGCGTCCACTCCATCTTGTTCGAGGAAAGCAGCCATGTACTCCCGATACGCGCGCGTCGTGGTCTTGCTCGGTGCAGTCCTGGCCGTGTCAGCGTGCGATCGCAATGCACCGGCGGTGCCTGCACCCAAGGCGGAGAGCGCGCCGATTCCCGGCGCGGCAGCGTCTGAGATCAAGCCGCACGCGGGCGGCGAGCTTCCCGCGTCGGCGGCACCGGCCGGTCCCGCCGAAGGCTCGACCGCCATCGGCGGCATGACGGGCGGCAAGCAGGACGGCGGGGCTGCGAAGGGCGGCGCGCCCGAATCGACCGGCGGCGACGGCACGACGGCGAAGCCATAGGACAGGGGGCGGTCGGAGCAGGAAGCAACTGGCCGTGAGGATCGATTTCAGCGCGGCCGCGTTGCCGCTGGAGGGTCATCGATGGACATGAATCGACGGCAGTTCTTTCGCGTGAGCGGCGCGGGGCTTGCAGCCTCGAGCCTGGTCGCGCTGGGCTTCTCGCCCACGCAGGCCTTGGCCGAGACGCGCAACTTCAAGCTCGCGCGCACCACGGAAACGCGCAACACCTGCCCGTACTGCTCGGTCGGTTGCGGCATCATCATGTACAGCCTTGGCGACAAGGCGAAGAACGTGATCGGCAGCATCATCCACATCGAGGGCGACCCCGACCATCCGGTCAACCGCGGCACGCTGTGCCCGAAGGGTGCCGGCCTGCTCGACTTCGTGCACAGCCCCAGCCGGCTGAAGTACCCGGAAGTCCGCGAGCCCGGCACCAACGAATGGAAGCGCATCTCGTGGGACGAGGCCATGTCGCGCATCGCCAAGCTACTCAAAGCCGACCGCGATGCCAACTTCATCGCCAAGAACGCCGACGGCCAGGTCGTCAATCGCTGGACATCCAGCGGCATGCTGGCCGCATCCGCGTCGTCCAACGAATCGGGCTACATCACGCACAAGGTGATGCGCTCGATGGGCATGCTCGTATTCGACAACCAGGCGCGTGTTTGACACGGCCCGACGGTGGCCGGTCTGGCCCCGACGTTTGGCCGCGGTGCGATGACCAACCATTGGGTGGACATCAAGAACGCGAACCTGGTCCTGATCATGGGCGGCAATGCCGCCGAGGCGCATCCGTGCGGCTTCAAGTGGGTGATCGAGGCCAAGCACAACAACAAGGCCAAGCTCGTCGTCGTCGATCCGCGCTTCACGCGGTCCGCGGCCATGAGCGACTACTACGCGCCGATCCGCGCGGGGAGCGACATCGCCTTCCTCGCCGGCGTGATCAATTACCTGCTCACCAATAACAAGATCCAGCAGGAGTACGTCAGGAGCTACACGAACGCGCCCTTCATCGTCGGCGAAGCCTATGGTTTCAACGATGGCCTGTTCACGGGCTACGACGAAGCCAAGCGCCGCTACGACAGCACGAGCTGGGGCTACGAACTCGACGAGCAGGGCTTCGCCAAGGTCGACCCGACGATGGAGCACCCGCGCTGCGTGCTCCAGATCATGAAGAAGCACTTCGGGCGCTACACACCAGAGCTGGTGACCCGCATCACCGGCACGCCGAAGGACAAGTTCCTGAAGGTCTGCGAGATGATCGCCTCGACCGCGGTGCCCGACCGGGCCATGACGGTCATGTATGCCCTCGGCTGGACGCAGCACAGCCAGGGTTCGCAGATCATCCGCACCGGCGCCATCATGCAGTTGCTGCTCGGCAACATGGGCATTGCCGGCGGCGGCATGAACGCGCTGCGCGGCCACAGCAACATCCAGGGGCTGACCGACCTGGGCCTGCTGTCGAACTCGTTGCCTGGCTACATGTCGCTGGCGCTCGACAAGGAACAGGACCTCGACACCTACTACAAGACCCGCGCCCTGAAGCCGCTGCGTCCCAACCAGATGAGCTACTGGCAGAACTATCCGAAGTTCTTCGTCAGCCTGCAAAAGTCGTGGTGGGGCAAGGCCGCGACCGCCGAGAACGACTGGGCCTTCCACTACCTGCCCAAGATCGACAAGCTGTACGACGTGCTGCAAGCCTTCGAGTTGATGAACCAGGGCAAGCTCAACAACTACATCTGCCAGGGCTTCAACCCGGTGGGGTCGTTTCCCAACAAGAAGAAGATCATCGCGGGGCTGTCGAAGCTCAAGTGCCTGGTCACCATCGATCCGCTGAACACCGAGACCTCGGAGTTCTGGAAGAATTTCGGCGATCACAACGACGTGAAGACGGCCGAGATCCAGACCACGGTCTTCCGCCTGCCGTGCACCTGCTTTGCGGAAGAAGATGGCTCGGCCACCAATTCGAGCCGCTGGCTCCAGTGGCACTGGAAGGGCGCGAGCCCGCCCGGCGAGGCACGCGGTGATCCGGAGATCATGGCGGACCTCTTCCACCGGATGAAGGCCGCCTACGAGAAGGACGGCGGGGCTTTCCCGGACCCGATCGTCAACCTGACGTGGCCCTACAAGATCCCACACAGCCCCTCGCCCGAGGAACTGGCGATGGAATACAACGGCAAGGCGCTCACCGACGTGCTCGACCCCGCCGACAAGACCAAGGTGCTGGCGAAGGCCGGCGAGCAGCTGTCGGGTTTCGGCCTGTTGCGCGACGATGGCTCGACCGCCTCCGGCTGCTGGATCTTCGCGGGCGCATGGACGCAGGCGGGCAACCAGATGGCGCGGCGGGACAACGCCGACCCGTGGGGCCTCGGCCAGACGCTGGGCTGGGCCTGGGCCTGGCCGGCCAACCGGCGCATCCTCTACAACGCTGCCTCCAGCGCGCCTGATGGCAAGCCCTGGGATGCCACCCGGCGCCTGGTGCAATGGGACGGCAAGGCCTGGAGTGGATCCGACGTACCGGACATCGGCACCAACGCGAACCCGGGCGATCCGGACCGCGTGCAGCCGTTCATCATGACGGCCGAAGGCGTCTCGCGCCTGTTCGCGCCCACCGGCATGGCCGAAGGCCCGCTGCCGGTTCACTATGAACCCTTCGAGTCGCCGATGGCCACGAACCTGATGCACCCGGAGAACATGAAGGCGCGGTCCAATCCCGCCGCGCGTGTCTTCAAGGGCGACCTGGAGGCCTTCGGCACGGCCAAGGACTTCCCGTACGTGGCCACCAGCTACCGGTTGACGGAGCACTTCCATTACTGGACCAAGCACGTCCGCACCTCCGCCATCATCCAGCCGCAGCAGTTCGTGGAGATCGGCGAGGAGCTGGCCAAGGCCAAGGGCATCGCCAACGGCGAAACCGTCAAGGTTTCTTCCAACCGCGGCTACATCAAGGCCGTGGCACTGGTGACCAAGCGCATCCCGCAACTGGACTGCGATGGCCACAAGGTCGACACGGTGGGCCTGCCCAACCACTGGGGATTCGTCGGACTGGCCAAACCCGGCTACCTGGTGAACACGCTGACGCCCTTCGTCGGCGACGCGAACACGCAGACGCCCGAGTTCAAGTCCTTCCTCGTGAACATCGAGAAGGCCTGAGGGAGAAAAGAAAAATGTCATCCCTGCAATCACTGGACATCGCCGCCCGCTCGGCCACCACCACGCAACCGCCGCACGCGCGCAACACGGCGGAAGTCGCCAAGCTGATCGACGTCAGCAGCTGCATCGGCTGCAAGGCGTGCCAGGTGGCCTGCATGCAATGGAACGACCTGCGCGACACCATCGGCAACAACGTCGGCGTCTATGACAACCCGGCCGACCTGTCGCCGGAGTCGTGGACGGTCATGCGCTACTCCGAGGTGGAGATGAAAGTCTCCGGCACCGAGGAGACGCGGCTCGAATGGCTGATCCGCAAGGACGGCTGCATGCACTGCGAAGACCCCGGCTGCCTCAAGGCGTGCCCGGCGCCCGGCGCCATCGTCAAGTACACCAACGGCATCGTCGACTTCATCAGCGAGAACTGCATCGGCTGCGGCAACTGCGTCACGGGTTGCCCCTTCGACGTGCCGCGCATCAGCAAGAAGGACGACCGGGCCTACAAGTGCTCGCTGTGCTCCGACCGCGTCACGGTCGGGCTGGAGCCGGCCTGCGTGAAGGCCTGCCCGACGGGCGCGATCCACTTCGGCACCAAGAGCGACATGCTCGACTATGGCGGCGAGCGGGTGGCGGACCTGAAGGAGCGCGGCTATGCGCAGGCGGCCGTCTACAACCCCTCGGGCGTGGGCGGCACGCATGTGATGTACGTGCTCCAGCATGGCGACAAGCCCGAGCTGTACCACGGCCTGCCGAACAACCCGACGATCAGCCCGCTGGTCTCGTTGTGGAAGGGCGCCGTGAAGCCGCTGGCACTGGCCGCGATGGTCGGCGCGGCGGTGGTCAGCTTCTTCCACTACAACAAGGTCGGCCCGCTGGAAGTGGAGGAAGACGAGCCGGACGATGCCCTGGCCAATGCCGTCATCGACGAGGCACCGGCCCGCAACAAGACCGATGTCTGAGGAGTGCCGACATGAAGCACATTATCCGGCGCTACACCGACCTCACCCGCGCCAACCACTGGTTCGTGGCGGGGTTCTTCATCTGCGCCGGGCTGTCGGGCCTGGCCATCTTCCATCCGGCGTTGTTCTTCTTCAGCAACCTGTTCGGCGGCGGTCAGTGGACGCGCATCCTGCATCCCTTCTTCGGGCTGCTGATGGTGGTCGGCTTCGCCTTGCTGTTCATCCAGTTCTGGCACGAGAACCTCTGGAAGCCCATCGATACGCAATGGGTGAAGAAGGCACCTGAGCTGATCATCAAGGGCGACGAGGACGCGATGCCGCCGGTCGGCAAGTACAACGCCGGCCAGAAGGGCGTGTTCTGGCTCTTCACCATTTGCCTGCTGCTGTTGCTCGTCACCGGCTTCATGTTCTGGCGCCCGTGGTTCGTCGACTACTTCCCCATCACCTTGCGTCGCATCGCCGTGTTGGTGCATTCGCTCTCGGCGATCGCGCTGATCCTCGGCGTGATCACGCATGTGTACGCGGCGATCTGGGTCAAGGGCTCGGTCCACGCCATGATGCGCGGCACCGTCACCTACAACTGGGCGCGCAAGCACCACCTGCTCTGGTACCGCGAAATTGTCGCGGAGGAATCGGCGGCCGAGCGCAGAATGAAGGGATGAGCTTGACCCAGGCTGCACCCCTCCTGACGCCCGAGGAGATCGCCGTTCGCGCGGGCGGACAGCAGCAGGTTCCTTTCCTGGTCCTGCCCCAGCGTGCCAGCGTCTTTGCCGAGAGGGAAATCCGCTTGCGGCAACTGGCGGCCGGCCACCCCATGCGCGACTTCCTCATCTTCATGGCCGAGGTCGTGCATGCGCAGCACCGTGCGTTACAGGACTGCCCCGCCGTGGAGGTGCCGGACGACGCGGCGCTGGAATCGGCCGCGCGCGTCGGGATGCCTGCCGTGCCGGCCACCGACTGGCCGCGCGATCCGGCATGGCGGGCGGTCTTCCGGTCGCTGCTCGACAGCCTGGTGCCGCGCCTGGCCGGCAGTCCGGCGCTGGCGACGGTCCAGGCCCTGCGCGAGGTCGACGACGAATGGCTCGACGCCCAGGCCGACTTGTTGCTGCACAACCTCATGCTGGGCCTGGAGCTTGGCCCCGCCCCCCTCATCGGCGCGGCCTTGCAGGTGTACTGGACGCACCTGGTGTTGTCCACGCAGGCCGCGGGCGAGAAGAGCCGGCTTGCGCCCTTCGGCCGAACCGACGACGCGACGGCCTGCCCCTGCTGCGGCAGCCATCCGACCGCCAGCGTCTCGCGCGTCAATGCGACGGCCGGCAACTACCGCTACCTGCATTGCTCGCTGTGCTCGACGCAATGGCACATGGTGCGCATCAAGTGCAGCCATTGCGAGGGCACCAAGGGTATCCAGTACCAATCGCTGGAGCCCGTCGGCGCCGCAACCGCGGAGGGCAACAGGGCCGTCAAGCACCCGGTCGAGGCCGAGACCTGCGATGAATGCGGCCACTACCTGAAGATCGTGCACATGGAGCGCGACGCGCAGGTCGAACCGGTGGCCGACGACCTGGCCAGCGTGACCCTCGACCTGCTGGTGTCCGAAGCGGGCTTCCAGCGCCACGGCGTCAACCTGATGCTGCTGTTCGGCGAGCCCGACATTCCCGACGACGGCGGAGGCGGCTGATGGCTGCGACCGACGAATCCGTGGTTCACGGTTCGAAGGCCAGGCCCCAGGATCTGCCTTCTGTGGACAAGCTGCTTCGGCTGGAAGCGGCGCGTGCGTTGCTCGATGAACATGGCCACACGCTGGTGGCCAACGAGGCGCGTGCCTTGCTGGACAGCTTGCGTGCGCGGGCCCTGGCAGGCAGCTTGAACAGGGCGCACATCGAAGCGAATGCGTTGGCGGATGCGCTGGCGTCGCGCGTGCAGGCTCGCCTCGCGCCGCGCATGCGCCCGGTGCTGAACCTGACCGGCACTGTCATTCACACCAACCTCGGTCGCGCGGTGCTGGCCGACGCGGCGCTCCAGCGCCTGCTCACGGTGATGGCCGCGCCCAACAACCTCGAATACGACCTGGCATCGGGTGGTCGTGGCGACCGCGATTCGCTCGTCGAAGACTTGCTGTGCACCATCACCGGCGCGCAGGCCGCCACTGTCGTCAACAACAATGCGGCGGCCGTGCTGCTCAGCATTGCCGCGTTGGCGCGCGAGCGCGAAGTCATCATCTCGCGCGGCGAACTCGTCGAGATCGGCGGTGCCTTCCGCATGCCGGACGTGATGGCGAGCGCGGGTGCGCGCATGGTCGAGGTCGGCACCACCAACCGTACCCATCCGCAGGACTACGAGCGCGCCATCAACGCCAACACCGCGCTGCTGATGAAAGTCCACACCAGCAACTACGCGGTGCAGGGATTCACCGCGGCGGTCGACGAAGCCACGCTCGCGGGTATCGCGCACGCCCGCGGGGTGCCGCTGGCCACGGACCTCGGCAGCGGCTCGCTGGTCGACCTGGCGCACTACGGCCTGCCGCGCGAGCCGCTGCCCCAGGAGATGCTCGCGGCCGGTTGCGACGTCGTCACCTTTTCCGGCGACAAGCTGCTCGGCGGCCCGCAGGCGGGACTCATCGTCGGCAGCAAGGAGGCCGTGGGGCGCATCCGCAAGTTCCCGATGAAGCGTGCCCTGCGCATGAGCAAGCTGCCCTTGGCCGCGCTCGAGGCGACGCTGATGCTCTATCTGCGGCCTGAGCGGCTCGCCAAAGATTTGCCCACGCTGCGCATGCTCACGCGGCCCGCGGAGGCGATCCGTTCGACGGCGCAGGCGTTGCAGCCCAGGGTTGCCGCCGCGGTAGCACCGCGGTTCACGGTCGAGGTCGTCGAGTTGATGGGCCAGATCGGCTCGGGCTCCTTGCCTGTGGCGCGGCTGCCGTCGGCCGGCCTCGCGCTGACACCAGCCGGCACCGCAAAAAAAGGCATCGGCACCGCGCTCGATGCCATCGCCACGGCGCTGCGCGCCTTGCCCTTGCCCGTGATCGGCCGGGTCGCCGAAGACCGGCTGCTGCTCGACCTGCGCTGCCTGGAAGACAGCGCCGCCTTCGAGAAGCAGTTGCCCCTTCTGCGAGAACTGCTGGCCTAGCGCCCAAGATTTTTCCACCAGAAGAACCACCATGGACCACCTCTCCGCACTCGCCCCCATCCTTGCCGAAACACTGGCGCCGCTGGCCTTGCGCACCGATCGGGAGGGACGCTTTCCGCGAGAGGTGATCCAGGCGCTGGGCGAGCGAGGCTTGCTCGGCTTGACGTCGGCGACCGCTGTTGGCGGAATGGGGCTTGGCATGAAGGAAGCCGCGCAGGTCGTGTCGCGCATCGCGCAAGACTGCCCCTCCACCGCCATGGTGCTCTGCATGCACTATTGCGCCACCGCGGTGATCGAACAGTTCGGCGAGGAGACTGTGCGAAAGGCCATCGCGCAGGGCCAGCACCTGAGCACGCTGGCCTTCTCCGAAGCGGATTCGCGCAGCCACTTCTGGGCACCGACCGGCACCGCGCGCGCAGACGCAGAGCAGATCTTGCTCGACGCGCGCAAGAGCTGGGTGACCTCGGCCTTCGAGGCGGACAGCTACGTCTGGTCGAGCAAGCCGCTCGCGGCCGAGGGCGCAAGCACGCTCTGGTACGTGGATGCCAAAGCCGATGGCCTGTCGCAGCCCGGCAGCTTCGACGGCCTCGGCCTGCGCGGCAATGCCTCGACACCGATCACGGCGCAGGGCGTGCGCATCGCGGCGGCCGATCGACTGGGCGAAGACGGCAAGGGCTTCGACGTCATGATGGGCGTGGTGCTGCCGTGGTTCTCCGTGCTGAGCGCGGCCTGCTCGGTGGGCCTCATGGATGGCGCGCTGTCGCGGGCCGTGTCCCACGTCAGCCAGACGAAACACCTGCACCTCGGCTCGTCGCTGGCAGACCTTCCGACCATCCGCGCCTACCTGGCCCGCGCGCGCATCAAGACCGACATGGCGCAGGCCCTTCTGGACGACACCGTCGCGGCGATCGGCACCGGTCGCGCCGACACCATGCTGCGCGTGCTTGAAGTCAAGGCCGCCGCCGGCGAAACCGCATTGGAAGTCACCGACATCGCGATGCGCGTGTGCGGTGGCGCCGCCTTCCGCAAGGAGGTCGGCATCGAGCGGCTGTTCCGCGACGCACGCGCCGCGAGCGTGATGGCGCCGACCTCCGACGTGCTCTACGACTTCATCGGCAAGGCCATCACCGGCCTGCCATTGTTCTGAGGGAGCCGGCGATGTCCGAACCGACGCTGATCATGGGTGCGGTGGCCTATGCCCCGAAGGTCGTCACCATCTGGGAAGGCTTCAAGGCCTTCTTTGCGCAGAACGGCCTGGCCTTCGACTACGTGCTGTATTCGAACTACGAACGCCAGGTCGAAGCGCAGTTCGACGGCACGATCCACCTCGCATGGAATTCGCCGCTGGCCTGGGTGCGCGCGGACCGCATGGCGCGCAGCCGCGGGCAGGCCGTGCAGGCGGTGGCCATGCGCGACACCGACTGCGACCTGCGCTCGGTCATCGTCGTTCGTGCCGACAGCGAGCTGCGCACGCTGGCGGACCTGCGCGGCAAGACGGTGGGCCTTGGAGCCGTCGATTCACCGCAGGCCACGCTGATCCCGCTGGACCATCTGCGTGGCAATGGCCTGGTGAAGGAGCGCGACTTCACGGCGCGCTATTTCGATGTGCTCGGCGGCAAGCATGGCGACCATATCGGCGGCGAACGCGATGCCGCACTGGCGCTGATGGCGAGCGAGATCCAGGCGTGTTGCCTGATCGATGGCAACCACCTGGCCTTCGGTTTAGACGGCACCTTGCCGGCCGGCAGCACGCGCGTCATCGCCACCACGCAGCCCTTCGACCACTGCAACTTCACCACCAGTCCGGATGCACCGGCTGCCCTGGTCGAGCGCTTCCTGTCGCTGCTGATGGCCATGCGCTGGGACGATCCGCAAGTCCGGCCCTTGCTCGAACTGGAAGGCCTTCGGGAGTGGCGGGTCGGCCGCACCAATGGCTACGCGCTGCTGGAGCGCGCCATCGACGACGAACACTTCTACAGCCCCGATGGACGCATCACCGCCGCCGACTATCGATATTGAGTCGCTCGGACTGGACCAGGGCGCCCTGCTGCTGATCCGCCGCGCGCTCGCCGAAGTGCCGGCGGGCGGGCAGTTGCGCGTGTGCGGACATGCGCCCGCGTGGGAGATGCATCTGGCGGCATGGTGTCGTCAGCAGGGGCACGCGATGCGCCTCGACGATGGGGCTGCGGGCCGCGTCGAGGCGTGGGTGACGAACGGGGGGCAGGTCGAAGGCCGCTGGCGCGGCGCGTTGTCGACCGGGCACGCGGCGTCGGACGCGCCCGGCATGCCTGCGGAAGAAGCGTCGCCGGCATGGGGCCTGGCGGCGCGCGGCGCCGTGGTCGAGGCGGGCAGTACGCCATTCCACTTCGGCCTGCGTCGCCGTGACGAGATCTGGGCGGCCACTGCGGGCGAGCTTTACCGCCAGGGCGCCGCGGCGCAGTGGGACCCCGAAACGGCCATCGACTGGCATGCGGATTTCGAGCTGCCTGCGGCGATCGAGGCGGCGGTCGTGCAGGTCATGACCTACCTGATCGAGAACGAGAACGCGGCGTTGCTCGTGCCGGCGCGGCACCTCGGACAGATCCATCCACACTACCGCGAGGTGCTGCAATTGCTCGCGTTGCAGTGCGCCGACGAGGCACGGCATGTCGAGGTGTTCACCCGCCGCGCGACGCTGCGCGGCCACGAGCCTGCGCTGTCGACGGCCGGTGGACAGGCATCGTTGCGCACCCTGTTCGACGCACCCGACTTCTCCGTGTCCACCTTTCTTCTGGCGGTGCTCGGCGAAGGCAGCTTCGTGAACCTGCTGAACTTCCTGCACGAGCATGCGCCTGATCCGGTGACGCGTCAGATCGCGCGCCTGACGGCCCGTGACGAGGCGCGTCACGTCGCCTTTGGCATGGCGCATCTGGAGCACCGGCTTGCGGCACAGCCCGACTTTCAGCCGCGACTGCGCAACGCGGTGGAATCCCGCTACGACATGCTGGCGAGCACGGCGGGACTGAACGAAGAAGTCTTCGATGCATTGGTGCTGCTGGCGGCGGGCGAGCTGGCGCCGGGCGCCATCGCGCGCGGTCACCAAGCGGTGCAGGGGCTCAAGCGCGACATGGCGGCCGGCCGCCGTGCACGCCTCGCCCGGCTGGGCTTCTCGCGCGCCGAAGCCGAGCGCCTCGCCGACCTGCACACACGGAACTTCATGTAGCCATGATCGTCGGAACCGCAGGCCACATCGACCACGGCAAGACCACGCTGGTGCACGCGCTCACCGGCGTGGACACCGACCGGCTGCCGGAAGAAAAGAAGCGCGGCATTTCCATCGAGCTGGGCTATGCGTTCCTCGACGTGCCCGGCAGCCCGCAGGACGAGCGCATCGGATTCATCGATGTCCCCGGGCACGAGCGGCTGGTGCACACCATGCTCGCGGGTGCGACCGGCATCGACTTCGCACTGCTGCTGGTGGCGGCCGACGACGGCGTGATGCCGCAAACGCGCGAGCACTTGGCGGTGCTGTCGCTGCTCGGACTCGCGCGTGGGGCGGTGGCGATCACAAAAGTGGATCGGGCGGATGCGCAGCGGGTGGACCAGGTGCGTGCCGAGGTCAGCGCGTTGCTGTCGGGCTCGCCGCTCTCGGGAGCGCCGGTCATCGCGGTGTCTGCGCACAGCGGCGAAGGTGTCGAGGCGCTGCGCGCGTTGCTGTTCGAGGCGGCCCGCGCCATGCCTCTTCGGTTGCAGGACGCATCGTCGTTTCGCCTGGCCATCGACCGTGCGTTCACGCTCGATGGCGTCGGCACGGTCGTCACCGGCACGGTGCATGCCGGCCAGTTGGCGGTAGGCGATGAAGTGGTGTTGACGCCCGGCGCGACGCAGGGGCACGCGCGCGTTCGCAGCCTGCACGCACAGAACCGCACAGTCACGCGCGCGCATGCCGGGCAGCGTTGCGCGGTGGCGCTGGCGGGCGTCGGCAAGGACCAGGTGGCGCGGGGCCAGTGGCTGGTTGTGCAGGGCTGCGCATCGGCCACGGACCGCATCGATGCCTCGCTCACGCTGTGGCACGACGAGGCGAAGGCCTTGCGATCCGGCACGCCAGTGCATGTGCACATCGGTTCGGTCGATGTGCTGGGCACCGTGGCGGTCTTGCAGGTAGAGGGCGACGAGAGCGACGGCGCCGCGTCATCCATGGCGCCGGGTTCGTCGGCGCTGGTCCAGTTGGTACTGCGCCAGCCCATCGGCGCGTGGCATGGCGACCGCGTGGTGCTGCGTGACAACGCCGCCAGCCGCACGCTCGCGGGCGGTCGGGTGCTCGATCCTTTTGCGCCGGCGCGCTATCGCCGCACGCCGCAACGCATGGCTGAATTGCATGCGTGGTCACAACCGGATGCGACGTCGCGCCTCGCTGCACTCATCGGTGCCGCGCCCTTCGGCGTGTCGCTCAGGCGCTGGGCGCTGGCGGAGGGGACGCCGGCCAATGAGCTGCCGGCACTGCCGCACGGGGCGCTGCACGTCGTCGATGCGGCGCACGGCGACTGGACGCTTGGCGAGGCGTTTGCGCGCGCTGCGCAGGAAGCGGTGTTGGGGGCACTGGCAACGTTCCATGCGCGCGAGCCGAACGCGCTGGGCGCCGACGCCGGACGCTTGCGCCGGCTCGCGGCACCCCGCCTGGCTGAACCTCTGTGGCGCGCGCTGCTGGCGTCGCTGCGCGCTGACGGCAAGCTGGTGTTGCGCGGGACTTTCGTGCATCTGCCGGAGCATGGACTGCGCCTGTCTGCAACGGACGAGCGGCTGGCGCAAAAGATCAAGCCATTGATGTCCATCACTGCCTTCGAAGGCTGCTGGGTGCGCGACCTCGCCGCCGACACGCACGAGAGCGAGGCGCTGATGCGCACCACGCTCGCGCGACTCGCACAGCGAGGCGAACTGCACCAGGTCATGAAGGACCTCTACTACTCGCAGGACTGCGTGGTGCGCATGGCGGAGATACTGCGATCGGTGGCCGCGGGAACGCCCGGCGAGGTGACCGCCGCCCGGTTCCGTGACGCGACCGGGCTGGGCCGCAAGCGCGCCATCCAGGTGCTGGAATATTTCGATCGCGTGGGACTGCTGCGACGGGTGGGTGACGTGCACCGGCTGCGCAGCGACACGCAACTGTTCCTCGGGCAGGTGGCGGCATGAGGGCACGCGCACAGCCTTGCGGCAAGCATGATTTGTGGATCATGGAGGGGGAACGTCCCTGGTGGGACGGCCGGGCTTCAAACCCGGTGGGTGGCGCCATGCGTCGCTGCGAAAGTTCGACTCTTTCCCCCCTCCGCCAAAGGCATTGCCTCGCAAAGGCATTGTCTCGCCTACTGCGCGGCCGGATCTTGCACCTGCGATGCTCGCCGTACGCATGTACGGCTGCGCTTCTCGGCGCAACCTCCGGTCGCTCGCTACGGCGATACAACGCCTTTGTCTCCTGCACTTTTTGAGGGGGGTTGAATGCCGGACTTGTCATTGCGATTTCCATCGGACCTGCTGTACCTTGTCGAGCATGACGTCTGGGCGCGCATGCACGACGACGGGACGGCGACCGTCGGCATCACGGCGCTGGGGATCAAGCTGTCGGGGGAGATCTACATGTGCCGCGCCAAGCCCGTTGGCTCGGAGATCGCGCAGGGGCGCGCGGTCGCGGTGGTGGAACTGGCGAAGGCGATCGTGTCGGTGAAGAGCGCGGTGACGGGGACGGTAGTGGAAGTCAATCCGCGGCTGGAGGAAACGCCGGAGCTGGTGCATCGTGATCCCTACGGCGAGGGATGGCTGGCGCGGCTGGCGTTGCGTGACTTCGAGGCCGACCGGCCGCAACTGGTGCAGGGCGACGAGGTGGCCGAGGTGATGGCACAGCATGCGGTTCAAGCAATGAAGGATCTGGAATGAATGCCGCTGCCGACAGTACGGCTGCGGGCATCGCGATCCTCCTGTGGGCGAGCGAGCCCGAGGCGCCGCATCGCCTCGCCACGCCCTTCTTCCACGCGGCCGCCGCGGCGGCGCTGGACATGCCGGTGGAGATCTACTTCACCGCACGCAGCGTGCTGCTGTTGCAGCCGGGCGTGGCCGCGTCGCTGCGGCCTTCGGGCCATCCCAAGACCGTGTACGACGCGATGCAGGAAGCCGCCAGTCACGGCGCGGTGTTCTTCGCCTGCTCCGATGCGTTGCAGGCGCATGGACTGTCAGCCGCGACGCTGGTGCCGGAATGCACGCGGCGCGGCGGCGCGGTGCAGTTCATGGCGCGTGCAAGCGACCTGCGCTGGCGCACGCTGGTTTTTTAGCGTTCATCCATGCGCGGGCGCCCGTCTCGCATGGCGTCACACGCGCCGTCGAAGCGCCGGCAGCCGGAAGCCACCAACCGACTCCAGCCAACTACCGCTGCGGCTGCGGCGCCTCCTTCACCGCGATGTCGACCCAGCCGCCGCCCAGCGCCTTGTAGAGCGCAATGCTCTGCAGCAGCACCTCGCCTTCCGACTGCGCCAGCTGGATGCGCGCGGTGAAGAGGTTGCGCTCGGCATCGGTCACCTCCAGGTAGCTGGTATAGCCGCCTTCGTAGCGCCTCCACGCGAGGCGCAGGTAGCGGTCGAGCGAACTCACCGCCAGCTTCTGGGCGTCGAGCGCCTTGCGGCTGGTGACGATGCCGGAGAGAGCGTTCTCCGTTTCGCCGAACGCCGTCTGCACGCTCTTGCGGTATTGCGCAAGCGCCTCCCGCTGCGCCGCCTCGGCGCTGCGCACCTGGCCCGCGATGGCACCCGCGGTGAAGATCGGCACGCTGATATCCGCGCCATAGGTCCACACGCGCGCCGCGCCACCCCAGAGGTCCGACAGCGAACGGCTCGACTGCCCGAACGCCCCGGTCAGCGAGATGCTCGGGAAATACGCCGCCTTCGCCGCGCCGATACGCGCATTGGCCGCGACCAGCGCCTGTTCGGCCTGCAGGATGTCGGGCCGGCGGTCCAGCAAGTCCGATGGCAGGCCGGCTGGCACCGCCGGCGCCGTCAGCGCGCTGAGGGGGCCGCCGCGCGCGATCGGGCCGGGATTGCGCCCGAGCAGCAGGCACAACGCGTTCTCCAGTTCCGCGATGGATTGCTCCAGCAGCGGGATGTTGCGCAGCGCCGTGGCGTAGTCCGAACGCGCCTGGCTCACCTCGACCTCGGACACCACGCCGCCCTTGAATCGCTTCTCGAACAGCGTCAGCGCATCCTGGCGGATGCGCAGCGTTTCACGCGTCACTTCCAGCTCCCGGTCCAGGTCGAGCAGGCGCACGTAGCCTGTGACCACGGCGGCCACGAGCGACAGCACCGTGCCGCGGCGGAAGGCTTCGCTGCCCTGCAGGTCGGCGGCGGCCGCCTCGCTGAGCCGGCGCGTGCGGCCGAACAGGTCGATCTCCCAGCTGGCCAGCAGCGTCGCCTGCACGGCGTTGTAGGGGTTGGTCGCGGGAGCGGGCGAGATGGTCTGTTCGCTGGCACGCGTGCGGCTGCCCGCGGCGTCGGCGCCGAGTTGCGGAAAGAGCGGTGCGCGAGTGGTGCCGAGCACGCCGTAGTAGCGGTCGAAACGCGCGGCGGCG
Organism: Variovorax sp. dw_954; assembly: GCF_018449755.1. Taxonomy (NCBI): domain Bacteria; kingdom Pseudomonadati; phylum Pseudomonadota; class Betaproteobacteria; order Burkholderiales; family Comamonadaceae; genus Variovorax; species Variovorax sp. dw_954. The sequence continues at coordinate 107,126 of NZ_JAAVVD010000016.1, read as the reverse complement.
GCCACCAGGTCGTCGTTGCTGCGCAGGCCCTCGTCGACCAGCGCATCCAGCTTCGGGTCGCCGAACTGCCGCCACCAGGCCGTGTCGCTGGCGTTCGCGACGGCGTTGGCCTGCGTTGCGGCACCCCGGAATTGCGCCGGCACCTCGATGGCCGGGCGCTGGTAGTCCGGGCCCAGCATGCAGCCCGCGAGCAGGGCGGCCATCGCGGCCGCGAGTGCCGGCGCGCAACGTTCAATGCGGCGCATCGGGCACGTCCTCGGCGCCGAGCGCTGGTTCCACCTCCTGCGGCGGCGTCTTCTTCTTCGCGAATCGTTCGGCCAGCGTCTCGAAGCCCCAGAAGAACATCGGGATGAAGAAGATCGCGATCAGCGTCGCGCCCAGCATGCCGCCGATCACGCCGGTGCCCAGCGACCGCCGGCTCGCGGACGAGGCGCCGCTGGCGATCGCCAGCGGAATGCAGCCGAGGATGAAGGCGAGCGAGGTCATGATGATCGGCCGCAGCCGCAGCCGGGCGGCGCTCAGCGCGGACTCGTAGGGCGACTTGCCTTTCGCGCGCTCCTCGATCGCGAACTCGAAGATCAGGATCGCGTTCTTCGCGGCCAGCGCGATCAGCACCGTCAGCCCGATCTGGAAGTACACGTCGTTCTGGATGCCGCGCATCCAGATGGCCGCGATGGCGCCGAACAGCGCGAAGGGCACGGCCAGCAGCACGCCGATCGGCAGCGTCCACTTCTCGTACTGCGCCGCCAGGATCAGGAACACCATCACCAGCGCGAAGCCGAACACCAGCCCCGCGGTCGAGCCCGCCTTGCGCTCCTCGTACGACTGCCCCGACCACGCATACGAGAAGCCTGCGGGCAGCACCTCGCGCGCCAGTTCCTCCATCGCGTCGAGGGCCTGTCCCGAGCTGTAGCCGACGGCCGCATCGCCGGTGATCTTGGCCGCGGTGAAGTTGTTGAAGCGCGTGACGATGTCGCCACCCGCCACGTAGCGCGTGGTGGCCAGCGCCTTCAGCGGCACCATCTTGCCGTCGCGGTTGCGCACGTACATGTTCTGCAGGTCGTCGGGCTTGGTGCGGTAGTCGGGCTCGGCCTGCAGGATCACCTGGAACAGCCGGCTGTTCTTCGGGAACTGGCTCACGTAGAGCGAGCCGAACAGCGTCTGCAGCGTGGTGTAGACGGCCTCGACCGGCACGCCCAGGCTCTCCGCCTTGTCGCGGTCGACGTCGACCATCAGCTGGCGGGACCGCGTGTTGATGGTCGAGGTGACGCCGCGCAGCTCGGGCCGCTCGCGCGACTTGGCGATGAGCTCGCGCGTCACCTGCTCCACGCGCTGCAGCGTGGCATCGCCCTCGCTCTGCACCCAGAATTCGAAGCCGCCCGTGGTGCCGAGGCCGGGGATCGACGGCGGGTTCACCGGGATCATCACCGCGTCCTGGTACGACGCGAATTCCTTGCCGGCCTCGTGGATCAGCGCGTCGGCCTTGTCGCCCGGCGCCTGCCGTTCCGCGAAGCCCTTGAGCGAGACGAACAGCACGCCGGCGTTCGACTTGAGTTGCGAATCGATGAGGCTGAAGCCCGGCACGGAGGCCACCGACTTCACCGCCGGCTGCTTGCTGAACCAGGCTTGGGCGCGATCGGTCGCGAGCTCGGTGCGGTCGAGGCTGGCGGCGTCCGGCATGATTGCCGCGGTGAAGATGTAGCCCTGGTCTTCCACCGGCAGGAAGGACGATGGCACCTTCCTGAACAAGCCCATCATGATCGCGACCATCCCGACGATCAGGATCGCCGCGATGCCCACCCGCTTGATCGCCAGCTGCACACTGCGGCCGTAGCCGTCGGTCAGCCGATCGAACTTCTTGTTGAACCAGCCGAAGAAGCCCTTCTTCTCGCCATGCGCCTGCGGCTTCAGCAGGATCGCCGCCAGGGCCGGCGACAGCGTCAATGCCACCAGCCCCGACAGCACCACCGACACCGCGATGGTGATCGCGAACTGCTTGTAGAGCTGCCCGGTGATGCCAGAGAGAAAAGCTACCGGGATGAACACGGCGCACAGCACCAGCACGATCGCGACCACCGGCCCGCTGACCTCGTCCATCGCGTGCTTGGCCGCCTCCTTGGGCGGCAGCCCGAACTCGGCCATGTTGCGCTCGACGTTCTCCACCACCACGATCGCGTCGTCGACCACGATGCCGATCGCCAGCACCATGCCGAACAGCGTCAGCATGTTGATCGAGAAGCCCATCGCCGTCATGCCGATGAAGGCACCCAGGATCGACACCGGCACCGCGAGGATCGGCACCAGCGTCGCGCGAAAGCTCTGCAGGAAGAGGAACACGACCAGCACCACCAGCACCAGCGCCTCGACGAAGGTGTGCACCACCTCCTTGATCGACTCCTGCACGAACTCGGTGGTGTCCAGCGCGATGTCGTAGTCGAGTCCCGGCGGGAAGCTCTTCTTCATCTCGGCCAGCAGCACCTTCACGTCCTTCGCCACCTGCAGCGCATTGGCCCCGGGCTGCTGGTAGATCGCGATCAGCGTGGCGGTCTTGCCGTTGTACTTGGAGCGGATCGAATAGTCCTTGGCGCCGAGTTCGGCGCGGCCGATGTCCTTGACCCGCACGATCGCGCCATTGCTGTCGCGCGACGCGCGCAGGATGATGTTCTCGAACTCCGAGGGCTCGGTCATGCGCCCCGAGGTCGCGACCGGGATCGTCTGCTGCACCGGCCCGGCCGTGGGCGATGCGCCGAGGCGGCCGGCGGCGTACTGCTGGTTCTGCGCCGCCACGGCCTGCTGCACGTCGGTGGCGGTGAGGCCGAGCGAGGCCATGCGGTCGGGCTTGAGCCACAGCCGCATCGCGTAGTCCGGCGAACCGAAGATCGAGCTCTGGTTGGCGCCCGGCACGCGCTTGATCGCGTCGAGCACGCTGATGTTGGCGTAGTTCGCGATGAAGGTCGGATCGTTGCTGTTGTCCGGCGAATAGATCGCCACGATCATCATGAAGGCCTGCGACTTCTTCGCTACCGACACGCCCTGCGAACTCACCGCGGATGGCAGCGTCGGCAGCGCGAGGTTCACGCGGTTCTGCACGTCCACCTGCGCCAGCGAGGGGTCGGTGCCGATCTCGAAGTACACCGACAGCGTCATGTTGCCAGTCGAACTCGAAGTGGAGTTCATGTACATCATGTGGTCCGCGCCGTTGACCTGCTGCTCGATCGGCGCGGCGATGTTCTGCGACACCACCTCCGAACTCGCACCGGGGTAGGTCGCGGTGACGGAGATCTGCGGCGGCGTGATGTCAGGGAACTGGGCGATCGGCAGGTTCAGCATCGCCACCGCGCCGGCCAGCACCAGCACGATCGAGATGACGGAGGCGAAGATGGGGCGGTCGATGAAGAAGTGCGAGAACTTCATCGCGCCCCCGCCACCACGACGTCGACGCGACGCGCGAGTGCGGGTGACTGGCCCCCGACGATGTCGGTCGGCGCTTGCATGTCGATGCGTTCGCGCGGCACGCCGGCGGCGACCAGCGCATCGCGCACCGCCTGCGCGCGCGCCTTGGCCAGTTGCGCGTTGGCTTGTGGGTTGCCACTCGCGTCGACGAAGCCGTGCAGCGCGACACGCGCATCGGGCTTGGCCTTCAGCGTGGCCGCAACGCCGAGCAGGTGCGCGCGGCCGGTGGCATCGAGCGTGGTCCGTGCCGGGTCGAAGTAGACGGCCTCGGTGCCGGGCGCCGTTGCAGGACCCGGGGCGGTGGCGGCTGGTGCGGCAGGCGCCGGAGCGGTGCCGGCACCTGCCGCACCACCTGATACCGCAGCTCCGGTGGTATCTCCGGCACCCGCAGGCGCCGCGCCCGATCTCCCCGTTGCCGCCGTGCCAGGCGACGCGGCGACAGCGGCAACGGGCAAGGGCTCGGCCGCGACTTCCTTCACGCGCACCGGCGCGCCGGGTGCGAGCCGCATGAACCCATCGACCACCACGCGGTCGCCATCCTTCAGCCCTCGGCTCACCAGCCACTGGTCGCCCAGCCAGTCGCCGGCCGTGACCGGCTGCTGCAGGACCTTGTTCTCCGCGTCCACCGTCCAGACGAAGGCGCCGCGCGGGCCCTGCTGCACGGCGCGCTGCGGCACCACGATCGCATTGGGACGCTGGAGGCCGTGGACCCTGACGCGCACGAACTGGCCCGGCCGCAGCACGCCCTCGCGGTTGGGCACTTCGGCGCGCAGCAGGAAGGTGCCCGTGTCCTGGCTGAACGCGGCATCGAAGAAGGTGATGCGCCCTTGCGCCGGGTAGCTGGTCCCGTCGGCCATCAGCAGTTCCACCGCATAGTCGTTGCGCGGCGTCCGCAGCAGCTTGCCGCTGGCCACTTCGTCGTGCATGCGCAGCGATTCGTTCTCCGACAAGCTGAAATTGACGCGCATCGGGTCCAGCTTCGCCACATAGGTCAGCAGGCTGTTCTGTCCGTTGACATAGGCGCCGTCCTGCACCTTCGCGAAGGACGAGAGTCCGTCGAGGGGCGAAGTGATCGTGGCATAGCCGACGTTCAGGGACGCATCCGTGACCTTGGCCCTGGCGGCCTCCACCGCCGCGGCGGCGGCCTGCTCGCTGCCGGTGGCATCGTCCAGGTCCTTCGCCGCCAGCGCGTTGTCGGCGACCAACGGCTTCACGCGCCGGAGGTTGGCGCGCGCCGTGGAGAGCCGCGCCTGCTGCTGCGCCAGTTCGGCCTGCGCGGCCTTCAGGTCCGAATTGAAGGGCTTCGGGTCGATCTGGAACAGCACCTGCCCGGCCTTCACGAAGCTGCCTTCGGTGTACACGCGCTTTTCCAGGAAGCCGTCGACCCGCGCGCGGATCTCGACCTGCTGCGAGCTTTCGGTCTGGCCGACGAAGTCGTAGGTGATCGGGACCAGCTGCGCCTTGACCGTCTGCACCGAGACTTCCGTCGGTGCTGGCGCCGGCTTCTCGGCCTCTTTCTTCGAGCATGCCGCCAGCAGCGCGCAGGCGATCAGCGCACCGGCCTGCAGTGTGCGCAGTGAATTGCCGGTACTTGCCATGGCAGGCATCAGAGGCGGTCCCTCATCGCAGCACTCTCCAGACGTTCAGGTCGCTCGGCGTCCCGCTGCCGGGAGGCAAAGACGGATTCTTGCCTGCCTCGCGGGCTGCATCAATTGCCCTCCCATGCGCTTCCGATTGCCCCGAAGGGCAGAAATTTGCCGCGCCTGGATCGATAGACGGCGTTGCCTTGGCGAGCGTCAGGCGGCAAATTGGCCAATGGCAAGCAGCTGTCCAGATCGGAGGCATCGATGAGAAACGTTGGCGGCGAGGAAAAGATCGGCGGCGCAACGCGCATGGATGGGCAGCGAGGCGAAGCAGCGGACTCTCGCGAAGCCGAAGTCACGCTGAATGTGGCGGGCCCCGGCGTAGCCGCGTCGATCGTCCGGCTGACCAATGCGATCAGCATTCGCCTGGAAGACGACTTGAAGGCAAAGGCGACGTCGTCCAGTCACTCGGAGCTCGCCGCAGCGCGCAGGCAGCAGTACGAATTCATCTCGGCACAGATTTCGCGTGAGGATGGACTCGTCCATCAGCGCATGACCTGGGCGTTCCAGCTCAACGGCTCGCTGTTCGTCGCGCTCGCGCTCATCCAGGCATCTGCGGCAAGCGAAGCCGGGAACGCCGCCGTCATCGCGCCATGGCTGGTCGACTTTCTCCTTGCTGCGCTCCCGCTCGCGGGCCTGGGCATCACCGTGGCCGGGTGGCTCGGGGTGCGGGCAGCCAATCGTCAGCTCAGATATTTGCGCGGACAGTATGCGGAGGATGTCGATGACTTTGCGCGCGACAACAAGTGGCCCAAGCCTTTTGGAGATCGCCGGTCCTTCCTGGATGGCGCCGCCGCGATACAACTGTCGTTTGCGGCGCTGTGCTTCTTCTGGTTGTGGCTTGCCGCGCATCGGGCATGGCCCGCGGCCGTGGAAACGTATTCGCACCTCATTGTTCAAGGTCTGGCTCGCATCGCGAATTGAAGACGCAAGGCGAAAACCTGACGGGAAATGGCCAACGTGAAGGGCGCTGCGCCCGCACGTCATGCGGCCGGGCGCACGCGTCGCAGAAGCTTACAAAAGTCCTGATGGCTGTACATCGGTGAATCCACAGGCCTGAACGGGAACCCCGGGCGTCCGAGAATCACCCCGACCCAACCCGCTCTTGCACCCATGAACATCGTCGACTCCTTCGCCAACGTCGCCCGCTTCATCGACATCCGCCGCGACATCCACGCCCATCCCGAACTCGGCTTCGAGGAGCACCGCACCTCCGAGAAGGTCGCTTCACTGTTGACCGAATGGGGCATCGAAGTCCACCGCGGCATCGCCGGCACCGGCCTGGTCGGCGTGCTGCGCAAGGGCACGAGCAAACGCACCATCGGCCTGCGCGCCGACATGGATGCCCTGCCGCTGCACGAGGCCAACGAGTTTCCGCACAAGTCCACCCACGCCGGTCGCATGCATGCCTGCGGCCACGATGGCCACACGACGATGCTGCTGGCCGCTGCATGGCACCTGTCGCAGCAAGGCCCGGATGACTTCGACGGCACCGTCCATTTCATCTTCCAGCCTGCCGAGGAGATGGGCAAGGCCGGCGCGAAGAAGATGATCCAGGACGGCCTGTTCGAGCGCTTCCCCTGCGACGCGGTGTTCGCGCTGCACAACTTCCCGGTCGGCGAGGTGGGTCGTTTCGCGCTCAACGAGGGTGCGCTGATGGCGTCGAGCAACACGTACAAGGTCACGATGCGCGGCCGTGGCACGCATGCCTCGATGCCCCACACCGGCATCGACCCGGTGGCGGCGGTGGTCACGCTGGCGCAGCAGCTGCAGACCATCGTGCCGCGCACCATCGCCAGCACCGAGCGCGCCCTGCTCGCGGTCACGCAGTTGCAGGGCTCCGATGCACCCAACGTGATCCCCGACGTGGCCACGGTCGGCGGCACGGTGCGCACCTTCTCCATCGACGCGCTCGACAAGATCGAGGAGCGCCTGCGCACCGTGGCCAAAGGCGTGGCCGAGGCGCATGGCTGCACGGCAGAGGTGAGCTTCATCCGCGCCTCGCCGCCGGTGGTCAACCACAAGGACGAGGCGCGCTTCGCCGCCAGCGTGATGCGCGAGGTGGTCGGCGACGACATGGTCACCGACGACTGGCCCGCCGTGATGGGCGCCGAGGACTTCGCCCACATGCTGATGGTGCGGCCGGGCTGCTATGCCTTCCTCGGCAACGGCGATGGCGACCACCGCCTGGACGGCCACGGGCCCGGGCCTTGCATCATCCACAACACCTCGTTCGACTTCAACGACGAGATCATCCCGATCGGCGCCAGCTACTTCGTGAAACTGGCGCAGCGTTGGCTGCCGGTCGCCGCATGAATCCGTTCAACCCCCTGGAAGAAAAAAGCCCTCCCGCCATGTCCTTCGCGCTCGACCGCCGTTCCTTCATCGCCGCCGCCGCAGCGGCTGCCGCCCTTCCCGCCATGGCGCAGCAGCGCGTGATCCACATCATCGTGCCCTTCGCCACCGGCGCCGTGCAGGACACCGTGGCGCGCGCCTTCAACAGCGAGCTGGGCGTGGCGCTGGGCGCAACGACCATCGTGGAGAACCGCGCAGGCGCAGGCGGCAGCGTGGGCGCGGCCCTCGTGGCCAAGGCCCCTGCCGACGGCAATACGCTGGTCCTCGCCGCTGCCAGCCATCACATCGCCGGCCACCTCTACAGCAAGCTCGGCTACGACCCGCTGAAGGACTTCGTCGGCGTCGCCAACCTCGGCAATGCGGGCTATGCGCTGGCGGTGTCGAGCGCGATGAACGTCGGCGCCACGGCGGACTTCATCAAGGAGGTCAAGGCCAACCCGGGCAAGTACAACTACGCCTCGGCCGGCAACGGCAGCGCCACGCACCTGGCAGTGGCCTCCTTCCTTGCCAGGGCCGGCCTGCAGATGACGCACATCCCGACCAGGTCCACCGGCGAGGCCGTCAACGAACTGCTGGCCGGCCGCGTGCAGGCGGTGATCTCGTCGAGCATCGGCGTGATCGGCTTCCAGACCGATGCGCGCATCAAGCTGCTGGCCACCACCGGCACCCGGCGCAGCCCCTTCCTGCCCAACCTGCCGACCGTGGCGGAAAGCGGCCTGCCCGGCTATTCCTTCGACTCATGGATCGGCCTGCTCGCGCCCGCGGCCACGCCCAAGGCCGAGGTCGACAAGCTCAACGCCGCCGTCAACAAGGTGCTGGCCGACCCGGCGATCCAGGAGCGCTTCGCGCGCATCGGCGTCGAGCCGCGCACGCAGACGGCGGCCGAGTTCCAGCAACTGCTGCGCGGTGACTGGGATGCGATGGGCGTGGTGGTGAAGGCGTCCGGCGCGAAGGTGGATTGACGCGGCTAGGGTGAATGAAACACCAGCATCGACCGCCCCGTGACCATGTAGAGATGCCCGGGCCGGAAGGTGTCTTCCTCCTGCGTCTCCAGGGCCGTGTCCACCACGCGCGTCCACGTCTTGCCGCGCGCCCTGCCGCGTCGCGGCATCTTGAACTCCAGCGCGCCTTCCCAAGCGTTGAACACCATCAGCACGCTCGCATCGGTGGCGGGTTGCGGCAATGACGATCCGGGCACGCTGCCCTCCAGCAGCAGGCCGATGCAGCGCGTGCGCATGTCGAGCCAATGGGCCTGATCCATCTCGGCCCCATCGGGCGTGAGCCAGGTCGCGTCCTTGAGTTTCGTGGCCTGGTTGACCTTGCCGGTCATGAAGCGGTTGCGGCGCAGCACCGGATAGTCCTTGCGCAGCCGGATGATGTGGCGCGCGAACTCGGCCAGCGAGCGACTTGACGCTTCCTCGGCCGCGGCCCAGTCGATCCAGCTGATCTCGTTGTCCTGGCAATAGGCGTTGTTGTTGCCCTGCTGCGTGCGGCCGAACTCGTCGCCGGCCAGCAGCATCGGCGTGCCTTGCGACAGCAGCAGCGTCGCCAGCAGGTTGCGTTGCTGGCGCGCGCGCAGGGCCAGCACGTCCTCGTCGTCGGTGGAGCCTTCCACGCCGCAGTTCCACGACCGGTTGTGCGAATGGCCGTCGCGGTTGTCCTCGCCGTTGGCCTCGTTGTGCTTGTCGTTGTAGCTCACCGTGTCGGCCAGCGTGAAGCCGTCGTGTGCGGTGATGAAGTTGACGCTGGCCCACGGCCTGCGGCCGCGGTGGTTGAAGTAGTCGCCGCTCGCGGTCAGGCATTGCGCGAGCGCCGGCGCCATGCCTTCATCGCCCTTCCAGAAGGCGCGCACGTTGTCGCGGAACTTGTCGTTCCACTCGGCCCAGCCCGGCGGGAAGCGACCCACCTGGTAGCCGCCGGGTCCGATGTCCCAGGGCTCGGCAATGAGCTTGACGCTGGAGAGCACCGGGTCCTGCCGGCAGCTGTCGAGGAAGCCGCCGCCCTCGTCGAAGCCGTGCGGCTCGCGCGCGAGGATGGTGGCCAGGTCGAAGCGGAAGCCGTCGACGTGCATCTCGGTGACCCAGTAGCGCAGGCTGTCGGTCACCATCTGCAGCACGCGCGGGTGGCTCAGGTTGACGGTGTTGCCGGTGCCGGTGTCGTTGATGTAGTAGCGCGGGCCGGGACCGTCGCCATTGCCGGTGCCCGGCATCAGGCGGTAGTAGCTCGCGTTGTCGATGCCCTTGAAGGACAGCGTCGGGCCGAGTTCGTTGCCCTCGGGCGTGTGGTTGTAGACCACGTCGAGGATCACCTCCAACCCGTGCGCATGGAAGCGGTCGACCATGTGCTTGAACTCGTCGATGTTGGGGCCGTCGAGGTAGCGCTGGTCGAGCGCGAAGAAGCCGATGGTGTCGTAGCCCCAGAAGTTGGTCAGGCCCTTGTCGGTGAGGAAGGGCTGGTTCAGGAACATCTGGATCGGCAGCAGCTCGACGCTGGTCACACCCAGTTCGCGGATCGGGCCGATGACTTCGTCGCGCGCCAGCCCGGCGAAGGTGCCGCGCATGTGTTCCGGCACTGCCGGGTGGCGCATCGTGAAGCCGCGCACATGCGTCTCGTAGAAAACGGTCTGGTTCCATGGCACGCGCACGGCATCGGTCTGCGTCCACTGGAAGCGGGAGTCGACCACCACGCACTTGGGCATGAAGGGTGCGCTGTCGCGCTCGTCGAAGCTCAGGTCGGCATCGGGGTGGCCGACGGTGTAGCCGAACAACTCGGGGCCCCACTTCAGCTCGCCCATGTGCGCCTTGGCATACGGGTCGAGCAGCAGCTTGTGATGGTTGAAGCGGTGGCCCTTCTCGGGCTCGTAGGGGCCGTGCACGCGCAGGCCGTAGCGGGTGCCGGGCAGGAGGCCCGGCACGAAGCCGTGCCAGACCTCGTCGGTGTACTCGGGCAGCGTGACGCAGCCGAGTTCGGTGGTGCCGGCCTCGTCGTAGAAGCAGACCTGCACCTTGGTGGCGTGGGCGGAGAACACGGCGAAGTTGACGCCCCGCCCGGTGTACGTGGCGCCAAGCGGGTGCGGTGCGCCTTCTTCGAGCGCGTGGCGGTAACCGGGGTCTGGCATCGAGGCTCCAGGCAAAGAGCAGTACTTTGCAGTATTGCGGCAAAAGCCGGAATGGACGGCCCGCCGGACTTTACGTAGGCCAACAGCCATCTGCAAGGCGCGTGCCCGCCCGAATTGACTGGCAGGGTCGCGGTCTCCATGGGAACATGTCGCCTCCGACGCACGGGAGAAACGTCATGAGCAAGCACTGTACGCACACCGGCAGCATCACGCGCGTGGTGCCGAGCGCCCCGGGTTGCGAGGAATGCCTGAAGGCCGGCAGCCGCTGGGTGCACTTGCGCCTGTGTCGCACATGTGGACACGTCGGCTGTTGCGACGACTCGCCCCATCGCCACGCCACTGCGCACTTTCACGCAACACAGCATCCGATCATCGAAGGCTATGACCCGCCCGAGGGCTGGGGATGGTGCTTCGTCGACCGCGTGGCGCTGGACCTGGGCGAGGACACTACGCCGCAGAACGGGCCGATTCCGCGTTACGTGTGAGTCAGGGGCATGCGCGCATCTGCGCTGGTCAGGCTACATTGCTTGTTCGGCAAACGTGGGATTCAAGGGAGGAACAAAAGGGCTGGCTGAGCGTTTGCCACTGGTGGTCAGCCCGAAAATCAATATGTACGCATTACATTCTGCAGACTACGCGCCCGATGCCTTCGAGGTCCGGGTTTCCGAGTTGCTCGTTGCCACCGCCGAGGGTGGCGACGCTCTCATCAGCAGCGCCGTCACCGAGGTGCTGCAACTGTTGCGCGAGAAACTCAACATGGACGTGGTGTTCGTCTCCGAGTTCGTCGACGGTCACCGCGTGTTCCGCCGCGTCGAGGCCGATGCCGGCAAGCGCGTGTTCGAGGAGGGGCAGTCGCATCCGCTCGAATACACCTTCTGCCAGCGCGTGGTCGACGGCAGGCTGCCGCAGATGGTCAAGCACTGGTCGACCGATCCGGCCACGCAGGGCATGCCCAAGCTGCCTTTCCCGATCGGCAGCTATCTCAGCGTGCCGGTGGTGTTGCGCGACGGGAACGTCTACGGCACGCTCTGCTGCTTCAGCTTCGCAGAGAACGATGCGCTCACGCAGCGGGACCTCAAGAAGCTGGAGATGTCGGCGCAGTTCACGGCACGCCGCATCGACGAGGTTCGCGAGCGAGACGCGGCGGCCGCGGCCGCAACGCCGGCGCCGCGGCGCGACCATTGATTGCTCAATGCAAACTCGCAAGTACACCGGCCTCAGCAATGCCTCGCTGCATGACGATGGGCTGACCTTCAACATCACCATCGATACGGAGGATGGCGCGGTCCCGCTCGAAGTGCCTGTGGCTGAAATCAGCAAGCTCACGCACATGCTGGCGAAGGTGTCGATTGCCTCCGGCGAGATCCGGGCGCTGCCGCGGCACTTTGGCGGGGACGGCACACTGACCTTGCGCCCGGTCGACGCCAGCGCGATGGCCGTGATGAAAGGCGAACCCGGGCGCGCGCTGGTGCTGCTGCAGGTCGGCGCGACCACGATGGCCTATTCGCTGGATGCCCGGCAGGTGGTGGCGTTCTCGCAGGAACTGCAAGGGGTGGTGGGGCAATTGGGTGCGGCGGAATAACGGCGTGCCCAGCCCATTGGGTCCGCCGGATCCACGCGCCCGTTGCAGGGCAAACTTTTGTCATGAACCGGGGTCCGGGCTGCGGGCCATGGTGGTCGGCAGACGGGGGCTGCGGCTATCATTTCCCGCTTCCCAAGGGAGCACGCAGCCACGGCCGACGGTGCCCCAGCCGCATGTCCGTGCTCCGGATGCGCAGAACACCCCCGGTAAACGTGCCCGACCCTCAGAACCCCCACTTTTCACTCACCGGCATGCCCACGCACGACAGTACCGCTGACCGCATCTCGATGGTCATCCCCGACGAGGCCGGCGGGGTGATGGACTATGCCCACGCGATGGCCGAGCGCATGGGCAATGCCCGCGTGCTCGGGTACCGCAAGGACCTCGAGGTCGACGGCGACGCCGTGCTGCTGCATGTCAGCGGGTACGGCTACTCGCGCTACGGCGCCCCCTTCCACCTGTTGAACTGGGTCAAGCGCAACAAGCCGCGCATGAAGCGCTTCGGCGTCTTCATGCACGAGGCCTACGCCGTCAGCAACCGCATCACTTCGTCCGTGTTCTGGGTCTGGCGCGCGCAGCGCTACATCGCGAGCCAACTGGCCAGGGAATCCGAGTTCTGGATCTCGAACACCCACTACATCCACGACTGGCTGGAGACGCAGGCCGGGCACCTGCCGCATCTGTGGATGCCGATCTATTCCACGGTCGGCGAGCTTTCCGGGTTGCCGGCGGTGCGCGAGAAGAAACTGATCGTGTTCGGCACGGCGCCCGTGCGCGTCAACACCTGGCGCGCGGGTGGCGAGGCGCTGTTTCGCTGGGCCGCCGCGAGCGGGCTGGAAATCCATGACATCGGATCGCCGGTGAAAGACCCGGACATCGCGGCCCTGTTGAAGTCGCATGGCGTCATCGAACATGGACGGCTGTCGGTCGAGGCGATATCCGCGCTGATGCGCACTGCAACCTACGGCGTGGTCGCCTACTCGCCACACGACGTGGCCAAGAGCGGCATCTTCGGGTCCTATTGCGCGCACGGCGCGGTGCCCGTGCTGCTGTCGCCCAACACCGGTGCCTACGACGGCCTGGCGCCCGGCGTGCAGTACCTCAAGGGCATCCCGCCTGCCGATCCGTCCCCCGCCGAGGTCGCGCGCATGTCGCGGGCGGCCTTCGACTGGTACCAGGGGCACAGCATCGCGGCGACCTGCGATCCGATCGAAGCGCTGCTGCGCCCGAAGAAGATGTGAATATTTCTACTGCGGCCGCCGATCTCGGGTCCGCAGTGTTGGCTCCGGCGTGACAAGCGCTTTGCGCAGTTGTCAGCCTATGCCGCAACTGCGTTGTCACCGCCGAGAGTGCGGTTCCGCGCCGCAGACCCGACCTCGGCGCCCTCGCTACGAAATCTTCACGCCTTCATCAGTGGTTGTCTCGAGGCACGCCAAACGTGGCGTGGATGCGCTGGTACTTCACCGCCGGCTTCAGCACCATGCCCTCCGACAACTCGGCCACGACGCTGCGCTGGATCTCCTGCCACGGCGTCTGGCTCGGCGGGTACTTGTAGCCGCCGGCCGCGTCGAGCTTCTCCCGGCGCAACTTCAGTTCCTCGTCCGACACCAGCATGTTGGCCGTGCGCTTCTTCAGGTCGATGCGCACGCGGTCGCCGGTCTGCACCAGCGCCAGGTTGCCGCCGGTCGCCGCTTCGGGTGAGGCATTGAGGATCGACGGCGAACCCGAGGTGCCCGACTGCCGACCGTCGCCGATGCAAGGCAATGCGGTGATGCCCTTCTTCAGCAGGTAGTCCGGCGCGCGCATGTTGACCACTTCCGCCGCGCCCGGATAGCCGACCGGCCCCACGCCGCGCATGAACAGCACGCTGTGCGCGTCGATCTTCATCTTCGGGTCGTCGATGCGGTGGTGGTAGTCCTCCGGGCCGTCGAACACGACGGCGGTGCCCTCGAAAGCCATCGGGTCCTTCTCGTCCTCGAGGTAGCGCTTCCTGAATTCGTCGGTGATCACGCTGGTCTTCATGATCGCGGAGTCGAACAGGTTGCCCTTGAGGTTGAGGAAGCCGGCATCCTTCTTCATCGGCTTGTTGTAGGCAAAGATCACCTTGCGGTCGCTGGTGAATTGGCCTTCGCAGTTGTCCTTGAGCGTCTTGCCGTTGGCCGTCATCGCGGGCTTGATCTTGTCCTTGGCAACGAGTTCGGCCACCACGGCGGGCACGCCGCCGGCACGATAGAAGTCTTCGCCGAGGTACTCGCCTGCGGGCTGCAGGTTCACCAGCAACGGCACCTTGTAGCCGTGCTTTTCCCAGTCGTCCGTGCTCAGCTCCACGCCGATGTGCCGCGCGATCGCGTTCAGGTGGATCGGTGCGTTGGTCGAGCCGCCGATCGCCGAGTTCACGATGATCGCGTTCTCGAAGGCTTCGCGCGTGAGGATGTCGGACGGCTTGAGGTCCTCGCGCACCATCTCGACGATGCGCTTGCCGGTCATGTACGCCATCTCCTGCCGGTCGCGGTACGGCGCGGGAATGGCGGCGCTGCCCGGCAATGTCAGCCCCAGTGCCTCGGCCAGCGAATTCATCGTCGAGGCCGTGCCCATGGTGTTGCAGTGGCCGGTCGACGGCGCGGACGAAGCCACCAGTTTCAGGAAGCCTTCGTAGCCGATCTCCCCTGCGGCCATCATCTCGCGCGCACGCCAGACGATGGTGCCCGAGCCGGTGCGCTCACCATTGAACCAGCCGTTGAGCATCGGCCCGGCGTTCAGTGCGATCGCCGGGATGTCGACCGTGGCCGCGGCCATGATCTGCGCCGGCGTGGTCTTGTCGCAGCCGGTGGTCAGCACCACGCCGTCAATCGGATAGCCGTAGAGGATCTCGACCAGCGAGAGGTATTGCAGGTTGCGGTCGAGCGAGGCGGTCGGGCGCTTGCAAGTCTCTTGAATGGGATGGATCGGGAATTCGAACGCAATGCCACCCGCGTCGCGGATGCCCTCGCGCACGCGCTCGGCCAGCACGATGTGATGGCGGTTGCACGGCGCGATATCGGAGCCGGTCTGCGCGATGCCGATGATCGGCCGGCCCGACTGCAACTCGTCGAAGCTCAGGCCGAAGTTCATCGTGCGCTCGAGGTAAAGCGCGGTCATGTCCGCGTTGTTGGGGTTGTCGAACCAGGCTTGCGAGCGCAGGCCGGTGGGCTTGCCCTTGACGGCCTTGGCCTTCGAGGTCTTGGAGGCGCCCTTGGTGGTGGCCTTGGCCTTCTTGTCGGACTTGTCGGTTTTCATCAGTTCATTCCCTTCAGGGTTTCGTTCGCGTTGGGTAGTGCCGCGCAGTCGGCCACGTACTGCCGGATGATGTCGGCGAAGTTGTCGTGCGGATGCAGGCCCAGCTTGCCCGCGCGCGCGGCGGTCGCGCCCGTGGGCCAGTTGGCCACGATGCCGGCGATGCGCTCGTCGCGTTCGAAGCGCACCAGCCCGCGCACCTTGGCGCCCGCCACTTCCTCGAGGGCGTCGAGCATGTCGCCCACGCGCACGTTGATCGACGGCAGGTTGAGCGCGAGCCGGCCCTCGAAGGCCTCGCGGCTGGCTTCGTAGACAGCAATCAATCCATCGATGGTGCGGCCCGGCGAGGACATCGGATGCGACACGTCGGCCGACACCGGGCAGATAGCTTCCACACCGGCCAGCGGCTCGCGGATGATGCCGCTGAAGAAGGAGGAGGCCGCGCCATTTGGCCGGCCCGGACGCACCGTCACGGTCATGAGCCGCGCGGCGCGGCCGTCGACATAACCCTTGCGCGTGTAGTCGGCAATCAGGTGTTCGCAGATCAGCTTCTGCACGCCATAGGAGGTCTGCGGCGCCGGCAGCGTGTCGTCGGCCACGAGCTTGGGCATCGGCACGGCGGCGTCCGGCCCGAACACCGCCACCGAGCTGGAGAACACGAAGCGCGGCACCTTGCCGCCCGCGGTGACGTTGGCGCGGATCGCGTCGAGCAGGGCGCGCGTGCTGTCGAGGTTGGACCGCATGCCGAGGTCGAAGTCCAGTTCGCACTCGCCCGACACGGCCGACGCCAGGTGGAAGATCCCATCGAAGGACTCCGTGCGCAGCGCGTCGGTTTGCGTGAGCAACGGACCGGTGCGGGCCTCGACCCGGGCATCGGCCAGCAGGTCGGCCGGTGGCGGGGCGATGTCCGTCAGCACAATGCGGTCGACGGGTTGCCCGGCCAGCGTGCCGCGTTGCAGCAGCGTGCGCGCAAGCCGTGCGCCGACGAAGCCACCGCCTCCGGTGATCATCAGTTTCATGGGATTTCCTTGTGTTGATGGGTTGCCTTGGCGGCGGCCTGCCGGCGCCTGCCGTGGATGATTCCGCCCTCGACGAGCCGTTGCTCGCCGCGGATCAGGTGTTCGTTTGCGTGGTGGCGTGCGGCCACCGGGTCGCGCGCCGCAATGGCCTCGTAGATGGCCCGGTGCTCGGCCTGCACGGCCACCATGAAGTCGGACCGCCGCGCCTCGTTGCCGCGCGTGATGCGCATGCCCTCGCGCAGGTATTGCTCCAGGAAGCCGAGCAGCAGCCGGAACTGCGGGTTGCCGGTCGATTCGCCAATGACCCGATGGAATTCAAGGTCTTCCGCCACGCCGTCCTGCCCCGCGGCCACGGCGTCGTCGATGCCCTTGAGCGCACGGCGCAGGGCGGCGATCTGGCTGCGCGTGGCGCGCTCGGCCGCCAGCGCGGCAATCTCGCCCTCCAGCACGCGCCGCACTTCCACCACATGAACCACCGACTGCACCGAGTCGAGCACGGTCGGGTCGAACATCAGGGGCTGGTTGACGGGGCTCGGCGCCACGAACACGCCCGAGCCCTGGCGCGATTGCACCAGGGCGCGGGACTTGAGCTGGTGCACTGCCTCGCGCACCACCGTGCGCGACACGCCGTGCGCCAGCGCGAGTTGCTGCTCGGTCGGCAGCCGGTCGCCGGGGCGCAGCACACCCGTATCGATCTGCGCGCTCAGGCGCGCGGCCAGCCGGTCTGACAGGCGATCGACGGTGAGCGGGGGAGGGGCGGAAAGAGCAGAG
Organism: Variovorax sp. dw_954; assembly: GCF_018449755.1. Taxonomy (NCBI): domain Bacteria; kingdom Pseudomonadati; phylum Pseudomonadota; class Betaproteobacteria; order Burkholderiales; family Comamonadaceae; genus Variovorax; species Variovorax sp. dw_954. The sequence continues at coordinate 89,912 of NZ_JAAVVD010000016.1, read as the reverse complement.
GTCCGCATGGGCGCGGAGGAAATGGACGTAGTTATGTGGTCATCATACAAATTTCCGGGGGTTAGTGCGTAACGGTTTGCCCTGATAGCGCTGCCAAGTCGCACCGCGAATACTGCGCGGCTGCCAACCCGTTATCGGTTGCCGACGATTGACTTGCGAACTTTCAGGACCCAGTGCATGGCCAGTGTCACGATCCAGTCGGTGAAGAAGAACTTCGGAGAGGTGCCCATCCTCCATGGCGTGGACATCGATATCCAGGACGGCTCCTTCACCGTGCTCGTGGGCCCGTCGGGCTGCGGCAAGTCCACGCTGCTGCGCATGATCGCGGGGCTGGAGCAGATCAACGGCGGCGAGATCCGTATCGGCGACAAGCGCGTCAACGATCTGCCGCCCAAGGAACGCGACATCGCGATGGTGTTCCAGAACTACGCGCTCTATCCGCACATGACGGTGCGCGACAACATGGCCTTCGCGCTCGCGCTGGCCAAGACCGACAAGCCGACCATCGAATCCAAGGTGAAGCGCGCCGCCGAGATCCTCGCGCTCACGCCCTTGCTCGATCGCTATCCGCGCCAGTTGTCGGGCGGCCAGCGCCAGCGCGTCGCCATGGGCCGGGCCATCGTGCGCGACCCGCAGGTGTTCCTGTTCGACGAGCCCCTGTCCAACCTCGACGCCAAGCTGCGCGTGGCCATGCGCAGCGAGATCAAGGAACTGCACCAGCGCCTGAAGACCACCTCGATCTACGTCACGCACGACCAGATCGAAGCCATGACCATGGGCGACAAGATCGTCGTCATGCGCGACGGCCGCATCGAGCAGACCGGCAGTCCGCTCGACCTCTACGACAACCCGGCCAACCAGTTCGTGGCGGGCTTCATCGGCTCGCCGGCGATGAACTTCCTGCCGGGCACCTTGCATCGCAATGGCAGCGGCGCGTATGTGGAACTGAACGACGGCACGCGGCTCGATGCGCCGGTTCGCGCGGGTGGCATCGACGGCCAGCCGGTCGTCTACGGCACGCGGCCGGAACACCTGTCGCTGGCGGATTCGGGCGGCATTCCATCGCAGGTGGTGGTGATGGAGCCGACCGGCATGGACACCTTCGTCGCCTGCCGGCATGAAGGCGCCGACCTCTCCGCCGTGTTCCGCGAGCGATACGACTTCGCGCCCGGCAGCACCATCCTGCTGCAGCCCGACCTGCAGCGCGCACACCTTTTCGACGCGAGCAACGGGCACAGGCTCGTGGCTTGATCACCACGACAGTTCCACTTCCACCGGCACGTCAAACCCCCAGGAGACGACATGACATCCATGAGTGACTTCAACAACCGCCGCAAGATCCTCAAAGGCTCGGCCGGCTTCGCTGCCGCAGCCACTGTCGGCACCGGCTCCGTGCTGTTCTCGTCGCTGGCGCAGGCGCAGAACATGACCTTCAAGCCCGAGAAGGGCGCCAAGTTGCGCGTGCTGCGGTGGAGCCGCTTCGTGCAGGGCGACATCGACACCTACATGGCCAACGTCAAGAAGTTCCAGGACGCCACCGGCATCGAGGTGCGCGTCGACAACGAAGGCTGGGAAGACGTGCGCCCCAAGGCAGCGGTGGCCGCCAACACCGGCGCCGGACCGGACATCATCCTGTCGACCAACGACGACGCCAACCTCTACCCCGACAAGCTGCTCGACTGCACCGACCTCGCCGAATACCTCGGCAAGAAATACGGCGGCTGGTATCCCGCCGCGGAGGCCTTCATGCGCCCCGACGGCAAGAAGTGGCTGGGCCTGCCGTTGGGCGCCTCGGGCTCGCTCATGGTGTATCGCGAGAGCATGCTCAAGGCCGCCGGCTACGACGCCTTCCCCAAGAACACCGACGACTTCCTGAAGATGTACAAGGCCCTGAAGGAAAAGGGCACGCCGGGCGGCATGGCGCTCGGCAACGCCACCGGCGACAGTACCTGGTGCAACTGGCTCATCTGGGCCTTCGGCGGCAAGCTGGTGGACAAGAGCAACAAGGTCGTCCTCGACAGCCCCGAGACCCTGAAGGCGCTGGAGTACGCCAAGGAGCTCTACGCCAACTTCATCCCCGGCACGCTGTCCTGGCTGGACCCGAACAACAACAAGGCCTTCCTCGACGGGCAGATCAGCGTCACCAACAACGGCATCTCGGTCTACTACGCGGCCAAGAACTCGCCGGACCCGAAGGTCAAGGAAATGGCCGCCGACATCAACCATGCGGTCTTCCCGGTCGGGCCGGTGGGCGTGCCGACCGAGTCGCACCTGTTCTTCAACCAGATGATCATGAAGTACACCAAGTACCCGCAGGCCTCCAAGGAGTTCCTGCGCTTCATGATGGAGAAGGAGCAGTTCGACGCCTGGCTGATCGGCGCCGGCGGCTACGTCGCGCAGCCGCTGCGCGCCTACGAGGCCAATTCGATCTGGACCTCCGACCCGAAGAACACGCCCTACCGCGACTCGGTCAAGAACCTGCGCCCGGCCGGTTACGACGGCAAGCTGGGCTATGCCTCGGCCGGCGTCGCGGCGGACTTCATCATTCCGAACATGGTGGCGGAAGCAGCGAGCGGTTCGAAGACGCCGAAGGAAGCCGCCGAGCGTGCGCAGAAGCGCGCCGAGCGTTACTACAAGGTCTAAGAAGGTGTGAATCTTTCTACTGCGGCCACCGATCTCGGGTCTGCGGTGCTCGCCGTACGGGAGTACGGCTCCGCTCCTCAACCCGACCTCGATGCCCTCGCTATGAAAGCTTCACGCCTTCTGCGCGGCACTTCCGAGCCCGCGCCGCTCGCCTGTCAGATTCGCGGAGTTTCTGGAAAAGAGTTGGTGATCTCACTGGCATTTAACGAGGCTTCATGACACTGATTCAGCGAATCCAGAACAGTCGCAACGCCCTCGGCCTCATGTTCATGTTGCCGGCGGCGGTGTTGCTGCTGCTGTTCCTGACCTATCCCCTCGGCCTCGGCACGTACCTCGGCTTCACGGACGCCAAGGTCGGCCGTCCGGGCCAATGGATCGGGCTCGAGAACTACGAGTTTCTCTGGGGCGATGCGGTCACGCGGCTGGCCTTGTTCAACACGCTCTTCTACACGGCGGTGGCGAGCGTGTTCAAGTTCCTGCTGGGCCTGTGGCTGGCGCTGCTGCTCAACAAGAACATCCGCTTCAAGACCTTCTTCCGCGCGGTCATCCTGCTGCCCTACATCGTGCCGACGGCGCTGTCGGCCATCGCCTTCTGGTGGATCTACGACTCGCAGTTCTCGATCATCAGCTGGGCGCTGGTGAAGATGGGGCTGATCGACACCTACATCGACTTCCTCGGCTCGCCGTGGAACGCGCGCATCGCGGTGATCATCGCCAACGTCTGGCGCGGCGTGCCCTTCGTGGCGATCACGCTGCTGGCCGGCCTGCAGACCATCTCGCCCTCCTATTACGAAGCCTCGGCGATCGACGGCGCCACGCCGTGGCAGCAGTTCCGCCACGTGACGATGCCGCTGCTGACGCCGATCATCGCGGTGGTCATGACCTTCTCGGTGCTGTTCACCTTCACCGACTTCCAGCTCATCTACGTCATCACGCGCGGCGGCCCGCTGAACGCCACGCACCTGATGGCGACGCTCTCGTTCCAGCGCGCGATCTCGGGCGGTGCGCTCGGCGAAGGCGCGGCCATCGCCATCGCGATGGTGCCTTTCCTGCTGGCCTGCGTGATGTTCAGTTTCTTCGGCCTGCAGCGCCGCGCGTGGCAACAGGGAGGGTCCGACAAATGAGCAGCAATCCAGGCCAGGTCGACACGGTCGGCATGAGCTTCCTCGACTCGCTGCCGCGCAAGGTGGTGACGGTGTATGTGCCGCTGCTCGTATTCCTGGTCGTGCTGCTGTTCCCGTTCTACTGGATGGCCATCACCTCGGTGAAGCCGGAGGCCGAACTGCTCTCGCGCGAGGGCAATCCGTTCTGGGTCATCCACCCGACGTTGGCGCACTTCCACAAGCTGCTGTTCGAGACCTCGTATCCCCAATGGCTGTGGAACACGGTGCTGGTGTCGGTGGTCTCGACCTTCGCCTCGCTGGCGGCTTCGGTGTTCGCCGCCTATGCCATCGAGCGGCTGCGCTTCAAGGGTGCGAAGCATGTCGGCCTGTCGATCTTCCTGGCCTACCTGGTGCCGCCGTCGATCCTGTTCATTCCGCTGGCCAACGTGGTGTTCAGCCTCGGCCTGTTCGACACGCGCTGGGCGCTGATCCTCACCTATCCGACCTTCCTGATCCCGTTCTGCACATGGCTGCTGATGGGCTACTTCCGCTCCATCCCGGCGGAGCTGGAGGAGTGCGCGCTGATCGACGGCGCCAACCGCTGGCAGATCCTCGTGAAGATCGTGCTGCCGCTGGCGGTGCCGGGGCTCATCTCCGCCGGCATCTTCGCGTTCACGCTGTCGTGGAACGAGTTCATCTATGCGCTGACCTTCATCTCCTCCTCCGAGGTGAAGACGCTTCCGGTCGGCGTCGTCACGGAGCTGGTGCAGGGCGACGTCTACCAGTGGGGGCCGCTGATGGCCGGTGCCTTGCTGGGCTCGCTGCCGGTGGCGTTCATCTACTCGTTCTTCGTCGAGTACTACGTGTCGGGGATGACGGGGTCGGTGAAGGAATAGCGCTGCCCAGCTCGCGGACGGCGCGCCCGGCACAATCGCGGCCGTCACGCATCACCCCGAACGTCATGGACCCGTCAACCATCGTCGAGCCGCAGCCGCAACCGCCCGCGAGCACGGTCTACTCCACGCCCACTGGCACGGCCATCGCGCAGGCCGTGGCGCAGCACTGGCCAGCGCTCGGCCCGGTTGAAGGCTGCCACCTGCTGCGGCGCGGATTCAACGACGTCTACGCGGTGCAGTTCAAGGCTGGCGGCCAACGGGTGGCGCGGCTGAGCGCAAGGCGCGCCCGTGGCCCGGCCAACGTCGACTACGAGGCCGGGCTGCTGTCGCACCTTCAGCGCGCGGGCGCGTCCGTGGCGGCCAGCCTGCGCACGTGCGCAGGCGCCAGCGCCGGGGAACTCGCGGCGCCGGAAGGCATGCGAACCTTGATGCTGTTCGACTTCCTGCCCGGCGAACCGCCCGGCGATGTATTGGCCGACATCGAGGCGACCGGCCGCGACCTCGCCCGCATCCACGTCGCCAGCCAGCACTACAGCGGCCCGCCCAGCCTCTACGCACTCGCCTTGCCGCACCTGCTGGACCAACCCCTGCGCTGGCTGCTCGCGGCGCCGACGCTGGACGCCGGCCTGCGCGCGGATTTCACCGCCATCGGCGAGCGCTTGCGCGCGCGCATCGACGGCCTCGCGCGGCTCCCCGAGGGTGCCTGCCACGGCGACGCGCACGCCGGCAACATGCACCTCGCCGACGACCCCGCGGGCGGGCGCGTCGCCTCTTTCTTCGACTTCGACGACGCAGGGCCGGGCTGCCTGGCCTACGACCTGGCCACATGGCTCTGGAGCCTGCTGCTGCGCGCCGGCCCGGCGGGCCCGGACGCTGCCGCGCTGGAGCGATGGCGCCGCTTCCTGCACGGCTACCAGAGCGTTCGCGAAATCGATGCGCAGGAGTTCGACGCCATCGCACGCTTCGTCCCCGTGCGCCATACCTGGTTCATGGGCGAATACGCGAGCCGCATGGCTGAATGGGGTACGCAGACGATGCCATCCTCGTGGCTGCGCAAGCAGGTCGACCAGATGATCGCCTGGGAGTCGTTGCAGACACCGGCTTGACGTGGAACACTGCACTGAGAAGGTGTAGACGAACCCGCCGTGCCCGCCCGGCCACGCCGGATTCATCCACACCTTCCGACACTTTCGGGATGCGCAGGGAGCCACAGGCCCATAGACGGGCCCAAGCAGCGATGCACTCCATGAATTCGACCCACGTCCCAGTCTGTGCCCGGATCCGCCTGAAGAACGGCGTGCTGCCCCGCGTGCGCGAATGGGCAGCGCACATGTCGGCGCACCGTGCCGATGCCTTGCAGCGTCTGGTCGCCGAGGGGGTGTCGATCGAGTCGGTGTTCCTCGACATCACGACCGAGGGCGAATATCTTGTCTACTACATGCGCGCCGCCTCGCACGAAGAGGCGCACCGGGTCGCCGCGCAATCCGCGGCCGAACTCGACCGGTATCACAAGCTCTTCCAGCGCGAGACCTGGGGGGCCGCGCAACGGCTCGAACTGCTGCTGGACCTGCGCCGCGATACGGGTTGACGGCCGCGCCGCGCCGGCTCGTCTTCTACGCGTCCTCGAACGTCGGGCAACGCCAGTTCAGCAACTCCGCCAGCCGCCGCACGATCCACGTCGCCTCCACCGCGGACACCCCCGATTCGGCCGTGAGCAGCCCGTCGCGGCAGCGATGCAGGATCTCGTCCTCGGACGGCACGGCCACGTGGTGCAGCCTCTGCGCCTGCTCGACGAGGAGCGTGGCCAGGTCCTCGCACAACTCGTAGCGCGCACGCACGATGCCGATCGGTTCGCTCAGCCGCTGGCGCGCGTCGGCATAGACCGCCAGGAAGGACGGGGGGACTTCGATCTGGTTGTCGTCCGACATGAGGCCTGCTTCAGAGGAAATTCAACAAAGGTTGCAAAGGGAAAGTTCCCGGCCGGTGCGCCGCGTCGCAAGCGCGCCGCGTCATTCCGGTGAAATCGCACGAACATTCGTGGCTGCCGTGCAGGCTTGGTGCAGTCGTGACTTTGTGCACGGGCTGAAAGGCGACGTTCGCTTACAAATGGCGCCTACAGTTTGCATTTTGAAAGAATTACTTTGGTCGCGAATGGCATTGCTTTGATCGTGGAAGAACCGTCTCCCGGTCAGTTTTACTGGGTCCTGGAAGAACAGCAGGTCCGCGCTGCGCGGGACGCCCAGCTGGATCGGGCGGAGCGCCCCATGCCGAGTTACGGACTGGCCGTGATGGCCGGCATTGCCGCGCTCGAACAGCGCGCCGGCGTCACGTCCGGTCGCCAGGGCCGGATCTCGGAGCATGCCGCCATGGATTTCGGCCCGACCACCATCGCTGGAACACTCTGAACCCGTCCAGCGCCCTGCATCAGAGCAACCGCACCTTCACGCTCTTGCCCTTGACCCGTCCGATCGACAGCTTGCGCAGCGCCTGCTCCGCGATGCGCCGATCCACCGCGACGTAGGTCGAGAACTCGTTCACGTTGATCTTGCCGACCTGCTCGCGCGTGAAGCCGGCCTCTCCGGTGAGCGCACCCAGCACGTCGCCGGCGCGGATCTTCTCCTTGCGTCCGCCGACGATCTGCAGCGTGGCCATCGGCGGCTGCAGCGGGCCGCCGCCCGCGGGCGTGAGGTTCGACAGCGCCTGCCAGTCCGACTCGCGGCCCTGCAACTGCTCGATCTTCCCGACGTAGCCCATCTCGTCCATGCTGGCGAGATTCAGCGCCAGCCCGTCGGCATCGCCCCGGCCGGTGCGGCCGATGCGGTGGATGTGCAGTTCGGGGTCGGGCGTCACGTCGACGTTGATCACCGCTTCGAGCTGGGCGATGTCGAGCCCGCGCGAGGCCACGTCGGTCGCCACCAGCACCGAGCAGCTGCGATTGGCGAACTGCACCAGCACCTGGTCGCGCTCGCGCTGCTCCAGTTCGCCGAACAGCGCCATCGCGCTGAAGCCCTGCCCCTGCAGCACCTCGACCAGGTCGCGGCACTGCTGCTTGGTGTTGCAGAAGGCCAGCGTGCTCTCGGGCCGGTAGTGGTTCAGCAGCAGGCTCACCGCGTGCAGCCGCTCGCTCTCCTTGACCTGCCACCAGAGCTGGCGGATCTTGCCGGCCTCGTGCTGGGCCTGCACCGTCACCTGCTGCGGCGCCTTCATGAACTGCTGGCTGAGCTTCGCGATGCCTTCCGGGTAGGTGGCCGAGAACAGCAGCGTCTGGCGATTGGCGGGACACTGGCGCGCCACCTTGGCGATGTCGTCGAAGAAGCCCATGTCGAGCATGCGATCGGCTTCGTCGAGCACCAGCGTGTTGAGCGCTTCCAGGTCGAGATTGCCGCGCTCCAGGTGGTCCATGATGCGGCCCGGCGTGCCCACCACGACGTGCGCGCCGTGCTCCAGGCTGGCAGTCTGCCCGCGCAGCGCGACGCCGCCGCACAGCGTGACGACCTTGATGTTTTCCTCGGCCCGCGCCAGGCGGCGGATCTCGGTCGTCACCTGGTCGGCCAATTCGCGCGTCGGGCACAGCACCATCGCCTGCACCGCGAAACGGCGCGCATTCAGGTTGGCCAGCAGCGCCAGCGCAAACGCGGCGGTCTTGCCGCTGCCGGTCTTGGCCTGCGCGATCAGGTCCTTGCCGAGCAATGCCAGCGGCAACGCGGCAGCCTGGATCGGCGTCATGCGCGTGTAGCCGAGCTGCGTGAGGTTGGCCAGTGCCTGCGGGGAAAGCGGCAACGTGCCGAAGTCGTGGGTGTCTGTCGTCATGATGGAGCGAAGTGTGGGGTCGAGGCGGCGTAGCGGGTCAATGCGCCCCGACCCGGCAGCGGCGTCATGGCGGCGAACAGTGCGCTGCAGGAATCGGAGCCCTGTGGGCGGCGCCGGGCAAGTCTTCACGGTGCGCATCGCGCGGGACTTGTCGAGGGCCTCGCCGGGTCGCGGCGCTGCGGGTCACGGCGCGTGCAGGAGCGTTGCTTCAGGAAAATAAAAAGCCCCCGGCGCCCGTGCTGCTTGTGCAGGAGCTATCCGCGGATAGCAACGGGAGCCCGGAGGCCGGTTCGACGCGCGCCAGCACGAGGGCTGGCGGCACGCTTCAGCGACGGGGAGTCGTGTTCGACGGCGGCATCGGGCCGCGACCGTTCAGGTGGCGGAACGTGATGCGGCCCTTGGTCAGATCGTAGGGCGACAGCTCCAGCGATACCTTGTCACCCGCCAGGATGCGGATGTGGTGCTTGCGCATCTTGCCGCCGCTGTAGGCGATGAGCTGGTGCCCGTTGTCGAGCGTGACGCGATAGCGCGAATCGGGCAGCACCTCGGTGACTGCGCCGTTCATTTCAATCAGTTCTTCCTTGGCCATGTATGTGTTACCTCTGCGTGATTATCGTGAATTGTGCTGAAAAAGGCTTACCCCGTGTCACGTCACTACAACGCGCGACATGGTGCGTTCGCGCACCCAGCCCAGGCCTTGTTCGGTGGCATAGCTGTGCGCCAGCGCGTGGCTGTCGAAGCGCGGCGTGAACCGCATCACGCGGTCGTGCGTGCCCCGGCCCTGGCCGGAGCGGATCGAGACGGAGGCGGCGAAATCGCCGTCGACGGTGTGCCGGATCAGCGGCGAGATAAGGTACTTGCCCACTGCGACAGTGGTGTGAATGAGATCCATGAATTGCAATGCCCGATGGCCACGCTTTGCGTGACGCACCCTGAAAAATGTTTGAAAACGGCGCGCGGCGTTGCCGACGAAAGGTCGGCCGACAAGGCGCGAAATTCGCTTTACAAGACAGAAGGCAGTGGTGGCAATCATGGGCGCCCGGTCTGGCGCTCCAACGCACTGTGAGGGCCGGCTTCAGGGAAGTCAGAGGCCCGGGATGCGGGCCAACCGGCGGTATGACGAAAAGTGCTTCGTCGTGTCAGCGAACCCTCGATTATAGCCTGATAGGCACAATGGTTGCTAGAACACGTGCAAAACGTGTCCTAAGGGCCGCTCGCCGATGGCTTGCACCGTGATGCGCGCCGAGCGGTCGCGGGCACGGCCCTCGGCCGTGAACGGGCCGTAGCCCTCGCGCCGGGTGACCGCCACGGGTGTCGCGGAGTCCAGGCCCGCGGATGCGAGGTAGGCGCGGACCATTTCGGCCCGGGCGCGAGCCAGGTGTTCGCCGTCGCCCGACGCGGCTTCGTAGCTGTCGCTGCCACTGGCGATCCGGATCGCTTCGATGCGGGTCTCCTTGCCAAGGCGTGCGATCAGCTGGTCCAGTTTTTCGAAACCGATCGGCAGGGTGCGGGTCTGGTGCAGGTTGAAGAACACGTCGGCCTCGAGGCTGACGCGCACCGTGTTCTGCTCCTGGCCGGCAGGCCGAAGCCGGAGGGCGGCAGCCTTGGGGAGCGGCAATGCGTTGAGTTGGCGCAGCGCCGCGAAGTAGCCGGGTTCGTCGCCGCAGCGGGAGACCAGGCTGCGCAGGTCTTCGTCGGTGCGCGCGGCCGGCAACCCCTTGGCATAGCAGGCGCCTGCACTCCTGGAATCCCGGTCCGCGAAGCGAAGCGCACCGGGCTGGACTTCAGCAGCACACTCGTCGGGAGCCCCCAGCCCGTCATTCCCATAGACGATCACTGCATCGGTCCAGAGCAGGTCGACCTTGCCGTCGGGTTCCGGCGGCGGCGGTGGAAAGGGCGCTGCCCGCGACGCCGCTGCAATGACCGAGTCATCCAGCCGCGCGTCGCCCAACGACACCGGCATGCTCGCCGCCTGCAGGTCCCCGGAACGCTCCACAGTCAGCATCAGCCGTCCGCGCCCGGGGCCCTTCGGCAGCGACCCCGGCGCGTTCAGGCTCGCGTGCACGGCGACGATGCGGCAATACGTGCCGCGCAGCCATGCCGCGTAGGACGTGTCGGCGGCCGTGCCGCCATACACGACGTACTTGCCTCGTCGCCGCGGCCCGGGCGCCTTGTCGAGTGGTTCCTGGAGCCTTTCCTGGATCTGCGCTCGCAATCGAGCCAGTTCCTGCGCCTTCGCTTCGGTCGACTCTTGCGCGATGGCGCACGTGGTCGCGCTCCAGAGCGCCAGAAGCAATACCAAGGTCTTCATGAATTCGTGAGGCAGGCGGCCATGTGCGCGAGAAACGCAAAGCTTATCGGCTGGCGGGTCGCCATCTGTGAAGTGAGTGTGCACAATGAACTTCCTCGCCCTGCAGGTATCGACCCGCCATGCCCAAGACCGTTGCCGGCCGCCTCAAGATCGGCCTCTCCGCCTGTTTCCAGCACGCGGACCCCACGCGCTCGCTGTTCACCAACAAGACGTTGCAGTACGTGGAGCAGTCGATCGCGCACTGGCTGATGTCGGCCGGGGCGATGGTGGTCATGGTGCCGTGCCCTACCGGCGAGACGGCGCGCGGCGACACCCGGCTCTCGCACTACGCCGAGTGGCTCGACGGCGTCGTGATGCACGGTGGCGCCGACGTGTGGCCAGGCAGCTATGGCGAAACGCCGCTGAAGGAAGCCTGGATCGGCGACCGCATCCGCGATCTTTATGACCTGGCCCTGGTCGAGGCCTTCGAGCAGGTCGGCAAGCCGATCTTCGGCGTATGCCGCGGCCTGCAACTCATCAACGTGGCCTTCGGCGGCACGCTCTACCAGGACATCGAGACCCAGCATGCCGGCGCGCTCACGCACCGCGATGCGGTGAGCTACGACAAGAACTACCACGACCTGGTGCTGGTCGAGGGCACGCGGCTGGCCGGCATGTACCCCGGCGTCACGCACACGCGCGTCAACAGCATCCACCACCAGGGCATCAAGGACCTGGCGCCCGGTTTCGAGATCGAGGCCTGGAGCTATCCGGACCACGTGCCCGAAGCCATTCGCCGCACGACCACCCGCGGCGGCCATGGCTACATCGCGGCGACGCAATGGCATCCGGAGTTCCATGGCAGCGGCAGCGTGATCACCACGGTCGACGACACGCCGATCCTCAACGACTTCCTCAATGCATGCGCGGCCGGCAGGCGCCAGCCGCAACGTTGGCGCCATCGCATGCCGGGGCAGATCCGCGACCGCGCCGCGCGGTTGCTGCGTCAGGCGCTGCTGCGCCGATAGCCCCATGCAGACGCCTTGGCGACACCGCCCCGTCCTCGCGCATCGGGAACAGGGTTTTCCGTAGACGGGGGCTGCAAATCGGTCGCTATTCTCGAAATGGGCGTCAAACGTCGGGGCGCGCTGGCCGCATCGCGCAGGCCCGGGTGGCATAGTGACTTCACGCAGGTACAGGGATACCAGATGACAACAGGGACAGAGTTTTCGATCGCGACGTTGCCGTCGTTCGCCTCTTTCAACCATGGCTTGAACAAGGTCCGATTCATCGCACCGGTCAAGGTGAGTTCGCGTGTGCGGGCTCGGGTGACAATGGGATCCGTCGTGGACCAGGGCAAAGGAAGGCATCCGGTCACGATGGTTAACACGGTGGAGATCGAGGGCGAGGCAAAGCCTGCCTTGATCGCCGAGACGCTGGTTGTACTGGCGGGGCGGCATGAGCGACCCTGTCGATACGAAAGCATTCAACGGTGCGCAAAGCGCGGAGAACCTGATGAGCGAAGAGACAAATCCGAAGAGGCAGGCTGCGGCAACCAAGCGTGCCAAGGCCACGACCACTGTCCCGGTCAAGAAAGTGGCCGCGAAGTCAGCCAAGCCTGTGAAGAAGGCCGCTGTGAAAGCAACCAAGGTGGCCAGGGCCGCGCCTGTGGCGCCGAAGGCGGTGGCGAAGCGGCCGGCCGTCGCAAAGCCGAAGGCAGCCAAGCCAGACACGCGTGCCAAGCCAGCCGCGCCTGCCGAAGCAGCGAACTCCGCAGAACTGGTCAGCCGGCTGACCGAAGACGCTGCCAACAACACCCTGGCCGTGAACCCGTTCATCGGGCTGCGCTTCGAGGACCTCGGCGAAGGCGTCAAGGCCTTGTTCGGCTCGGCCGTCCAGCAGCCGGCAAAGGTCGCGCAGCACTGGGCTGCCTATGCGCTCGAACTGGGCAAGGTCGTTTCCGGCGCATCCGACGCGGAGCCCTATCCCAAGGACAAGCGCTTCGCGGACCCGGCCTGGCGCAGCAGTGGCCTGCTCAAGCGCCTGCTCCAGGCGCATGCGGCCACCGGCAGCGTCATCAACAACTACCTCGATGCCATCGAGATGGACCCGCGCGACAAGGCACGTGCCCAGCTGGTGGCCTCCATCTACATCGACGCGATCGCGCCGAGCAACGCCCTGATCAATCCCGCCGCAATCAAGCGCGCCAAGGAAACGCGCGGCCAGAGCCTGGTCAAGGGCATGAAGAACCTCGTGGGCGACTGGCGCGACAACGGTGGCTTGCCATCGTCGGTAGACAAGTCGAAGTTCGAACTCGGCAAGAACCTGTGCCTGACGCCGGGCCAGGTAGTGTTCAGGAACGACGTGCTCGAGTTGATCCAGTACAAGCCGCAAACCGCCGAGGTGTACACCCGTCCGCTCGTGATCTGCCCGCCGCAGGTCAACAAGTTCTACGCCATGGACCTCTCGCCGGAGAAGAGCCTGGTCAAGTTCGTCGTCGAGCAAGGCGTCCAGATCTTCTGCGTGAGCTGGTTCAATCCCGGCGAAAAGCAGCGCGACTGGGACATGTCGACCTATTGCAAGGCACTCGACGAAGCGGTGGATGCCGCGCGCGACATCACCGGCAGTCCCGACATCACCCTGTGGGGCGCCTGCTCGGGCGGCATGACCGCGGCTTCCTATGTCGGCTGGCTCGCCGCCACCGGGCAAAGCAAGGTCGCGAACGTGGTCAGCCCGGTGTGCACGCTGGATCCGGAAAACGTGTCGGACACCAGCATGGGCTTGTTCATGACGCCCGAAAGCGTGGCCACCATCAAGGCCGCGACCAAGGCCAAGGGCTACATCGACGGTGAGGCGCTGGCGCGCGTGTTTGCCTGGCTGCGCCCCAACGACCTGATCTGGAGCTATTGGGTCAACAACTACCTGCTGGGCAACGACCCACCCGCCTTCGACATCCTGTACTGGAATGCCGACACGACCCGCCTGCCGGCCGCGTTCCATGCCGACCTGCTGGACATCATGCAGGAGAGCCCGTTCATCCATGCCAACAAGCTGAAGGTGCTGGGTGAGCCCATCGACATGCGCAAGGTCAAGGTCGACGCCTACATCGTGGCCGGCATCACCGACCACATCACGCCCTGGAAGGCGTGCTACCCGACGGCGCGCATCTACGGCGACAAGAGCACGTTCACGCTGGTCAATGCCGGCCACCTGCAGAGCCTGCTCAATCCGCCCGGCGCGGCCAAGTCCTTCTTTCTGACGGGCAAGGTCGGCGGACCGGACGCCGAGGCGTGGACGGCGGGTGCGACGCGCATCGACGGAAGCTGGTGGCCGAACTGGATGGACTGGATGCACCGGCGCTCCGGCGACAAGGTGCGGGCGCCCGCCAAGCTTGGCAGCGCGAAGAACAAGCCGGGCGTTGCTGCGCCGGGCGAATACGTCATGCAAAAGTGAGCGCCGCCGTCTTGCGCCTCTGTGCGCCGCTCCGCCTCGCGAACTGGGCTACATCACTCATGGGCACCGCCAAGAAAACCAGCGTTGCGGTCGCAGCGCCCCAGGATCGGCTCAAGGACGTGCAGTTCGATCCCAAATCGGGGATGTACATCGGCACCCTGACGATCGGCGAACAGCTGCTGCGCGTGGGCATCCGGCCCGGCGCGCGCGTCGGTGGCGCGCTCACAGGCAAGCCGTTGCTGATGTTCAACGGGATCGGCGCCAATCTCGAACTGGTCAGCCCCTTCATCGCCGAACTCGGCGACACCGAGACAGTGATCTTCGACGTGCCCGGCGCCGGCAAGTCGCCAGCGCCCAAGAGTCCCTATCGGCTGTTCACGATGGCGCGCCTCGCGGCGAATGTGCTGGACGAACTGGGCTACGACCAGGTCGACGTGCTGGGCGTGTCATGGGGCGGTGGGCTCGCACAGCAGTTCGCCATCCAGTTTCCGGCGCGCGTGCGCAGGCTGGTGCTCGCGGCGACGACCATGGGCGGGCAAACCATGCTGCCCGGCAAGCCCAGCGTGCTCTGGAAAATGATCAATCCGAAGCGCTACCGGGACAAGGGCTACATGAAGAGCATCGCGCCCGACATCTACGGTGGCTCGTTGCGCGCCGACCCCGATGCCATCAAGCTTTTCACCGACCATGCGCGCGGCGGCGACTCCAAGGGCTATCGCTACCAGCTGCTGGCCATGGCAGCGTGGAGCAGCCTGCCGTTCCTGTGGCGCATCCACCATCCGACGTTGTTGATGGCAGGGAGCGACGATCCGCTGGTGCCGCTGGTCAATGCGCGCCTGCAGGCCTCGCTCATGCGCAATGCAAGACTGCACATCGTGGATGACGGCCACCTGTTCCTGATGAACAAGGCGACCGAGGTGGCACCGGTGGTTCGCGAGTTCCTTCGGTAGCGGCGACCAGGCAGACCCGCAAAGAACAACGGGCCCCGATCAGCGCGATCGGGGCCCGTTTGCCTTGTGCGCCCTGGCGCGTCAGTCGGCCGACAGGTGCTTGCCGACGATGCCGGCCAGTTCGAACATCGTCACCTGGTCCTTGCCGAACACCGGCTTCAGCTTGGCATCGGCATTGATCGCGCGCTTGTTGGCCGCATCCTGCAGGCCGTTGGCCTTGATGTAGTCCCAGAGCTTCTTGATGACCTCGGTGCGCGCCACCGGTTCGGCGCCGATCACGGCGGCCAGCTCGCTGCTGGGCTTGAGGCCGGCGCCGGTCTTGCGCGGAGCCTTGGGCGCGGCGGCACTCTTGGCAGCGGCCTTCTTTGCTGCAGGCGCCTTCTTCGCGGCGGCGGTCTTTGCCGAGGCCGCCGTCTTCGCGGGCGCGGCCTTGCCGAAGGTCTTGCGGGGCGGGAACTTGCTGGCGCGCGGCTCGAACTCGAAGGTCACCTTGCCTTCATCCTTGTTCCAGGCGAGGAAGGCCTTGAACGCGCGGCGGGTGCGCATCGACACGAACTTGTCGAGCAGGTCCGTCTTGCCGGTGGCCAGCAGCTTCTTGACCTGCTCATGGTCGACCGGTTGCTGCAGGATGATCTTCCCGCTCTTGAAGGTGCAGCTCGGCGTCGGCTGTTCATTGGTCGGCACCGACTTCTCGCACACGTAGTTGCTGCCGGATTCGAACACCCTGGCCGCGCAGATCGGGCACGGCCCCAGCGAGGCTTGGCCGCTGAAGTCGATGATCTCGCCGCTGTCCTCGTTCTTGTCGTCGCCGAAGTCGAACTCCAGCTTCCAGTTGCTGGTCTCTTCATCGAACTTGATGATGATCTCCGACGTGAAGGGCCAGCCCGCCTTGGAGCGGAAGCCTTCCAGCGGGCCGATGTGCTTGTCGCGCAGCAAGGCCTCCGCCTCGGCCACTTCGAAAGTGCGGCCGGCCGGCGACTTGCCGAAGGAGAAGCCGCAGGCGTCCTCGCCGGTGCCGCTCTTGCCGGTGCAGGCGTAGCGGCGGTAGTTTTCCTTCACGATGCCGCCGCAGTTGGGGCAGGGCGCCTGCAGCGTGGCGTAGTCGCCGGGAACGGTGTCGCGGTCGTACTCCTTCGCCTTCTTGACGATGTGCTCCGTCATCTTGGCGATCTCGCGCATGAACGAGTCGCGGCTGAGCTTGCCGTGCTCCATCTGCGCGAGCTTGAACTCCCACTCGCCGGTGAGTTCGGCGCGCGAGAGTTCTTCCACGCCCAGGCCGCGCAGCAGCGTCATGAGCTGGAAGGCCTTGGCCGTCGGGATCAGCTCGCGGCCTTCGCGCAGCATGTACTTCTCGGCGATCAGGCCTTCGATGGTGGCCGCGCGCGTGGCGGGCGTGCCGAGACCCTTCTCCTGCATCGCTTCGCGCAATTCGTCGTCGTCGATGAGCTTGCCCGCGCCTTCCATCGCGCCGAGCAAGGTGGCTTCGGAGTAGCGCGCCGGCGGACGCGTTTTCAGGCCCTTCATGTCGGCGGACTCGGTCTTGACGATCTCGCCCGGCTTCACCGGCACGAGGTTCTTGCCGTCCTTCTCGTCGTCGTCCGATACGGCTTCCTTGCCGTAGATGGCGAGCCAGCCCGGCTTGACCAGCACCTTGCCGTCGCTGCGGAACGGGTACTTCTTGCCGTTGGTCTCGACCGTGCTGATGCGCGTGGTCACCTGGTACTCGGCGCTCGGGAAGAACACCGACAGGAAGCGCCGCACGACGAAGTCGTACAGCCGCTGCTCCGCTTCGCTCAGGCCGCTGGGCGCCTGCAGCGTGGGGATGATGGCGAAGTGATCCGACACCTTGGCGTTGTCGAAGATGCGCTTGTTGGGCTTGACGTAGTTGCCGTCGACCGCCTGCTTCGCGAAGGGCGCCAGGTGCTTCATGCCGCTGTTGGCGAGCATCTTCATGGTGTCCTTCACCACCGGCAGGTAGTCCTCGGGCAGCGCGCGCGAATCGGTCCGCGGATAGGTCAGCGCCTTGTGGCGTTCATACAGGCTCTGGGCCAGTGCGAGCGTGGTCTTGGCGCTGTAGCCGAAGCGGCTGTTGGCCTCGCGTTGCAGCGACGTCAGGTCGAACAGCATCGGCGAGGCAGACGTCGTCGGCTTGCTTTCCTCGGTGACG
Source organism: Variovorax sp. dw_954 (assembly GCF_018449755.1). Taxonomy (NCBI): domain Bacteria; kingdom Pseudomonadati; phylum Pseudomonadota; class Betaproteobacteria; order Burkholderiales; family Comamonadaceae; genus Variovorax; species Variovorax sp. dw_954. Next base: position 72,600 of record NZ_JAAVVD010000016.1, on the reverse strand, counting down.
GTGGCGGGCTTGCCGCGCGATGCATCGGCGATCTCGCGCGCCTCGCGTTCATTCCAGACGCGGTCGGCGCGTTGCTCGGCATCCGGCTCGCCGTTCGCGAGCAGGGGTGCGTTGGCCTTCTTCCAGTCGGGGTTGAACCACTTGCCGGGGTACTGGCCGGCTTCGGCCGCGAAGCTCGCGTGGATCTCCCAGTAGTCGCGCGAGACGAACTTGCGGATCTGCTCCTCGCGCTCCACCACCACCGACAGCGTCGGCGTCTGCACGCGGCCCACGGTCGTCAGGAAGAAGCCGCCATCGCGCGAGTTGAAGGCCGTCATGGCCCGTGTGCCGTTGATGCCCACCAGCCAGTCGGCCTCGGAGCGCGAACGCGCGGCGTCGGCCAGGCCCTGCATCTGCTTTTCGGTGCGCAGCGAGTCGAAGCCATCGCGGATGGCCTGCGGCGTCATCGACTGCAACCAGAGGCGCCGCACCGGCTTGCCCAGCGGCTTGGCGCCGCCCGCGTATTGCTCGATCAGGCGGAAGATCAGCTCGCCCTCGCGGCCCGCGTCGCAGGCGTTGATGAGTTGCGTCACGTCCTTGCGCTTGGCCTGCCGGACCACGGCGTTGAGCCGGGTCTTGGTCTTGTCGACGGGCTTCAGGTCGAAGTGCGGCGGAATCACCGGCAGGTTGGCAAAACTCCATTTGCCGCGCTTCACGTCGAACTCCTCGGGCGCCTGGATCTCCACCAGGTGGCCCACCGCGCTTGTCACGACGTAGTGTTCGTTTTCGAAGTGCTCGTCGTGCTTGTCGAACTTGCCGGCCGTAGGCGTGAGCGCGCGAACGATGTCCTGCGCCACCGACGGTTTTTCTGCAATCACCAGAGTCTTGGTCATCTTTTCTCTCTATCTACAATCTGCCGCTTCTCGCGTGTGTACGCGCGCGCACGCATACGTGTGCATATTCAAACTAACAGACTTCGGCGATGCCTTCCAAATCCCCTTTGAACTCAGGTCGTCGCATCCAGACGCGCCGCTCCGAAGTGCACGGCAACGGTGTTTTTGCCATGCAGGACATTGCCGAGGGCGAGACGATCGTCGAATACAAGGGCGAGGTGATCAGCTGGAAGGAAGCCCTGCGCCGTCATCCGCATGACCCGGCGCAGCCGAACCATACCTTTTACTTCCATATCGACGACAAGCATGTCATCGACGGTAAGGTCAACGGCAATGCCGCCCGCTGGATCAATCATGCCTGCGCGCCGAACTGCGAGGCCGACGAGCAGGAGGGCCGCATCTTCATCAAGGCGCTGCGCGACATCGCCGCCGGCGAGGAACTCAACTACGACTACGGCCTGATCATCGACGAGGAGTACACGCCCGAACTGCTGGCCGAGTACCCGTGCTGGTGCGGCGCCGAGACCTGCCGGGGCACCCTGCTGTCGCCCAAGGGCGATGACGATGGGGCCAAGGCGGAGCCGGTCCGGAAGAAGAAAAAGAAGAAGGTGGAAAAGGTCGCGAAGGCTGGCAAGGGCGAGAAGGCGGACAAGGTCGAGAAGCTGGAGAAGAAGGCCAAGGCCGCCAAGCCGAAGAAGCAGGACGGGAAGGCCGGGAAGTCGGACAGGAAGTCCGGCAAGAAGGCCGACAAGCCATGACCCCTGCCTGGCCGGTCACCGAACTGCGCGCCGCGCTCGGCGCGCTGGTGGCTGGCATGACGGTCGAGTGGGTGCCCGAGATCGACTCGACCAACACCGAGCTCATGCGCCGCGCACGTGCGGGGGATGCGGCGCCGGTGCTGCTGGTGGCCGAGCGCCAGACCGCGGGCCGCGGCCGCCTTGGACGGCCCTGGCAGAGCGCCAGCGATGCCGGGCCGGGCACGCTCGACGAATCGCTGACTTTTTCGCTCGGACTGCCGCTGGCGCCGGCCGACTGGTCGGGCCTGTCGCTGGCCGTCGGCGCAAGCGTGGCCGACAGCCTCGATCCGGAGGGCGCGCAGATTCGCCTCAAGTGGCCCAACGACCTGTGGACGGCGCAAGACCGCAAGCTCGGCGGCATCCTCATCGAGACCGCCATGCCGCACGGCGGCGAGGCGCAGCGCTTCGTGGTCATCGGCATCGGCCTCAACATCGGACCGCGCCCGGCCGAGGGCTTGAACACGGCGCCGGCCTGGCTTCGGGAATTCCGCGCCGATGCGACCGCACCGCAGGCCCTGGCCGCCATCGCGGCGCCACTGGTGCGCGACGTGTTGCGCTTCGCCGCGCAGGGATTCGCGCCCTTCACACAGGCCTTCGCCGCGCGCGACGCGTTGCACGGGCGAGAGCTGAGCCTGAGCGACGGCACCATCGGCGCCTGCGAGGGCGTCGGCGCGGGCGGTGAATTGCTCGTGCGCACGTCGGCCGGCTTGCAGTCGATCACCAGCTCGGAGGTCAGCGTGCGCCCCAAGGCGGGCGAGGTGCGAGGATGAAGCGGGCGCGCCTGCTGCTGATGGCGCTGGTCGCGCTCAACCTCCTGTACTTCGCCTGGACCCAGGGCGGGCTCGCGATGTTCGGTGCTGCGCCGGCGTCGCTGTCGGAGCGCGAGCCGCAGCGAATGGCGCAGCAGGTCCGGCCGGAGGCATTGCAGATTCGCAAGGAGTCGGACGTCGTTGCACCCGTGCCGGCCGCCGCGGCATCGCCGTCCGAGCCGGCGCCAGCACCTCCGACTTCGCCGAACGCGCCGTCCACATCCAGCGCCGATCACGAAGGCCTCTGACGCCGCCGGGTTCCCCCGCGCGAGGCCGGATGCGCCTTCAAGAGAATCGAGCGTGGCACTGCTGGACGGACGCCGACAGACCGGCTTGTGCTCGCAAGTCGATGTGGCTCTGCCATCTCGATTTGATGCCCCTCGGGGGCGGGCCGGGCGCAGCCCCCGCGGGCTCAGTAATTCGTCTGAAAGCGCACGCTGAACAACGCCCCGCGCGGCTGCCTCCCCGGCCGCGCATCGCCCAGCTCCACCGTGGCGTTGTGCTGGCGCGCGATCTCCAGCACGATGGGCAGGCCCAGCCCCGAACCGTCGGCCTCGTTGCCGAGCACGCGGTAGAAGGGCTGGAACACCAGTTCGCGCTCGTGCACGGCAATGCCCGGCCCCGAGTCTTCCACTTGCAGCAGCGTCACCCGCCCGAAGGGGTCCGCCAGCACCCGCGCGGTGATCACGCCGGGCCGCTCGCTCGATGACGGCGTGTAGTTGATGGCGTTGTCGATCAGGTTGCGCACCAGTTCCTTCAGCAAGGTCGGGTTGCCGTGGATCATCACCCCCGCCGTGCCGGCTTCCACGCCGTCGTAGCCGAGGTCGATGCGCCGCTCGATCGCACGCGGCACCGCTTCGCGCACCACCTCGATGGTGATCCGCGCCAGGTCGCAGCCTTGCCGGGCCACCGCGCCGCCGCCGCCTTCGGCACGGGCCAGCGCCAGCAGCTGGTTCACCGTGTGCGTGGCCCGGATGCTGGAGCGGCCGATCTGCTTGAGCGACTGCTTCAGGTCTTCCGCGCTTGCACCTTCGCGCTGCGCCAGGTCGGCTTGCATGCGCAGCCCGGCCAGCGGCGTCTTCAACTGGTGCGCCGCGTCGGCCAGGAAGCGGCGCTGCGTCGCGATGGTTTCGTTCAGCCGCGTCAGCAGCCCGTTGACCGAGGCCACCAGCGGCGCCACCTCGACCGGCACCGCGCTGTCGTCGAGCGGGCTCAGGTCGTCGGACTTGCGCTCGCGGATGCGGTCTTCCAGCTCCGACAGCGGCTTGATGCCGCGCACCAGCGCCAGCCAGATCAGCAGGATCGCCAGCGGCAGGATCGCGAATTGCGGCAGCAGCACGCCCTTGATGATCTCCGTGGCCAGCACCTCCTGCTTGCGCCGCGTCTCCGCCACCTGCACCAGCACCAGGCCGGCGCCGGGCAGGCGCGGCTGGACCCAGGTGTAGGCCACGCGCACCGTCTCGTCGCGCATCCGGTCCTCGCGGATCAGCACGCGCTCGCTCGATGGCGACTCGTCGTCCGGCGGCGGCGGCAGGTCGGCGTCGCCGCCGAGCAGTTCGCCTTCGGCCCCTCGCACCTGGTAGTAGACATGGTCGGTGTCGTCGGCCCGCATGATGTCGCGCGACGGCTGCGGCAGGTAGAACTGCACGCGCTCCCCCTGCACCGTGACCAGCGTGCCCAGCGTCTGGACGTTGTATTCGAGCGCACGGTCGAACGGCCGGTTGGCGATGCCCTGCGCCACCAGCCAGGTCACGCTGATGCTCACCGGCACCAGCAGCAGGAGCGGCGTGAGCATCCAGTCCAGGATCTCGCCGAACAGCGAGCGCTGGCCGCGATTGAAGAATCTCAAGTGACGTTTTCCTCAGACATGAAACGGATTGTCAATTGTGAGGAAGTTTCCGCCTGCGACGCGGAAGGCGCCGATGGCCGCGCGATGGATCGAAAACTATCGTCGGTGCTTCTGTTCAGCCATCCGAAACGTCAGGGAGAAATCCAATTGAATATTGAATCGTCGCGCCTGCGCGCAAAGCCTTTGTTCACCGCCGCGGCCGCCGCCGCCTTGTGCGCCGCGTTGACCGCTTGTGGCGGTGGAGGTGGGGGTGGGAGTGGAGGCGGGTTCCTCCCCATGGCCACAGGGACAACGACGCCCGCCGCCGCCTCGCCCGAAGGGCAATCGGGCCCGACGACGGCCACGTCAACGCCTGACGGCGCAACCCCAGCCGCAACGCCAACGCAAGCGCTCGCGGTCACGCCAGCGCAAACCGGCACGCCTGCGACTGTGCCGGGCTCTGTGCCACCTGCGCCCGCGGCGCCGACACCTCCTGCGCCCGCACCCGCACCCGCACCCGCACCCACGATTCCAGCGCCCGATCGCTATGACCCTGTGGCGGGCAGCGAGCCCGCACCGTCCCTCGTCGCGCCGCAGCCCGGCTCGACGGCCGAGGTCGGCGTCAATGGCGAAGGCATCTACGAAGACATGTGGGGCTTCACGCTGGTCGGCGCGCAGGGGTCGCTGGTGCGCCGCGGCCTCCTCGATTGGACCTGGGGCTCCATCAGCGTCACCGGTGGCTCGAACTGGGTGTTCAACGGCGACACGCGCTCGCTCGGGTTCATTGACGAACCGGTCATCACGGGCTCCGGCACATTCAGCGCGAAGGCCTCGATGGATGGCAGCTACGCGAGGGACGGCCGCTCATCCCAGGCCTGGGGGCCGCTGAAGTACAGCAACGCCAATGCGCTGGCCGTGAGCCAGCAAAGCGTCGCGGGCAAATGGGGCGTCAGCGAATCGAATGTCACTGTCTCGATCAAGATCGACGAGAAGGGCGTGCTGACCGGGACGACCGGCGGCTCGGAATTCGGGACCTGCAAGCTCTGGGGCACGCTGCTGCAGTCGGAGCCGAAGACCGCGAAGAACATGTACGACCTGACATTGAACACGGCCAATGCGGCGACAGGCACACAGAAGGCGTGCGAACTGGACACCGCCGGAGACTACGCCGGCCCGAGCGCAATCTACTTGACCGGGGCCGGCGACTACGTCGGGAATGGCTATTTCCGCTCGCTGGTCATGATCGCCAAGTCGCCCCGCTACGTCATGACGATGTATCTGGACAAGCAGCAGTAAGGCGGCTTCCAGGCTACGCCTGGATCTTCTCCAGGCAGTAGCCCAGCCCGCGCACCGTCGCGATGCGGATCGGGCCCTTCTCGATCTTCTTGCGCAGGCGGTGGATGTAGACCTCGATCGCGTTGAGGCTCACCTCCTCGCCCCATTCGCACAGCCGCTCCACCAACTGGTCCTTGCTGACCAGCCGGCCGGCGCGCTGCAGCAGCACTTCGAGCAGGCCCAGTTCGCGCGCCGACAGCTCGATCATCCGCCCGTCGATGGTCGCCACGCGGCCGGCCTGGTCGTACACCAGCGGGCCGTGCCGGATCGCGTTGCTGGTGCCGCCCATGCCGCGGCGCGTGAGCGCGCGAACCCGCGCCTCCAGCTCCTGCAGGGAGAACGGCTTGGCCATGTAGTCATCGGCGCCGTAGTCCAGCCCCTTGACGCGCTCCTCCACGCTGTCGGCGGCGGTCAGCACCAACACCGGCAGCGAGGAGCCGCGGGCGCGCAGCCGCTTCAGGATTTCCAGGCCGTGCAGGTTGGGCAGGCCGAGGTCGAGGATGAGCAGGTCGAATTCGCTGTTGGTCATCAGCGCGGCATCGGCCTGCGAGCCGGTGGCCACGTGGTCGACCGCCGCGCCCGAGGTGCGCAAGCTGCGCAGCAAGGCATCGGCCAGGACCTGGTCATCTTCGGCAATCAGGATTCGCATGGGTGGTGTCCCCGTTGGTGTGGTGTCCCTGCGATTTAGCTCTATCGAGCGCCGATTCTAGAAGTGCGTCCATGGCCTTTCGCTCAGGTTGCATAGGCCTCCAGCCCGATCGTCACCACCGTCGCCACCTCGTCGCCCACGCTGGCGCGGAACTCCTGCTCCGCCTGCGCCACGGCGCGCCGGAAGGCATCGAGCCAGGCCAGCCCGTCGTTGGTGAACTCCACGCGCCGCGCCCGCGCATCGAGCGGGTCGGGCCCGCGCGTCACGATGCCCCAGGCCTCGCATTGGTCGACCAGCGTGCCCATCGCCTGCTTGGTCATGCCGGCGCGCTCGGCCAGTTCGGTCAGGCGCGAGCCGTTGCGCGCCAAGTGCCGCGTGATGTGGATGTGGGCGGCGCTGACCTGCTGGCGCGCGGCGAGGTTCGACAACGCCAGGGGCACGTCGATGTCGTGCGCCATCAGCGCCAGCACGCGCTCGTCGAAGCGGCGCATCGCGTGGCCGAGCAGGCGGCCCAGGTGGGTCTGCCGCCAGTCGTCTTCGGGGTCCGTGGTCATCGTGCATATGGTAAAGCAAACTGACTAAAAATCGACTTTACGGATTTATACAGCCGCATACACTACTGTTCAAGCATCCAGCCTGTTATCAAACACAGATGCGAAAACCAAACACAAACCGTTGATATTCAAGGAGATTTTTCATGGACGCACTCGTCAAGGGCACCAGCATCTCGGTCCCGAACAGCGAAAAGGCCAAGGCACTGCAGGCCGCGCTGGCGCAGATCGAAAAGCAGTTCGGCAAGGGCACGATCATGCGGCTGGGCGAAGGCGAGGCGCTGGAAGACATCCAGGTGGTCTCCACCGGTTCGCTGGGCCTGGACATCGCGCTGGGCGTCGGCGGTCTGCCGCGCGGCCGCGTCATCGAGATCTACGGCCCTGAATCCTCGGGCAAGACCACGCTCACGCTGCAGGTCATCGCCGAGATGCAACGTCAGGCCGGCACCTGCGCCTTCGTCGATGCCGAACACGCGCTCGACGTGCAGTACGCCCAGAAGCTCGGCGTGAACCTGTCCGACCTGCTCATCAGCCAGCCCGACACCGGCGAGCAAGCCCTTGAAATCGTCGACTCGCTGGTGCGTTCCGGCGCCGTCGACCTGATCGTGGTCGACTCGGTCGCCGCGCTCACGCCCAAGGCCGAAATCGAAGGCGAAATGGGCGACTCCCTGCCCGGCCTGCAGGCCCGCCTGATGAGCCAGGCGCTGCGCAAGCTCACCGCCACGATCAAGAAGACCAACTGCATGGTCATCTTCATCAACCAGATCCGCATGAAGATCGGCGTGATGTTCGGCTCGCCCGAAACCACCACCGGCGGCAACGCGCTGAAGTTCTACGCCTCGGTGCGGCTGGACATTCGCCGCATCGGCACCATCAAGAAGGGCGACGAAGCCATCGGCAACGAGACCAAGGTCAAGGTGGTGAAGAACAAGGTCTCGCCCCCCTTCAAGACGGCCGAGTTCGACATCCTGTTCGGCGAAGGCATCAGCCGCGAGGGCGAGATCATCGACATGGGCGTCACGGCAAAGATCGTCGACAAGTCCGGCGCCTGGTACGCCTACAACGGCGAGAAGATCGGCCAGGGCCGCGACAACGCGCGCGAGTTCCTGCGCGAGAACCCGGAGCTGTCGCGCGAGATCGAGAACAAGGTGCGCGAATCGCTGGGCATTCCGCTGCTGGCCGCCGATGCGGGTGCGCCCGAAGCGCCCGTGGCCAAGCCCGTGAAGGCTGAGAAGGCCGACAAGGCCGAGAAGTAAGCGACACGCCAGCCGATGGCATTTGGAGCCCCTTCCCTCAAAGGCCGCGCGCTGCGCCTGCTGAGCCAACGAGAGCATTCGCGCGCGGAGTTGGAACGCAAGCTCGCGCGCCATGAGGAAGAGCCCGGCTCGCTGGGCCGGGCGCTCGACGAACTCGCCGCGAAAGACTTCATCAGCGAGGCGCGCGTGGTCCAGTCCGTGCTGAACCAACGTGCCTCGCGCGTCGGCGCCGCGCGCGTCCGGCAGGAGCTGGCGCACAAGGGCATTGCTCCGGAGGCCATCGCCGAGGCTGTGGCCAGCCTGCGCGAGACCGAATTGCCCCGTGCCCTGGAAGTCTGGCGCCGCCGCTTCGGCGTGCCGCCAGCGGATGCCGCCGAGCGCGCCCGGCAGGTGCGCTTCCTGCTGGCCCGCGGCTTCTCGGCCGACGTGGTCACGAAGACGCTGAAAACGAACGCGGACATCAATTAAACGCGCCCGTGGCGGGCGTGGACTGGCATGATTCGAAGGCGCGGCGCAGACCGCAATCCAGGGAGGAATTCTTGCCATCGAATGCTTCAACGCCGGCTTCGCCGTCTCTCATGCGCACCGGCTTCAAGGCCGGCGCGGCTTTCGCGAGTTCAGTCGTCGTGGGCGGACTCCTGGCCCTGCTGCTCGGCGGCGGCGCATTCGCGTGGTACCTCGGCCGCTTCGATGGACCGGGCATGTCGGCAGCCCATGCGGGCGGCGTCGGCGCCGTGCTGGCAATGCTGGCCTCACCGCCCTTGCTGGTGGCCATGTTGCTGATGCTGTACGTCCCGCTCTACCTGATGATCGGCGTGAAGCAAGGCCATGCACGGGCGCTGCAGCAGGTGGTCAGGGCCCACGGCGAGACCCTCTCTCAGCGACTGGCCTCTGCCATCGCGGGCCGCATCGAGGCCATGCCCCGCACGTACGGCGCATTGCAGCGTGTACCGGAATGGCTCACCGTGGAAACCTTGAGCCGGCAACTCGCGCCGGTCCTCGGGGAGAGCAAGGCGCTGTCCAGGGCCATCGGCTTCGTGCTTGCGCGGCTGCCGCTGTCGGACATGGTGGCGCATTGGCAGCAGACTCAGGGTGAATTCGGTGCGGCAGCGGCAGGCGCCGAAGACCCCGCCTTGCGCACCATGCTCAACCAGCGCATCGGCGATGCGCTTCAGGATGCGGCCACGCCCTCCCGCACGATCTGGTGGATTGCCGTCGCCGCGCACGCGGCGCTGGCGGCCGTGGGTTTCTATCTCACGCGCTGAGACCCGCGCAGCGGGCGTCCGGCTTTCGCAGGCCGCTCAGGCCACGTCGGGCTCGTCCGCCAAGCCGGGCGTGTCGCTCTTGTGCGCAGCCATGTCACGCACGTTCTTCTGCACGGCGACCGCACCGAACAGCGCGAGCAGGAACGCCATGCCATAGAAGCCCTTCTCGCTCCCCGCCAGCGTGGCATTGAAGAGGCCCACGGCCAACAGCGCCACCGACAGCAACAGCGAGACCCAGCATAGGCTGTAGTAGATGTTGGTGACCGGAATGCCCTCGAGCCGGTCGCGCACCGACTTCTGCAGGGACACGGCGGAGAACAGGCCGTACATCAGGATGGTGAAGTAGTAGCCCTTCTCATTGAGTTGCATGGAGGCGTTCCACAACCCGATGAGGAAGACGATCGCGCCGACGAACAGTGCGGCCCAGGATGCGGCCACGAACGCGCCGGTGGGCTTCTGGAATTTGGCGGCCATGTTCAGCGCTCCTCTTGTTTGGATCGCCGGATGATAGCCACATTTGCACGCCCGGAACCGCGGAAATGCGCGCCACAATTGCACGCATTGCTATCGAATCTGTAGCGTCGGACAAAGGGTCGAGCCGGTCTTGCGTCGTGCCTGGGAATCCCTCCTGCTTCGGCATTGCCCGAGGTGTCAAGGCGGGTAGCCCCGCCAGCGCAGCGACGAAGCTCAGAGCCCCAGCATCAATTCGAGGTTCTGCACCGCCGCACCGCTCGCGCCCTTGCCCAGGTTGTCGAGCCGCGCGATGACGACCGCGTGGCGGTGGTCTTCGTTCGGGAACACGCGGATCTCGAGTTCGTTGGTGTCGTTGAGCGCCAACGGATCGATCTTGCCGCTGTCGGTGGGCGGAAGCACCTTCACGTATCGGGCCGGCGTGTTGCTGCTGGCATAGTGCGCCGCGAGCGCATCGTGCAGGTCGCCGGCCTTCGGCTTGCCTGGCAGTTGGTCCAGGTCCAATGGCAACTGCACCAGCATGCCCTGTTTGAAGTTGCCGACCGAGGGGATGAAGACGGGGCGGTGCGTGAGCCCTGTGTACTTCATGATCTCGGGGATGTGCTTGTGCTTGAGGCCGAGCGCATAGGTCTCGAACGCCGGCGCCGCACCCGACTCGTAGGCCTCGATCATGGTCCGGCCGCCGCCCGAGAAGCCGCTGACCGATGGCAGGGCAATCGGCTGGTCGGCACGCAGCAGTCCGGCGTCGATCAGCGGACGCACGATGGCGATGGCGCCGGTGGCGTAGCAGCCCGGGTTGGCCACGCGGTCGGCCTTGGCCACCGCTTCCCAGTGGCCGGCCACCAGTTCGGGGAAACCGAAGGTCCACGCCGGGTTCACGCGATGCGCCGTCGACGCGTCGATGATCTTCGGCTTCTTGCCGCTCAACTGATCGATCAACGCCACCGACTCGATGGCCGCGTCGTCGTGCAGGCAGAGCATCACCAGGTCGACCCCGGCCATCAGCTCTCGCTTGGCGTTCACGTCCTTGCGCAATGCGGGATCGATGCTCACCACCTCGATGCCGGGCATCGTGGCGAGACGTTCGCGGATTTGCAGGCCGGTGGTGCCGGCTTCGCCGTCGATGAAGACCTTGACCATGGAGTTCTTTTTGCGCTGGAGTAACTACGTATTGACCGCAAGCAGATGCCTGCGGTTGGTGCAGCGCACCATGATACATTCCCCGGTTGTTCGCCGGCCAGTCTTGCAGCGCACGTGGCCCTCGGACAACATCCCCATCTCCCGTCCCAACCTCCTCTTCCGAGAGACATCCTCATGAAGATTCACGAATACCAAGGCAAGGAAATCCTTGCCAAGTTTGGTGTGCCGGTGCCGCGTGGCATTCCGGCATACACGGTGCAGGAGGCGGTCGAGGCCGCCCAGAAGCTCGGCGGCCCGGTGTGGGTAGTCAAGGCCCAGATCCACGCGGGTGGCCGCGGCAAGGGCGGCGGCGTCAAGGTCGCCAAGAGCATCGACGACGTCAAGCGCCTGGCCGGCGAGATTCTCGGCATGCAACTCGTCACGCACCAGACCGGCCCCGAAGGCCAGAAGGTCCGCCGCCTCTACATCGAGGACGGCGCCGACATCAACAAGGAATACTACGTGTCGGCCGTGACCGACCGCGCCACGCAGAAGGTCGCGTTCATCGCCTCCAGCGAAGGCGGCATGGACATCGAGGCCGTCGCGCACGACACGCCCGAGAAGATCATCACCGTCTTGGCCGACCCCAAGGTCGGCCTGACCGACGCGCAAGCGAAGGAAATCTCAGACGGCATCGGCATGCCGGCCGATTCCACCGCGCAGACCGTCGACATCCTCAAGAAGCTCTACGCCTGCTACATGGAGACGGATGCCTCGCTGGTCGAGATCAACCCGCTCAACCGTGACAGCAAGGGCAAGGTCATGGCGCTGGACGCCAAGTTCAACTTCGACAGCAACGCGCTGTTCCGCCATCCCGAGATCGTCGCCCTGCGCGACCTCGACGAAGAGGATGCGGCAGAAGTCGAAGCCAGCAAGTTCGACCTGGCCTACATCTCTCTCGACGGCAACATCGGTTGCCTGGTGAACGGCGCCGGCCTGGCCATGGCCACCATGGACACCATCAAGCTCTTCGGCGGCGAACCGGCCAACTTCCTCGACGTGGGCGGCGGCGCCACCCCCGAGAAGGTCACCGAAGCCTTCAAGATCATGCTGAAGAACAAGAACGTGGAAGCCATCCTCGTGAACATCTTCGGCGGCATCATGAAGTGCGACACCATCGCCACCGGCGTGATCGCAGCCTGCAAGGCGGTGAACCTGCAAGTGCCGCTGGTCGTGCGCATGAAGGGCACCAACGAAGTCGAAGGCAAGAAGCTGCTGGCTGATTCGGGCCTGCCGATCATCAGCGCCGACACCATGGCGGAAGCGGCCCAGAAGGTCGTCGCAGCAGTCAAAGCCAAGGCCTAAGGAACAAGCATGTCGATCTACATCAACAAAGACACCAAGGTCATCACCCAGGGCATCACCGGCAAGACCGGCCAGTTCCACACGGAGAAGTGCCAGGAATACGCGAACGGCAAGAACTGCTTCGTCGCGGGCGTGAACCCGAAGAAGGCCGGCGAATCGATCTTCAACATCCCGATCTTCGGCTCGGTCAAGGAAGCCGCATCGCAGACCGGCGCCACCGTGTCGGTGATCTACGTGCCGCCTCCGGGCGCCGCCGCAGCCATCTGGGAAGCCGTCGAGGCTGACCTCGACATGGCGATCTGCATCACCGAAGGCATCCCGGTGCGCGACATGCTCGAAGTGCGCAACAGGATGAAGGCCAAGGAAGCGGCCGGCGGCAAGAAGACCTTGCTGCTCGGCCCGAACTGCCCCGGCCTGATCACGCCCGACGAAATCAAGATCGGCATCATGCCGGGCCACATCCACCGCAAGGGCCGCATCGGCGTGGTCTCGCGCTCGGGCACGCTGACGTATGAAGCGGTGGCGCAGCTGACGGAAATCGGCCTCGGCCAGTCGACAGCGGTCGGCATCGGCGGCGACCCGATCAACGGCCTGAAGCACATCGACGTGATGAAAGCCTTCAACGACGACCCCGACACCGACGCCGTCATCATGATCGGCGAAATCGGCGGCCCGGACGAAGCCGACGCCGCGCGCTGGTGCAAGGACAACATGAAGAAGCCGATCGTCGGCTTCATCGCAGGCGTCACCGCGCCTCCGGGCAAGCGCATGGGCCACGCCGGCGCGCTGATCTCGGGCGGCGCCGACACGGCCGATGCCAAGCTGGCGATCATGGAAGAGTGCGGGTTCACCGTGACGCGCAACTTCTCGGAATTGGGCAAACTGCTGAAATCACGTTTGTAAATTCGCGCTTGGCAAAACAACTGCCTGCATCTGGAAAAAGGCGCCCGCAACGTTGGTTGCCGGCGCTTTTTTGGTTCCAGACATAGGGCTCGGAGCACGATGGATGGAATTCCTTTATTCGACTGATTTCTGGTTGGGCCTGATGAAGATCGTCTGGATCAACATCATCCTTTCCGGTGACAACGCGGTGGTCATCGCGCTGGCTGCGCGCTCACTGCCGCCGCAACAGCAAAAGAAAGCCGTGATGTTCGGCTCCGGGGCAGCCGTGGTGCTACGCATCGTGCTGACAGTCGTTGCCGCCAAGTTGTTGGCGCTGCCCTACCTGCAGATCGCTGGCGGCCTGCTCTTGCTCTGGATCGGCGTGCAACTGCTCAGCGACGACGAGCAAGACGAGGGCGAGGGCAAGGAATACGGAACCCTGGCCGCCGCGATCCGCACAATCCTCATTGCCGACCTGGTGATGAGCCTCGACAACGTCATTGCCGTGGCGGCCGCTGCAAGCGGCGACATGGTGTTGCTGATCCTGGGCCTGGCGATCAGCATTCCGCTGGTGATCTTCGGCAGCACGTTGATGATCAAGGTGATGGAGCGCTTCCCGATCATCGTGATGCTGGGTGCCGCGCTGATCGGTTGGGTGGGTGGCGAGACGATCGTGGAAGACGTTTCGCTGCATGACGTACTGGCGGTGAATCCGTGGCTGCATTACGCTGCTGCAGCGGCAGGGGCGGCCATCGTGGTGGCCATCGGTCGCTCCATGCAGCAGCGCGCCCACGCGGCGACTTGACACGAAAGACCTCGCACATGGCAATCACCGGCGCCGCATATTCCCCTGGAGCCGTGTCCTTGCCTTGGGATTTCGCGGCGCTGACGGATTCCGGGCGGGTGCGGGCGAACAACGAAGACGCCATCGCCTTCGACCCTGCGCTCGGCCTGGCCATCCTGGCCGACGGCATGGGGGGCTACAACGGCGGCGAGGTGGCGAGCGGCATGGCCATCGCGCTGCTGCAGGCGAGCTTCGGGCGCTGGCTGGCCCATGCCGGTCCCCGGGCCCATGCGCGCGCGGTCCGGCGTGCGTTGCAGGCCGGCGTGGACGAGGCCAACGACGCCATCCTGGAAGCGGGCGTTGCAAATTTGCAACTCCAGGGCATGGGGACAACCCTTGTCGTGGCCGCGTTCGGGCCGCATCGCGTGATCGTCGGCCACATTGGCGACTCGCGTTGTTACAGGTTGCGGGCGGGCGTTCTGGAACAGTTGACGCGCGACCACTCTCTCCTGCAGGAACAGATGGACTCGGGCGCCATCACGGCGGCGCAAGCGGCGCTGTCGCCGCACCGCAATCTGGTCACTCGCGCACTGGGCATCGAGCGCCACGTCGACCTGGAAATGCACGAACACAGTGTGCGCCCGGGCGACCTGTACCTGTTATGTTCGGACGGACTGAGTGAAATGGTTCTCGAAGAGCAGCTTTTCACGCTTTTGTTACAAGATATCGAATTGTCAGAAAAGGCAACGCTTTTGGTTGCAATTGCAAACGAGAATGGCGGCCGGGACAACATATCTGTAGTTCTTGCTCGCGCCGGCAACATTTCTGCACCCGATGCCTCAGCTTGAATGGCAATGCGTGCGGAGACGGGGCTGGCGAGCATCTTGCTGATACTTAAAACGTTCGTACTGAGATCCAGGAGTCGGCCATGCCGAAATTGATCGTTTCGATCGACGGAGTCGTGATCAAGGAAGTCACGCTTGCCAAGGACCGCACCACGCTCGGTCGGCGGCCCTACAACGACATCGTGATCGACAATCTGGCGATCAGCGGAGAGCATGCCGTTCTGCACATGATCGGCAGCGATGTCTATCTTGAAGATCTCAACAGCACCAACGGCACCTACATCAACGCCCGCGCCATCAAGAAGCAGGCGCTGGAGCACAACGACGTCATCGAAGTCGGCAAGTACAAGATCCGGTACCTGGCGACCAGCGCCGCGTCCGAACACGCCATGCCGGTGCGCACCGCGGTTGCGTCGGCGCCCATTCCGCTGTCCACCGCCCCCACTGAAATCGCGCCGCTCGTGCCCGCGAGTGGCATCGCGGTCATCCGCGTGCTCTCCGGCGCCGGGGCCGGCCGCGAACTCTCGCTGCAAAAAGTCGTCACCACCATCGGCAAGCCGGGCGTCGCGGTGGCCGCGGTCACGCGTCGGTTGCAGGGCTACGTGGTGGCGCCGATCGATGGCGGCACCGTGCTCAATGGCGAACCACTCGGCACCGATGCCGTGGCGCTGCAGGACGGCGACGTGCTCGAACTCGGCGGTACCCGGATGCAGTTCGTCCACACCTGATCCCGTCGCGCGATGGCTGCGCTGCTGAAACACTGGCAGCGCATCCTGATCACGCTGGTGCCGGTGGCACTGGTGCTGACCCATGCCGTGGTGATGCCGCGGCGCCCTTTCATCGACAGCCTCGACCGCTTCGTCTACGACTGGCGCCTGCGCGCCACGATGCCGCAGACGCTCGACCCGCGCATCGTCATCGTCGACATCGACGACGCCAGCATCCAGGCGATCGGGCAATGGCCGTGGAGCCGCAACCAGCTGGCGCGCCTCACCCAGGAACTGGTGGGCCGGCAACAGGCGGCGGTGCTCGGCTTCGACGTGGTGTTCGCGGAGGTCGACGAGAGCTCCGGGCTTGCGAACCTGCGCGCGCTGTCGCGCGGCCCGCTGCAGCACGACGTGGCGCTGGCAAAGGAACTGGTGCGGCTCGAAGAGTCGCTGGACTACGACGGCAGTTTCGCGCGCGCAATCCAGGGGCGCCCGGTGGCGCTCGGGTACTACTTCACGCAAGGCGCGAAGCCGCTCTCCAAGGGAACGCTGCCGCCACCGCTGCTTGCCCTGACCGCTTTTCCGCCGCACGGCGCCTATGCGCCGGAATGGAATGGCTATGGCGGCAATATCGACGTGCTCGCGCATGCGGCCAGCACCGCGGGTTTCATCAATGCGGACCTGGGATCGGCCAGCGACGGCCTGCTGCGCGCCGCGCCCCTGATCGCCCGGTATGAAGGCGGCGCGGCGCCGGCCGGGTACTACGAATCGCTCGGCCTCGCGATCTTCCGGCTGGCGTCGGGCATGCAGACCGTGACGCCGACCTTTGCATCCTTTCCGCTGCGCGAAGACGCCGACCGGCCACCCCTGCAGGCGCTGGTGCTCGGCAACGGCCAGAACGCATTGCGCGTGCCGGTCGACCAGCGCGCACGCATGCTGATCCCGTACCGCGGCCCCGGCGGTGCGCTGGGGGGATCATTCCGGTATGTCCCGGCCATGGCGGTGCTGGCGGGCGAGCTTGCGGCGGCTGAGCTCCGGGGCAAGATCGTGCTTGTGGGCACCACGGCGCCCGGGTTGCAGGATCTGCGCGCCACGCCAACGAGCGCCACCTTTCCGGGCGTGGAAGTGCACGCCAATGTCTTGTCGGCCCTGATGGACCGCCGCCTGCTCGTCGTGCCGGACTATGCGCTGGGCTACGAGATCGTCGTCGTCCTTGTTGCCGGGCTCATCCTCGCGGTGGGTCTTTCCTTGCTGCGGATGTCTCGCGCGGTGGGCCTTGTCCTGGCCACATTCGCGGCCGTCGTGGCGCTGAACGCATGGCTTTTCGCGTCAGCCGGGCTCGTCCTGCCGATCGCATCGGCGCTGCTGATGATGGCCACGGCCTTTGCGGTCAACATGGGTTGGGGCTACTTCGTGGAAGAGCGCGGCCGGCGCGGGCTGGCCAACCTGTTCGGCACCTACGTGCCGCCGCAGCTCGTCGAGAAGATGCTCGAGCACCCGGCGCAATACAGCATGCGCGCGGAGAGCAAGGAACTCACCGTGATGTTCTGCGACATGCGCGGATTCACCAATCTTTCGGAGCAGCTCCCGCCGCAGGAACTGCAGGAGTTCCTCAACACTGTCTTCAACCGCCTCACGCAGGTCATCAGCCGGTACGGCGGCACGGTGGACAAGTACATGGGCGACTGCGTCATGGCCTTCTGGGGTGCGCCGGTGGACGCGCCGAACCATGCGGGGCTGGCGGTGCAGGCGGCCGTCGACATGGCCGCTGCGATCCGTGAACTCAGCGAACAGAATCGCCAGGCCGGCCGGGCGCAAGTCAGCGTGGGCATCGGCATCAACACCGGCGTGATGAGCGTCGGCGACATGGGTTCCGCGGTGCGGCGCAGCTACACCGTGGTCGGCGATGCGGTGAACCTGGCGTCGCGCCTCGAAGGCCTCGGTGCCACCTACGGCGCGACCGTCGTGGCCAGCGAAGCCACGATGCGGTCGACCCCCGCCTACGCATGGCAGGAACTGGACCGCGTGCGCGTCAAGGGCCGGCAGCAGGCCGTCACCATCTACGCCCCGGTCGGCCGAGCGACGGACTTGGGCGCGGAAGAGGCCAGCCAACTCCGCCTGTGGGCCAGGATGTTGGCGGCGTACCAAACGCAGCAGCCCGACGAAGCGCAGACAGCGCTGGGCACGCTGTTGGCAGGGGATGCCAAAAAAGTCCTTTACCGGTTGTATGCGGAACGTTTAGCCTCAATGAAGTTGCGGCCCTTTGACCCGGAGTGGGACGGCGCAACCCGGTTCGATTCCAAGTAGCGTTCAAGAGAAGAGGCGGCTGCAATATGCAGGTGCGAGTGTTGGGGTGCTCAGGCGCCATTGCCAAGGACTGCCGGACGACCTCGTTCCTGATCGACAACGATCTCCTGGTCGACGCCGGTACCGGTGTGGGCGACCTCTCCCTCGAGGAAATGGCGAGCATCGACGACGTGGTGCTGACGCATTCGCACCTCGACCACATTGCCTCCCTGCCCCTGATGCTCGACACCGTGGCGAGCCTGCGCACCAAGCCGCTACGGGTGCATGCGCTGCGCGCGACCATCGAGGCGCTGCGCGCCCATGTATTCAACAACGTGATCTGGCCCGACTTCGCCAGCATCCCCAGTACCGAATCGCCCTTCGTCACCTTTCACCCCGTGACGATCGGGCAGACCTTGCAACTGGGTACCAGCCTGCCGAAGCACATCGAGGTCTTGCCGGCCGTGCATACCGTGCCTGCCTGCGGCTACGCGGTGCGCTGCGCCAATGGGACGAGCCATTGGGTTTTCAGTGGGGACACCGAACGCAACGAGCCCTTCTGGCGTCGCGTGAACGAGCTTGACGTGGGCGTGCTGGTGATTGAAACGGCGTTCAGCAATCGCGAGCAGGCATTGGCGCGGCGCAGCCTGCACCTGTCGCCTGCGACGCTGGCGCATGAGTTGGCGCAGATCGGCGCCGGGAAGAACTACCCGATCTACATCACCCACACCAAGCCGGCCGAGACGGAAGAGATCATGAGCCAGATCGGGGCGCTGGCCGAAGGGTGGAAGGCGGAGGGGGTGGAGGCGCGGGATATCCGGTGGTTGAAGGCGGCTGCGGTGCTGACGCTGTGAGCTGAGCCGAAGGACGCATTTGGGTCAATTGACAAAAATTGTCACTTGGGGGCCGATGGGAGCGGCAAGTTATGTCAGGTGTTGTAGGCGGAATGTGAACAAATCCGCGAACGTGTTGCTCTGCAAAGCGAACGCTGCCATTGGCACAGATGCTGCAGTTGAAACTCCGCTCTGGGGAAATTTCCCGGGCTCTCTCAACCTACCTGGAGTTTGTCGATGAACCGTCGTTCCATTGCTCGCCGCGCACAAGCCGGCTTTACCCTTATCGAATTGATGATCGTTGTTGCGATCATCGGTATTCTGGCTGCGGTTGCATTGCCCGCATACCAAGATTACACCGTCCGCGGCCGAGTTTCAGAGGCGATGATTGCTGCCTCGTCTCTAAAAGCCACAGTGGGTGAGAACGTAGCAAATAATGGTGGCATTATTGCTGCAGGCGCGTGCAAAGGCTTCACTGACAATACGACCGCCACAGAAAATGTCACCAGTGTGAAGTGTGCCGACACCAGCGGCGTCGTTACGATTGTCACAACCGCAAAGGCCGGCACCGTCACCTTGACACTGACCCCCGTTGTAAACGCGGCCGGCACGATTGTGTGGACGTGCTTGGGCGACAAGGACAAGTATGTGCCATCGCAATGCCGTTCAGCAGTGGCCGCTCCTGCTGCCGCCGGTTAACACCGAAGGCATTAAAAAAAGGGCACCAAGTGCCCTTTTTTAATTGAAATATGGTATGCATCTCGCAGCCCTCGACGCGCAACCTGCCGTGAATGGTGCGGGCGCTCATGGAAATCTCTTCGGACCTATCGCCGACATGATGTTGCTTGGCGGGGGCTCTGCGATCGCATTTGCAGGGCTGAGAATCGTGGATTTAACCAGCTCGCAGTACGCCACGCTCGCGCTTGTTATGTGGGTGCTTGCGAATATCGTTAATCATCCCCATTTCATACATTCGTATCAATTGTTCTATTCTTTGAAGGCGGGTATTGACGCGCCGGATGCGCCGACCACGTACAAGCGCATGTGGTGCATTGCGGCCTACCTTGTCCCAGGACTACTTGCTGCGTTGCTTTCAATTGCTATCTTTTTTTGGGCAAAAGGAAGCAACGTAGTCATCGCCGGCGCAATTAACCTGACTGGTTTTTTGGTCGGCTGGCACTATGTCAAGCAAGGATTCGGAATGGCAATGTTGTATGCGGCCGTCAAGAAATGCTATTGGCCACATTCTGTAAGACGGGCGCTGCTAGGCAATGCATATGTGTGTTGGGCTGCGGCTTGGGCAATCGCAAATAATGGCGCGGTCGGAAGCGACTTCTGGGGGTTTTTCCAGTTGCAGGTGAGTTTGCCATGGTGGGTGACTGGGCTTGCTTGTCTCGCCGCGGGGGCCACCACTCTGTGGTGCTCAGTCGAAGTTATTTCAACATTCAAGCAATGGCGAGACTCGGGTCTTACTTGCGGCCAGCTTCCTGTATGCGGGATTTTTGCATACGCTGTGACACTATATCTGTGGACAGTGTTTTCCTGGGCAATTCCCTCTTATCTCCTTGTAATTCCGTTTTTTCATTCGCTGCAATATATGGCGGTAGTGTGGCGTGTCAAGATTAACGAGAATAAAAACGGAAACGAAAGTAAAACGCGGTTAGGCTTGATATCTTTTTTCGGCGCTACCATTTTTTATGCTTCGATCGTATTTTGGTTCGCACCAGGCATCATCGACTATTTAGGCGGAGGCGGGCTGCCATGGGAGGCCGGGGGCACATTCGTTGCGATTGCTTGTGTAACGATATTTATTAATATTCACCACTATTTCATGGACAGTGTCGTATGGCGGAAAGAGAATAAACGTTTGCAGCAGCATCTGCACATGAAATCAATGCCATGAAGAGTGACCTTCTGGAAGACTCAAAACAAAAAGTCTGGCTTGACAATCTTGCCTACTGGGGTGCGAAGGCAATTGTCGTTGCGGCATTTTCTGTATTTCTGGCAAGAATAATTCCCAGAATACTCCAGGCGCCTACTATAACGCTAGTACTGCTTATGGCTGGAGAGGTTCTTCTTGTCGTATTGGTGATCTTTGCAAAGCGCCCTACAGAAGTAAAATTTGGATTCATCGCGTGTACGAGCGCAGTTGTCGCGACATTCTACTTTTTTGTAGTCGTTCTGGATTCGGGGCAGCAATTGATGCCCGTTTGGTTCAGCGCTTCCCTTCAAGTGTTCGGAATATTGATCCAGATCTGGGCCAAAGTTTGCCTTGGCAGGTCGTTCGGTCTATTGCCCGCCAATCGTGGTATTGTTACTCATGGGGCATATCGCATTGTTCGGCATCCCATCTATCTGGGCTATTTAATTTCTCACATCGGCTTTCTCGTCGCCAGTTACAGTTTTGCGAACTTGGCCCTTTATGTGGGCTTATACGTTTTTCAAGGGATTCGCATTTGGCAAGAGGAAAATCTTCTCTGTAAGGATTCGACCTATGCTGCCTATAAAAAAAGAACGAGATATCGCCTGATTCCCTTGGTCATTTGACATGACGAATGGACCACTCGTGCAAGATTCAGTCGAATATGCGTCTGCAATTTTTTCCACCATAGTCGAGCGCGGTGTGGAGGAGGTTCGTTCGCTGCTCATGCTGGCGCTTTGCCTATTACTGGTATCGGTGATTCGTAAGCGCAGGAATTTTCGGGGAATTTATCTCCAATGTACGCCGAGCAGCCTTCGTGTCAACTGCCTTATTTACGTGCTCAATGCGCTCGTTCTTGCGATCCCCTATGCCGTTTTGGCGTCGGCCTCGTATGAGTTTGTTTTGCGTAACGGACCGCTCCTGATTAGACCCGAAAGATTTGACGCAGCACCAGCGTGGCTCGTGGTCATTGCGGCGCTCGTCTTTGTCGACTTCGTGAACTACTTCCTGCATCGAATGCTCCACACGGTGTGGTTGTGGCCAGTGCACGAGCTCCATCACAGCGACGAGCAGATGACCTGGTTCACTGAGCACCGAGGTCATCCACTGAATATGGCATTCGTTTTCGCGGTGGATTTCATGGCGTTCGCCGCCGTGGGCTTTCCGTTGTGGGCAATCGGCGCGGCGAGCGTAATAGCTTCTTACTATACTTATTTTATTCACTCCAATTTACCTTGGACTTTGGGAAGATTTGGAAAAATAATCGTCTCTCCTGCAATGCACCGCTGGCATCATGCGCGAGACAGCAGCAAAGGCAGGAATTTTGCCGGCATGTTTGCTTTCATTGATGTGTTGTTCGGCACCTTCTATTGCCCCGGGGTATGTATGAAGGCCACAGGAGTAGAGGGGGCAAAACAAAGTGAATTCTTATGGCTGTTGACTGAACCATTTATCACTCTTGCCAGAACTTGGTCTGGGCTAGTTTTAGGCCGGCGGCGATCAAGGCCTCGTTAAAAAGGCGCTGCCTCATGTCCGAGTTTTTTAAAGCCCTGACGTCCGCTTGGCTGACCTATGCGTACGACATGCGCCCCGTGCTTATTGGTGGCGTTTTCATATTGCTGCTAGACCTCACAATTTTCAAACGGAGTCTCGAAGATGTCATTGATCGGTGCACGCCGAGCAGCTTAAGGATGAACGTGATGGTCTTTGCGTTCAACTGGATCGTCATGATCCTGCCGCTGACCCTCATTGCTTCTTTCATCCACAGTTCGGTGTTCCGCTATGCGGTGGCGCCTCGGCTTATCGAATCTCTGCCTAACTGGGCAATTGCATGCCTATCGGTGTTTATGGCTGATCTGATCGCTTATTTCCGCCATCGGTTCGAGCATTCGCCTCTGCTTTGGCGCTTTCACGAGATGCACCATAGCGACGAGCAGTTGAACTGGTTTTCGCTCAACCGCTTTCATCCAGTCAATCGCGTGACCTCCGCGGTCATTGACATGATGATGCTCGCGTTGATCGGCTTTCCTATGTGGTCGATCGCCGTCGGATACGCGGTTTTCCACTACTACTCCTATCTGGTGCACTCGAACCTCCCGTGGACTTTCGGGATTTTCGGCAAGTTGATCGTTTCTCCGGCAATGCACCGGTGGCATCACGCCCAAGACGAAGAGGCTTTCGGTAAGAACTTTGGTGGACTGTTCTCAATTTTCGACGTCGTTTTTGGCACTTACTATTGCCCCGGTCCTTGCTCATCGCCTACCGGGGTAAAGGGCGCGGACAACTCGTCATTTTTAGGTAGTATGCTGCGCCCGTTCATGCCAACGCGAGCCTCTGTCACGTCCTCATCTGTCCGCGACTGACAGATTGAGGCAACGGATAGGGTTACAAGATTTCGCCACAAGACAGTCGGAAACCTCGGTTTCGGGCGGTCGACGCGGGCGCCGCGCTGACGGAAACCACGTTTCGCAGGATGCGGCACTGTCCTTTTGTATATCGCGTTCGCGTGCGCCTTGAGGCGCGCTCGGGCAGACGATGGACGAATATTTGTAATGCGTTAGTAGTCAAGTTTTCGACAAGCGGCACCATTTGGGGGGCTAAACGGTAACACCTTTGTTGCAGTCTGGTGACAATCAGACACATGTGTGACAAACGCGCAGCCCCCTCTCTCTCGTCAAGCTTGGCCTCTGCCCGGGGCGTAACGCTCCTGGAACTGCTCGTCACCGTCATCGTCCTCAGCGTCATCGTCGCCCTCGCCATGCCCAGCATGCGCGACTTCCTGGTCAGCAACCGCCTCTCCTCCAGCGTCAACGGCTTCATCGGCCTCGCCAATCTCGCACGCAGCGAAGCCATCGTCCGCAATCAGGACGTGGTCATCTGCCCCAAGAACAGCGGCAGCAACGCCTGTGTCTCCACCACCGCCTGGAACACCCATGACATCCAGGCCTTCGTGGACGTCGATGGCGACGGGACGTTCAGCGCCGGCGACATCCTGCTCAAGACGCAAGCAGCCGTCGACCCGGCCAACACCCAGATGGGCATGGACCGCTCCGCCGCCGGCGTCCTGACCTTCGGCAGCGCCGGCTTTGCCCGCGAAGCCCAGTTCTTCAAGGTCTACGCGATCTCCACGGACACCGCCTACCAGGCCCGCTACGGCCGAACGATCTGCGTCAGCAAGGTGGGCCGCATCCGCGTGGCCGACTACACGCTGACCACCTGCCCCGACTTCTGAACCGGAGACGCGGAAATGAGCCAGGCAACTCCCCACCGCAGCACACAGCGACGCGCGCGCAGGCAGCGGAAATGCCAGATCAAGGGCGCCACGCTGATCGAGGCCCTGGTGTCCCTGCTGGTCATGTCCTTCGGCCTGCTCGGCCTGGCCGGCCTGCAAGCCAGCGGCCTGACCTTCCAGAAGGCCGCCTGGTCCATGCATCGCGTGACCGACATCACCAGCGACATCGGCGAGCGCATCCGCGCCAACCCGAAGGCAGTGGATGCCGATTACCAGTACACGTCCAGCTATGCGACTGGCAAGGCCGCGACGCTGACCAAGCTCAACTGCCGCACCACCGGCGCATGCACCGCCTCGCAGACCGCCGCGGACGACCTCGCCGACCTGCTGCTGAAAGCACAGACCCTGCTGCCGCAGGGCTCCATGCAGATCACGGGCACGGTGGCAGGCGGCTTCGTGGTCACGTCGATGTACATGGACAAGGACTTCCTGACCACTGCCGGCACCCTCGACCAGACCGCGACATGCACCGCCACCACCACCGGCATCGACGCGCGCAATTGCTGTCCCGCTGCGGCGGCAGCCCCTGCGGGCGTGCGCTGCCGCAACTTCACGATCGTCCCGTGAACGCAGCAGCAGCGAAGCCAGCCATGCGCCCTCTTCCCCTCACCCACATCCGTCGCTCCCGCGAGCAACAGCGCGGCGTCACCCTGGTCGAGCTGATGGTCGGCCTGACCATCGGCCTGATCCTGGTCATCATCGCGTCGGCCGTCTACCTCTATTCCAAGCAGTCGTACAACGCCGTCTCCGAGAACTCGCAGATGGAGGAGAACGGCCGCTTCGCGATCAACCTGCTGACGAAGTCGATCCAGAGCGCCGGCTTCGCGATGGTGGACCCGACAGCGCCCGGCCCCACGCTGCCGCTCGGCGACAAGCTCGCAGGCTGCGACTTCGGCTATGTGAACGCCAGCTCCAGCGCTGCCTTGACGACGGCCGACCTGGCATGCCGAACCTCCACGCCCGCAGGCCAGCGACCCTCGGCGTCGATCTTCACGCGCTACGAGACCGACACGCCCGCCTCCAGCGGTGGCCGGCAACAGGGCTTCGATTGCACCAGCGGCGCAGCCGCAAGCAAGCAGCTCCCGGGCGCCGTGCAGACCTACGAAGTCCGCTCCTATTTCTTCGTCTCGCAGGTCAACGTGCAGACGCCGAGCGGCACTCGGTCGATGGGCCAGCTCGGCTGCGCGTCCGACGCCACGCCGGTGCTCAACGGCGTGCCGGTCGGCCTTGTGCTGCGCAGCCAGCCGATGGTGCCGGGCATCGAGCAACTGGCCTTCAACTACATCTCGACGGCGGGCAAGGTGGTGCCCATCCCGGCCAGCGCGCCGGACTGGCAAAACATCGCCGCCGTCGACGTCTGCGTGCTGGCCCGCACCATCCAGGCCTCGGGCAACGACACCGGAACCAGCTACACGGATTGCTACGGCACGGCCATCACGCCCGGCCCGTCCGAGAGCTACCGTACCTACCGCGCCACGGTGGCGCTGCGCAACACGGCGGCGCCATGAACGACATGCAAGTTCGACCCACAGGGGCCATGCCCCGCAGCCGCGCACAGAGGCGCCAGCGCGGCATCTCGCTGTTCCTGGTGATGATGTTCCTCATCATCCTGAGCATCCTCGGCATCACCGCCATCCAGAGCTCCTCGCTCTCGGCGCGCATCGCCGGCAACGAGGCCGACCGCACGCTGGCCTTCCAGGCGGCCGAGTCGGCGCTGCGCGATGCGGAGAAGGACATCAAGGGCGCATGCGTCGCCCCCGCCTGCCGCTCGACACCCATCGCCCCGGAAACCGCAGACCAGTTCGACTCCACCTGCGCGCTGGGCCTGTGCCTGCCCGATGCCACGACGCCCGTCTGGGAGCTGAAGGACAACTGGAGCATCGCGGGCCGCGCCGCCACCTATGGCGACTACACGGGTGCAAAGGCGCTGCCCGCCGTGGCCCAACAGCCGAAGTACCTCATTGAGTACTTCAAGCTCGGCGAGTCCTTCGTCTACCGCGTCTCGGCCACCGGCTATGGCGCCATCGGCCCCAGCAACAACCCGACGACGCATGTCCTGCTGCAAACCACCGTGAAGGCCCTGAAATGAACGCACGCATCCTGAACCGATGGCTCATGCGTGCGATCGGCGCGATGGTGCTGCTGGCCGCGGGCCTTTTCGCGACCTCGGCCTCCGCCGTCAACCTCACGCCCTTGCCCCCGTACCTCACGGAGACCAAGGGCTCGCCGATGGTGATGCTGAACCTGTCGCGGGACCACCAGCTTTCCTACAAGGCGTACAACGAGTTCTCCGACCTCGACGGCGACGGCGTCATCGAGACCCAGTACAGCCACACCTACAAGTACTACGGCTACTTCGACAACCAGCGCTGCTACACCTACGACACGGGCGCCAACTACTACGTGCCGACACGCAAGGTCGATGCCACCAACTATTGCAACTACGGCGGCGCCCTCGCCAACGAGTGGAGCGGCAACTTCCTCAACTGGGCCACCATGACGCGGATGGACGTGATCCGCCGCATCCTCTATGGCGGCATGCGTTCCAACGGCGCTGCGTCGACGACCATCCTGGAGCGCGCGCACCTGCCGACCGACGCGCATGCCTTCGCCAAGTACTACAACGCCAACGATATCGCGAAGCTCACGCCCTACTCAGGCACCAGCGAGATCACCATCTGCAATGCGACGTTCCGCAACGGCACCCTGCAGTATTCGCATGACCTGCCCGGCCCGCCGGCCATGCTGGTGGCCAAAGGCAACTACTCCCTCTGGAACTCCAACGAGCGCTGGCAGTGCTACTGGTCCGAAGACAAGCCTGCCAACAACGGCAACAACCCGGCCGTCACGGGGCTGAACGCCGCCGGCAGCAACCCCTCGCGCGGCGCCGGCGGCCAAGCCCTGGGGCCGGGCGGCAGCGGGCTCAATCCGGGCACCTACACGGTCAGGGTGCAAGTCTGCAAGACCGGGCTGGACCTGACCGATCCGACCAAGCCCGACTCGTGGACTTTCACCGACGACGAAAAGAACCGCTGCAAGCTCTACCCCAACGGCAACTACAAGCCGGTCGGGCTGCTACAGAAGTACGGTGAGCGCAACGAGGCCGGATTCGGCCTGATGACCGGCAGCTATCAAAAGAACATCTCGGGCGGCGTGCTGCGCAAGAACATCGCGCCATTCGCGCCGGAAGTGGACCTTCCCTCCGGCAATTTCACCGGCGTCGACGGCATCGTCTCGACGCTCGACAAGCTGCGCATCTATGGCTACGACTACGACCAAGGCTACTACCTCAGCGCCGACCAGTGCGACTATGGAATGATCGGGCTGGTGGAGGGGCGCTGCGGAAGCTGGGGCAACCCGATCGGCGAGATGTACCTGGAGTCGCTGCGCTACATGGCGGGCGCGGCGCCCACGGGCGCCTTCAACACCAGCGGCGGCAAGGATGCTGCCCTGGGCCTGACGGTCGCCACCTGGACCGACCCGTTCGCGGACAGCACCGTCGCCACCTTCGGCGCGGTGAGTTGCAGGCGCTCCAGCGTGGTCAACTTCAATGCCAGCGTCAGCTCCTACGACAACGACCAATGGAGCAGCGCGACCGGCGTGAAGGGGCTGACCGAAGGCATGGTCTCCACGCTCACCAACGACATCGGCGCGGCCGAGGGCCTCTACGCGACGGGCAAGAAGTGGACGGTCGGCCGCACCACCGGCGACACCAACAACCTGTGCAGCGACAAGACCATCACCGCCCTCGCCGACAGCGTCGGCATCTGCCCGGAGGCGCCGACCGGCTACGGCGGCTTCCTCATGGCGGGCGCCGCGCAATATGCGCACACCAACCGCATCCGGGACACCACGCCGCCGCTGGGCACGATCTTCACGGACGCTTTCAAGGTCGACACCTACGGCGTGGCGCTGGCCACCTCCACGCCGCGCATCCAGATCCCGGTGCCCAACCAGGCCGGCAAGTTCGTCGTGATCCAGCCGGCCATGCGCCTGTTTTCCGGCACCGGTGGCGCGGGCGCGCTGGTCGATTTCCGCGTGGTCAGCCAGACGCCCACGAACGGCAAGTTCGTGGTGCAGTGGGAAGACTCGGAACAGGGCGGCGACTACGACCAGGACATGTGGGGCACGCTGGAGTACAGCGTGGCCAACGGCAAGATCACTGTCACGACCTATGCGGCCTACAACTCGACGCCGTATGCGATGGGCTTCGGCTATGCCATCGGGGGCACCGACAGGGACGGCGTGCACATGCACTCTGGCATCAACGGCGCGGTCTACGCAGACCCGAACCCGCCGGTGACGGTCACGCCGGCCACCAACCTCAGCGGCGGCGGTTGCAACGGCTGCTATTTCCAGCAACCCGCAACGGCGGCCACCTTCACCATGACCGGCGTCTCCGGCGAAGCCCTGCGCGACCCGATGTGGTACGCGGCCAAGTACGGCGGCTTCGACCGTGGCGTGGCCGGCAACTACGCCTCCGGCTCCGTGCTGCCGGTCAATGCCTGGGACTCGAAGAAGGTCGACGGCAGCCCCGGCAGCGACGGCATCCCCGACAAGTACTTCTACGCCATCGACCCCGCGCAACTCGAGCGCTCGCTGGCCAGCGTGTTCAACTCTGTCTTCGCTGCAGGCGGCGCGGCGCCGGCGGCCGCTACGACATCGAGAACGCAGACCGGCGGCTACGTCTACGCCAGCACCTACAGCGTCAAGCCGAAGACGGTGGGCAGCCCCATCGATGCGGACAACAGCGGTGAATTCGCGCGCTACAGCTTCGACGCGAACGGCGTCGTCAATCTCACCGAAGACTGGAAGGCCGGAGCGCTGCTCACGAACGCGCTCAGCGGCCTCGGTTGGAACGGCAACCGCACCGTGCTCACCATGCGCGACACCGGCCCGGTCGCCTTCCGATGGGGCAACCTGTCCACGACGCAGCAGACCGCGCTGAACACCAATCCGGCCAACGGCGTGGTCGATGCCAACGGCTCCAGCCGCCTCGACTGGCTGCGCGGCGACGCATCGAATGAATCCGACACCGGCTACCGCATCCGCACGGCCAGGCTCGGCGCCATCATCAACTCCACGCCCTGGTACGTGGGCGCACCTGCCGCCGGCTACACCAACGCGCAATATGGCGGAGGCTACGGCGCCTTCCGCACCGGCATCGTGGCTGCCAACGGCAACAAGCAGCGGGCGGCAGTCTTCGTCGGCGCCAACGACGGCATGCTGCACGCCTTCGACGGCGCCGACGGGCACGAACTCTTCGCCTACCTGCCGCGCGCCTTCTACACCACCACCTCGGCCCCGCCGTATTCGAAGCTGACGGCCCTCACCGCCAAGGACTTCTACCTCGGCGAGTCGACCGATCGGCTCACCATGGACGGCAGCGTCATGGCCGCCGACGTCAAGGTCGGCACCACCTGGTCGACTTACCTCTTCGGCGCCTTTGGCCGCGGCGCGAAGGGCGTCTATGCGCTGGACGTGACCAAGCCCCACACCATCACGGAAACCTCAGGCGCCAACCTGGTCAAGTGGGAGTTCACGGAGGCCTCGGAGGCCGCGCCCAGCGACATGGGCTACATCACCGGCCGCACCAACATCCGCTCGAACGGGCAGCCCTTCCAGTCCGGCTACATGGCCAACGGCAAGTGGGCGGCCATCTACGGCAATGGCTACAACAGCGCCACCGGCAGGGCCGCGCTCTACATCCTGTTCGCCGACGGCCCTGCGACAGCGGGCGCGACGGGCTGGGCCGCTGGTACGGAGTTCATCAAGATCGTCACGCCGAAGGTCGCCACCACTGAGACTGACAACGGACTTGCGTCGCCCACGGCCATCGACACCAACAACGACGGCATCATCGACCGCATCTATGCCGGCGACCTGTATGGCAACGTCTGGAAGTTCGATGTCAGCAGCGCGAACCCGGCCAACTGGAAGATCGCGAACGTCGATGGGTCGAACAACCCGGTGCCGCTGTACAAGGCCACCACGCTGGTCGGCACGGTCACCACGCCGCAGCCGATCACCACGCCGATCACCACCTTCCCGAATCCGCAAGGCGGCTACCAGCTCGTGTTCGCCACCGGCAAGGCGCTCGAGTCGAACGACTACCCGATGACCGTGGCGTACACCAACACCATGTACGGCATCTACGACAAGCCGGGCATCCCCGGCACGCTGACCGTCGGCAAGACCGCCCTGGTGCAGCAGACGCTGACCGACGTGTCGGGCATCCGCTACATCGCCGCTGCCACTGTCAACTACACGGGCGGCCAGTTCGGCTGGTATGCCAACCTGCCGGTCACGTCGGAAGGCGTGGTGTTCAACCCCTTCGGCGAGGACACCAACCGCGTCAACATCCGCTCGCTGGCGCCTGCGGCGACTTCCAACGGCTGCCGCTTCGACGGCAACTCCTTCGACATGGCGCTCGACCCCATCAACGGCGTTGCCATTCCCGGCGCGGTGCCCGGCGTGACGACCGCGGGGGCCGTCGGCATCACCAACCTCAACTACTTCGAAGGCGCGAGCGGCGGCCAGTTCAGGATCCCCGCGACGCCGCCGCCCAACCCCGACGGCAGCCCCGGTACGCCCGGTGCCTGCGCGGGCCAGTGCCTGTTCCGCTCGATCATTTCCGCCGGCGACGGCACGCTGAAGACGGTCAACCGCTGCGGCGCCTGCACCGACGGCCGCATCACCTGGCGCGAGATCTTCCGCAACCGCTGATGAACACCATGCAAGCACTGCCCCATCCACATCCAACAGCTCCCGCCAGGCGCAAGGCCGGCTTCACCTTGATCGAACTGATGATCGTGGTGGCGGCGGTGGCCATCCTCGCGGCCATCGCGCTGCCGGCGTATTCGCAGTACATCAAGCGCTCCAACCGGGCGCAGGCGCGGGCCGAGGTGCTCAAGGGCGAGGGCTGGCTCGAGCGGTACTTCACCGAGAACAACCGCTACAGCAGTACGACGGGGGGCACCAGCAACACCGTGTTCGACGGCATGTTCGGCGCGGTGCCCACGAGCGGTCCCGTGCTTTACAACATCAAGCTGGACTACGCGGATGCCGTGAGATACACGATGACCGCGACGCCGGCTGGCGGGATGGCGGGGGACTATTGCGGGGTCTATACCAAGACCAACACCACGCCGCTTGCCTCGGCGACGGATGACCCGGCGAAATGCATGAAGTGATGGGGCGCGCCGGAATCAGATGCAGGGCTACGTGACATAGAGACTCAGCGAGCAGTGGAAAACCCTTCCTCCGCCCCTTCCAGCACGTCCCGTGTCCGGCTCCGATCCCGCAGCCCCACCACCGGCGCATGCGCAGGTTCTGGACCAGCGGCGCGATCCACGGCAAAGAGATAGGTCTCCAATGCGAACGGCATCGGCGTGCCGCCAATGTGCCGCTTGAAACGCAAGGTCTTCAGGAGGTGCTGCATGGCGCGGGCGTACTTGGTGCAGTAGACAGTCACGATCGCGCCATCGGGTTGGGCTGCCAGGAACGCCTTCACAGCGGCGGCGCCGAACCCCATGTTCCTGTACTCAGGTTTGAATGCAAGGTGCACGAGCACTGTCGTTGCAGCGCCCTTGCCATCCACGCCGCTTTTGGTGTTCATGAATCCAATGGTTTCGCCCTGTGCATCGAGCATCGTCCATGCCGTCAGGCCACGCGAGCCAAGCCACCATCGGGATCGAAAAACACCAACGACGATCAGCAGCATCAAGCGAAACATCCCCGTACCTGTCAGGAATCGGTCGGTGAACGCACCGTTCTCGCTACCGTCCATCATCAACTCGAACAGGAGGGGAACATCCAGAAGCGTGGCTGCTCGAGACGCAACACCCACCGCGGATTTCTTGTCTTTAACTTTCATGCGAACCCAACCCCTCGACGAAATCCATTTTTTCAATTCGCAGACAAGCGATCACCGCGGTGAACTTGGCCCAGAGATCAATACCCTGGCGTGTTGTCGATGCGACAGAGCCACGCGCGCTACTGTCCGTTCACCAACTCCCGCCACGACACGCGGCGCGTGCCTTGGCTGCTGCTTCTTGTGGGTATCGGATCTTGATGCTGCTTGCCATTCGACAAATTGGTCCAGCTGAAGGTCTTGCCCGTTGTCGATCTACCGAGGATCGGGGTGCTGGCCAATGCAGTCGTGCCGCCATACGACAGCATGCCGCCGGCATTGCTGGCGCCCGCTACCGTGAGTCCGCTGGCGTAGTCGACGTAGTTGAGATAGCTGACACCGCCGATGTTGCAGGCGCTAGAGTTGTTCGGGATGTTGGACGTGAATACCAAAGTTCCGAGCTGCAGTTGCAGATCGGTGTTGATGCGTTCGCCGGTCTCGGGCATATCTTCATACCAGCCGTACATCGCGGTCAGGTTGGTCGCGGCGCTGATCGTCGACGCGACCGTCCGTACGTTGGCGGTGCTGTCAGTCAGGGTTTGCTTCACGAAGCAGTTGGTCACCGACGTGTTGTTGCAAGTCTTTGAGCGCGGACTGCCGTAAATGCCCGTGGTCGCCGTGCTGGTCGTCAGCGGATCCTTGATGGCATAAAGCGTTTGCACCTGCGTACTGGTGACGTCGGGCAGGCTCAGGTAGCTGCCCGTGCCTACGAAGACCAGGGCGTTGGCGCCGCTCATGCCCAACTGCGGGGTGGACGTGATCGGTTGCCGGTTGCCGCTCGAATCTGCCAGGGTCGCAAGCAGTTGCACACTGGCCGCGCCCGTGCCGTCGCCCTTGAGTGCACTGATGTCGAAACGCCAGAGGTTGCCAAACAGGTCACCGCCATAGACACGTGGCGACGTGTTGTTTGCAGCAGTGCCCTGGAAGGCCGCGATCTTTGCCAGGCCGCTCGGACATGGTGAGGCAGAGCAGCCGGTGACGGCGGCGCCGGTCGCCGAACTGCCGACCCCGGTGTCGATCTTCTTGATGATGGCGCCTGTCTGCGCATTCAGTACCCACAGGATGCCGTGGCCGGTACCCGCGCCGGTCCCCCCCGATACCGGATAAGTGACGTTGTCATAGCCGGAAGTGACAAGTGCCACCCAGGTACCGTCCGACAGCTTGGTCATGACCGGTGCGCCGTAGCTGTAGCCGAGGTCCGCATCCCTGATGTAGGGCGCTGCTTTGGACGTGTCGTTGGTGAACTCCCACAGGACCGATGGGGATGCGGGATTGGTCACGTCGAGGGCGTAGTAGCCGCGCCCGCCCGCTGCGAGTCCACCGACCAGGATGGTGTGCCAGCCATCGTTGAACTGCACATCCGCCACCTGGGGCGAACCGTCCACATAGAACTGGTGGTTCGACGCGTAGTTCTTGTCTGCCAGCTTGTAGAGGTTGGGCAGGACCATCGAGGGGATATATGCCCACGACTCGGCGCCGGTGCTGGAGTTGAACGCATGCAACATGCCATCGTTGGCACCGACGTAGACCATGCCCTGGCGCGAGGCGTTGGTTGACTTGAAGGTGGCATAACCGCTGTCAATGTATGCATAGCCCGGCGCCTGCACGTAAGCCGCCTGCGAATCGACGATGTCTCCAAGGACGTGCGTGCGCTGGAAGTAGTAGGTGCTGGAATCCGGGCCTTCGTTGGTGCGATCGCCGCGCAGGTAATTCACAAGGTTGATGCCGCCGGCGCCCGCCGTGGTGGCCGTGCCGGAGGTCGTGCTGTCCACCTGCACGGAACTGTCGAGGCAGGTTGTGCCGGAGGCGCACATCTGCGACAGCGGACTTGTCGATGAAGCGCCGATGGTCGCGACCTGGAAGAAATTCTTCATGGCCGTCGACATCGACGACCACTGGAACGGGATCAGGCCCCCGTTGCTCGGGTCATACGTCAGGATGTTGCGCGAGGTGTACGCGAGTTGGTCGAGCAATGGCGCCGTGGACGTCTGCGCCGCGGCGTTCGAGAAGGCCGTTCCCGATTCGGACCAGTCCGCGTTCGGCGAGATGGTCCCGGTCGCGTTGTCGACGCTGTAGCGCGCCAACTCGCCATACCATTGGCCAGACCTGAAAGTCGACGCAAAGATGTAGTTGCCGGTCTGGGTCAGGTTGGCACTCGTGGTCGACAGCGCGGCGCCGCTCGACGTGGCGGAGTTGACGCTCTGGATGAAGTTGCTGAGGCCCGTTTTCAACGCAGCCGGGTTGCCGGCGCTGTAGTACGTGCCGTGGCCATTCACGGCAGCGTGCCAGAGGTCGTCGATCGTGGTCTGCGTGTCACCCACCGGTGTCGGCCAAGTGCACGTCGTACCCGTGCCCTGCCACAGGCAACTGGTGCTGGTCGCCAGGTTACCCTGCGCCACGCTGTAGTAGTCGCCGCTGGTGGCACTGCTGTAGTTCGACTGGTACTGCATCTGCCCGGAGACACCCAACCCGATGGTCGACGTGTACATGCGCTGTTGCGCGTCCGCGATGTTGTTGCTGGCAACGTCGGTGCCAAGCATGCCGCTGTTGTTGCCCAGGGCCGTCGTGCGCAGGTCGGTGTTGTAGTAGTAGGCCGCGACGTCCGCGAGCGTGTTCGAGGTCGAATTTCCGTCAAGGTACGGCCTCGACAGGTTGCTGCTCGTGCCGTCCTGGTCGCCAATCTGGCTCGAGCCGCCGATTTGCAGGTTGTCGTCGTCGGTACCCTTGTTCCAGTATCCATCGGTCGACGCAATGGTGTAGTTGCGCTGGCAGGAGTACTGCATTGGATCGGTGGTCGTTTGCCCGTTGATCAGGGTGAGTTGGTTGGCGTAGTAGCGCCCCGCGATCGACAGCGCACCGCGCAACGGCGTACCCCCGCTGGGCCGCGCCGCAGTGAACTTCCGATACCACAGGTCTTTCTGGCCCCCGCTGCCCGTGGTGATGTCGGACACGTTCAGGAAGTCGCTCTTCGTGTTGTTGTCGATGCTCATGTAGCCGAGGCGGTAGTTCGTCGACAGCGTGGCAAAAGCGATGGTGACGGCGCTCTTCGTCATCTGCATCCGCGTGCGGTAGTAGGCCCACCAGTTCGCGAAATTGGTCATCTCCTCGGCGAAGTTGCAGGTCGTGCCCGCGCAGTCGGTGCGGGTCGAGGCCTTCGCCGTCGTGTTGGGGTAGGGGTAGCTGGTGGTCGAACTCTGGATCGTCACCTGGATGTTCTGTCCGGGTATCCGGTTCGTGCCCGCGACGAATCCCGAGAATCTGGCACTGCTGATGGACATCCCCCCACTGATCGACGAGCTCGGCGTGTAGGTAATCGCACCCGCCGAATACGGCGAAACGATGGTTACGACGTTGCCGTTCGAGTTCGCGGTGTAGCCTGTGCTACCTGCGTTGATGCCGTCGGCAATGTACGACGCCACCGTGCTGGTGGTTTTCGACGATTTGGTACTGCCGCCAGTCAAGAGTTCCATACTATTGACCTTGATGCTGTTCACGGTCGAAGTGCCGCTGCCACTCACGGTCAATGTCGTCGTTGAACCTTGCGCATCACCGAGTTGGTTGGGGTAGCGAGCATAGGTGTAAGTCACGCCGTTAATGGGTGTGTCGATGCGCGATGCCTGGCATGTGGTCAGCGTGCTGTCAGTGCACCAGCGGACGTAGGCGGCAAACGGATACGCGGTCGTTGGCGCCGACTGGCTCTGGCAATTGCGCCGCGCGGATTCGGCGCAATACTCGCCTGGAACGAAGGTGCTGTAGACGGCCACGCCGGTTGCGGTGAGGTCCTGGGTGGTGCCGGAAGATGAATCGGTAAAGAGGTTGCCCGGATTCGGCGGATCGCCTGCCTTCTGCACGCCGTTGAATCCGTCATATGGCACGGCTTTCCAGGAAGAAGTATTGGCCGAGGTCTGCGACGGATAGCTGCTGCCGTCGTACTTCATCGGCGGCGAGTAGGTGGTGGCGGGGTCGTAGTAGATGCCGTTGTATCGGCTGTTGCGAATCGGCGGAACGACGCCGGTGGCGTAATTGGTCAACGAGGAGTTCTTGATGTCGGTCCCTACCGTGTCGGGCAAGAAGTCCCACGACATACTGCCCGAATCGTCGAGCACGTAGAAGATGTTCGGCTTCACCAATGTTGCCGAAGATGTTTGCAGTGGCGCGGTGGCAAGCACGGTCACAGCCGCGGGAGACTCGCTGACGGCGGCCAGGAGCACAAAGCCGCACAGCAAGGTTTGAAAGGCGACTTTGACTTTGAAAGTATTGAGCATGGGAGTCCCTCGCGTGTCGGCTGGGTTTCGTGTTGTTCGAGGTGGCGGCGGGGGCGAGTGCCGTGGTGCGTTCAAAGCGCCACGATGGTCTGGACCATGCTTTGTGTATTGCGCGGCCCGGTGACCTGGACGGTGATGCGGTAATACACCTGGCTGGCCGCATTGAGGTTGTTGCTGCCGGCGTTGCAACTGCTGCCTCCCGCGCAGCTGCCGGCCAACGCGATAGGCGGATACGAACAGGAGTTGGTGGTGAGCGTCGAATCGCCGGCCGTGGTGCACATGCGCTGGATGAAGTACGACACGGTGTTGCCGTTGTCTACGGTCGGCAGCGTGTAGGTTTTCCCCTCGCCTTTCATGCTGGCCCAGAACGCCGGCCAGGTGGTCGGCGGCGTCGCAGCCAAGTCCGGATCCTGGCGATGGGCAATATAGCCGCGGGCAGTCTGGTCGCAAGCCAGCACCGAGCTGCCTGTGCCGCAGGTGGTGGCCGTTGGCGAGGCGGTCTGCCCGTTGTTGTTCTCCAGCCAGGCGATGGCGGCCTCTACACCCAAGTCGGCGGAGTGTGTCGAGGCCTGCTGGAACGCCAGGTTGCCGGCAATGGTGTTGCTGGTGGTGACCGATCGCGTCAAGGCGACGGCCGCCAGTGTGAGCGCGACAAGAACGATAAGCGCGAGGACCACGACGATGCCGTCCTGCCGGCCGGTGCCGCGCCGGTGAAACGCTGGCTTGAGGTGGATTTTGTGGATCAGCATCCGCTTTGCGAGCCTTGCCAGACAACGTTGCGCAACGGCACGGTGGTCTGGTTGGTTTTGTATCGGTAGTTCTGCCAGTTGGTCTGGCCGGAGAGGTCGATGGGCGTCGCCGTGTTGAGCGGATAGCCGGGCGACGCCGTCGAGTTGGCGGCGGTGCCGGTCCAGGTCGGCGACGCACTGGTCGGAGCCGCCTTGTCGAAGGCCGGGCTGCGGGCCACAAGCACCAGGCGCACGGCCAGGGCGCGGGCCCAGCTGCAATAAGGTGGCAAGCCGCTGGTGTCGGCAGTGCTGCCAGGCGTCGTCTGGTCGAAGGTGTCCACGACGCCGGACATCTGCGCAGGCGAGGCTGCCATGCCGGAGGTGTCGCGGCCATACTGCGCGCGCAGGCTGACGATGTTGCCGTTGGCGGGCACCCACACGGTCGAATTCAACGGGCTGGCGTAGGAAGCCTTGCCGCAGTCGTAGGCGGTGTAGTCGCACACCGTCAGATTGCCGTTGCGCACCGCGTAGGCGCGGACCGTGAGCGTCTGGCCCAAATTGAAGATCACGCTGTTGGCGGCCATCCCGGCGGCGCCGGTCTTCACATTGAGAGTGGACGTCGAAGCGTTCACGGACGTGACCTGGTCGAGGGTTAGCGCGCAGGGCGAAGGACGCGTCGAGGCCTCGGCGAGGATGTAGTCGTTGGCAGCAAACGATGCCGGCGTCGAGACCCGGTAGACCGTGGAGGTCGACACGGCGAGGGTGGGGTCGCCTTCGGCCGGGCTGTTCGAGTTGCCGTACATCACCAGGAGCGTGTCGGTCTTTACATCGCCGGCCGGCACCTGCGCTGCAGGGGGATTGATGGTGACCGGCCCGATGCCGCTGCCATTGAGCGTGACGGCGGCATCGTTTTTCGGCTTGTAGGTAAGGCTGCAGCCCAGCAGGTTGAAGGCGTTCACGCCGTAGCCAGCCGCCCGCACGTCGCGTTCGATGCCGTAGAGGGCGAGGCCGCCGTTCATCTGGGCATCGCCTCCGCCGGTCGTGTTGCGCTTGTTGGCTTCCGACGTGGAGAAGACCTGCATGATGATGATGACCGCCAGCATGCCGATCACGATCCCGACCATGATTTCAACCAGTGAGAAGCCGGACTGGCGCGACTTGCCGATGCGTTGGTGAAGGAACATGTGTTGCACGGCTCCGGTCACTTGAGTGCCGCTTCGACGTTGTAGTTGTGCGTTGTCGCGTCCGATGCCTTCCACTGAATCGTGATCGCCACGAGGCTGCTTGGCGTCGACGTGGCGCCACCGCCCGGAACGGAGGTGACAGTGACAGTGGGCGTCAGAACCGTCGACGACGTACCCGGAAGGAATTTTGACCAGGCCGCCCACCA
This sequence comes from Variovorax sp. dw_954, assembly GCF_018449755.1. Lineage (NCBI taxonomy): Bacteria > Pseudomonadati > Pseudomonadota > Betaproteobacteria > Burkholderiales > Comamonadaceae > Variovorax > Variovorax sp. dw_954. The sequence continues at coordinate 34,438 of NZ_JAAVVD010000016.1, read as the reverse complement.
GGCCGCATAACCGGCCCCGGGGGTCGCCCCGCCTGCGAAGCTGGTGCTGAGCGTCGCGTAGGTGCGATCGGTGATCCACATGCGGCTGATGAGGTCGTTCGCTGCGAGTTGCGCCGTCGAGCGGTATTCGGCGGCGGCCGCCTGCCGGATCGAAGCGGTCTGCAAGCCGAGCAGGCCCACCACGCCGACGGCAAAGATCAATATCGCTACGAGTACTTCCAGCAGCATGAAGCCTGCTTGCGACGAAGCGCGGCAACGGTTGGCAGATTGGCACTTGCTCATGGTGGCGGGAATTCAGCAGGCTGTCGGGGTCGAGCCGGCGGTAAGGCTCGGGTCGCACATGCGCACCTGGCCCATCGTCGACACGGTGACGCGCAGGCAGCGCAGCGTGCCGCCGTTGGCGACACAGGAACTGGTATTGACGGGCGTGATGTCGACGGAGAACTGAGCGGCCGGCGTTGCCGGATTGACGGATGCCGTCTGCCGGCCCAGCCCGTCGAAGCTGATGACCTTCTGCGACGCCGCCACCGTCATCGAGGTCAATGCCCTGGTGGAGACAACGGGGCTGAATTGCAGGATGTAGGGCGACGTTGCGTCGCTCGGCGTTGCGCCGCACGCTCCTACTGGCGTGGCTGCCGCCGTGGTCGGCATGTTGACGACCCAGTACGGCCCGGCGGTGGCCAGGGCGCAAGTGTTGTCCGTCGTGCTGACGAACTGGAACTGGGTTGGATTGTTGCGCCGCACGGCTTCCGCGCGCGCAAACTGGATGCCGTTCTGCATCGACTCGGCGGTGCTCCGCAGTTGCGAGTTCTGGAGCCACTCGCCGAAAGAAGGGATGCTCAGCGTCAGCGCGATGGCGAAGATCGTGATGGAAACCATCAATTCGATCAGCGTCATGCCGCGCACCGACGCGGTCGAAGCAAACTTGCGCATCAGCACGACCCGCCCGTGTTCGTGACCCAGCAGTTGTTGGGCGAAGGGCTTGCCCAGCCCGAGACCGACGTCACCGTTGTCGTCTTGCTGCCCCCCTGATCGACCGTGTACTTGAAGCCTGTCATGCCCCCAGTGCCAGTCGCGGTCAGCGTATAGGCAGTGGTCGACGCGCCTGAGCAGGTGAATCCGAAGTACTTGCCCGTGACGGCCGTGGCGGTGTTCGTGCAGGTCGCGCCGACATAAGTCAAGTTGTCCTGGTAGAACTGTTCCATCTTCACCTGCTGCGAAGCCAGCGCCGATGTCGCCTCGGGGATGCGGCCGCGGATTACATAGTTCTTGTAGGCAGGCAGTGCGATGGAGGCGAGGATCGCGACAATCGCCACGACGATCATCATTTCGATAAGCGTGAAGCCCCGGGAGCGCAGTGGGGTCGCGGCGTCGTTTGGCACTTTTAAACCTTTGTATCTCAATCGTTCAATGGTGACAAAGTGTCACACGATGTGAGAGTACAGAGTGGCCGCTCGTCTAGCCGGACGCGCCTTTCGTCTGAGCGAAGCGGCGCAGGTGTGTACTATTTCGCGGGCTCCTGGGTGAGTGAATACAAACTTCTACGTGTGAGACAAGTCCGTTGCTGCGTTGCAACAGTATGTATGACGTGGGCCGCACGCGAAGGGTCACGGCGGCGAGATTGAACCCGCCGTAAAACTCCCCGACTTCCCCCCGTGCTTCTCCAGCACCCGCACCCCGTTGATCGTCATCCCCCGATCCACCGCCTTGCACATGTCGTAAATCGTCAACAGTGCCACCTGCACGGCCGTCAACGCCTCCATCTCCACGCCCGTCGGCCCGACGGTCTCCACCGTCGCGCTGCAGACCACATGCGGCGGCAAGCCGGCCTCGGCGGCGTGCATGGTGAATCCCACGGCCACGCGCGTCAGCGCCAGCGGATGGCACAGCGGAATCAGATCGCTGGTCTTCTTCGCCGCCTGGATGCCCGCAATCCGTGCCACCCCCAGCACGTCCCCCTTCTTCGCGCTCCCCGACTCGATCAGCGCCAGCGTGCTCGCCAGCATCTCGATGCGGCCGGTGGCGATCGCGACACGGTGCGTTGCGGCCTTGCCGGCCACGTCAACCATGTGGGCCTGCCCCTCGCGGTCAAAGTGTGTAAGGGAACTCATGAGTGAACATTCGGTGCGGTCGCGCATCATACGAGGCCGACTCAACAACCAGGAAAGCTGCGGTTGACTTCAATTTCCAGGCCAAAAACGGGTGTCGTGCCCGCCCTGCGGGCGCTTTGCGCCACCGTCCTGATCGCGTGCCAGATCGTGATGCCGCCGCTCGCGGCCGCCCAGATGCAGGGCTTGCCCGGCATGGGCGACGGCGAAATGACCGCCAGCGCCGAACGCCAGCTGGGCGACACCGTCGCACGCCAGATCTACCGCGACAACGACTACCTCGACGACCCGGTGCTGGTCGAGTACATCAACGACATCTGGCAGAAGCTGCTGGCCGCCGCCCGCGTGCGCGGCGAACTCACGCCGGAACTCGACGAGCGCTTCGCCTGGACGATCCTGCTCGGCCGTGACCGTGACATCAATGCCTTCGCCCTGCCGGGCGGCTACATGGGCGTGAACACCGGCCTGATCGCCGTTGTCGGCAGCCGCGACGAGATGGCCACCGTGCTCGGCCACGAGCTGTCGCACATCACCCAACGGCACATCTCGCGCATGCTCAGCCGCGACGCTCGCAACATGCCGGTGATGCTCGCGGCCATGGTGCTGGGCATGCTGGCCGCGGCCAAGAGCGGCAGCCGCAGCGGCGCCGACATCGGCCAGGCCGTGGCGATGGGCGGCCAGGCGGCCGCCATGCAGGGCCAGCTCAATTTCTCGCGCGACATGGAGCGCGAGGCCGACCGCATCGGCTTCGGCGTGATGACCCAGGCCGGCTATGCGCCCCAGGGCGCGGCCGCGATGTTCGAGAAGCTGCAATACGCCTCCCGCCTCAACGACAACGGCTCCTACCCCTACCTGCGCAGCCACCCGCTGACCACCGAGCGCATCGCCGACATGCAGGGCCGCGCCCAGTTCAAGCCGGGCGCCGACGTCGTCATGCCGCTGGTGATGGACCACGCCATGATCTCGTCGCGCGCGCGGGTTATGTCGCGCCCCGGCGTCGACATCCTGCGGGTCTGGATCCAGTCCGTGGCCACCGGTGAATTCGCCAGGAGCCCGCCGGCGCAGCAGGCCGGCATGCTCTACGCCGCGGCCCTGTCGGCCGATGAGCTGAAGGACTTCGGCGCCGCGCGCGACCTGGTCGCACGCCTGCGCGAACGCACGGCCGGCAACGCGCCGGCGGCCCGGCTGGCACGACTGCTTGCCGCCGAGATCGAACTTTCCGCCGGCCAGCCCGCGCGCGCCGCCGCCCTGCTCGACGCCAAGGCCCGCGACCGGCCCGAGATGCTCCTGTCCGCGCAAGCCGGCGTCGCCACGCGCAACCCGGCGCCCATGATCCCGCCGCTGCGCGACTGGGTCGCCACCCATCCGCGCGACGCGACCGCCTGGCGCACCCTCAGCACGCTCTACAACGCCCAGGACGAACCGCTGCGTGCGATCCGCGCCGACGCGGAAGCCAACGTCGCCATCCTCGACTACGTCGCCGCGCGGGACCGCTTCAAGGCGGCCCAGGACCTGGCCCGCCAGCCCGGCGCCGGTCCGGTGGACCATTACGAGGCTTCCATCATCGATACCCGGGCGCGCGAGGTCGACCGGTTGTTGCGGGAGCAAATGATCGAGGAGAAGAAGGGCCAGCGGTGACCTGCGTCACGATTCGGGGGAATCATCGGTATCGGCAGGGCGAGGTACGCCGCTACTATCAGCGCTAGTACTTCCTGTTACCCCCAGCCTTGCCCGCCGCTATCCGCAGCGCGGGCGGACCAAGTTTCCCTGTTTTGACCCAAGCCATCTATCCAGGGAGGGCCGCGCAAATCGCGGTCACTCACCGCACACTTGCGGCACTTTTCGAATCGCGATGCGCCGAGGGAGGCGACCGCGTGGCGTATGCCGTGGTGCGCGACGACCTGACATTGGCCGAAAGCGTGAGCTTTGCCGAACTCGGGGTGCGATGCCGCGACCTGGCACGACGCCTGGCCCAGGTCACCCGCCCTGGTGACCGCGTATTGCTCGCGCTGCCCACCGGCCTGGATTTCGCCTGCGCATTCTGGGCCTGCATGCTGTCGGGCCGTGTGGCCGTGCCGGTGCCGGCCCCGGACCCGATCCGCTGGCGTCGGGCCGCCCCGCGGCTGCGCGGCATCGTCGGGGATGCCGGCGCAAGCCTGGTCCTGATTGCCGAATCCATGCGCCAGGCCGCGGCCGATCTCGGCGCGCACACCGGCGCCGGCCCGCGCTGGTTGACGCCCGCTGAACTCCAGGCCATCGAGCCCGATCCGGCCGCGCCTGGCGATCCGGTCGTGGAGCCTGGAACGCTGGCCTACCTCCAGTACACCTCGGGCTCGACCTCGGAGCCGCGCGGCGTGTGCCTCAGCCATGCCAACGCGCTGGCCAATGCACGCTCGTTGGCCACGGCGGCCGGTGTGCAGCGGCACAGCCGGCTGCTCACTTGGCTGCCGCAATTCCACGACTTCGGCCTGATGACCGGCCTGCTCGCGCCAATGATGGCCGGCGCCAGCAGCTGGTTGATGTCCCCCCTGACCTTCCTGCGCCGGCCGCTGCGTTGGCTCGATGCCATCAGCGCATTCGGCATCACGCACAGCGGCGCGCCCGATTCCGCCTACGCCGCATGCGTGCGCCAGTTGGCGGGCCAGCCCTATGCCGGCGATCTTTCAACGGTGGTGTCGTTCAGCTGCGGCGCAGAGCCGGTGCGTGTCGCCACCGTGCAAGGTTTTCTGGAAGTCGGCGCGCCCGCAGGCCTGCGGCCCCAGGCGTTTTCGGCGGGCTTCGGCCTTGCCGAGGCGGTGCTCGCGGTGACGAGCAGCAAGCCCGACCAGCCACCGCGCCTGCTCGGCGTGAATGCGGCGGCCTTGCGCTCCCATCTCGTCCTGCCGCAGGCCATCGACCATCCCGCCAGCCAGGCGCTCGTCAGTTGCGGGCCGCCAATGCAGGACACCGAACTGGCCATCGTCGACATCGACACGCGCACCCGCTGCGCTGGCGATGGCGTCGGCGAAATCTGGGTGCGCTCGCCGAGCGTCGGCTCCGGCTACTGGCGCCAGGACGCGTTGTCCAGTGCCACTTTCGGGGCCACCCTGGCGGACGGCTCGGGCCCCTGGTTGCGCACCGGCGACTTCGGCTTTGTCGAGGGCGGCGAGCTGTTCGTCACCGGGCGCCACAAGGACCTGATCATCGTCCACGGCGAGAACCACTACCCGCAAGATCTCGAACAAACCGCGGAACAGGCGCATCCCGGCCTGCGCGCCGGCTTCACCGCGGCCTTCGGTGTCGACAACGGCCAGGGCGAAGCCGTGGTGCTGCTGCTCGAGATGGAGCGCCGCGCGGACCCGGACGCCGCCGCCGCCGTCGCGCGCACGGTGCGCCGGGCCGTCGCGCAGGCGCACGACGTGCCCGTCGAGGCCGTGGCATTGGTCCGGGCGGGCGCCCTGCCGCGCACCTCCAGCGGCAAGATCCAGCGACAGGCATGCCGCAGCGCGTACCTCGCCGGTGAACTCGAGCTCCTGGCGCGCGAGGCGCAAGCGCCGGATGCGCGGCAAGTGCCGCCGCGCGATGCAGCCGAACAGGCCGTGTGGGACATCTGGCAGGAAGTGCTCGGCACTCGCGCGTTCGGCGTCCACGATCACTTTGCCGAACTGGGCGGCACCTCGCTGACGATGTCGCAGGTCGCATCGCGCCTGCAGGATCGCCTGGGCGTGGTGCTTCCGCTGCAGGCGCTGTTCGAGCAACCCACGGTCGCCGCGCTGGCGGGACGGGTGGCCGAGGCCTTGCGCGACGACCCGCCGCGCGCGCCGGAAACGCCGATCCTGCCGGTGCGACGTGGCCAGCCGCTGCCTGCGTCGCTGTCGCAGCGGCGCATGTGGGTCATCCAGCAGTTCAATCCGGCTTCCGTGGCCTACAACGTGGCGGTCTCGCTGCGGCTGCGGGGTCCGCTCGACCGCGGCCTGCTGCAGCGCGTGATCGACCATCTGGTCGAGCGCCACGAAGGCTTGCGCACGCATTTCGAGATGCAGGGGCCGGAGCCCGTCCAGCTGATCGCGGCAAGCCTGCAGCGTGACATCGAATACATCCCGCTCCAGTCCCTGCAACCCGCCGAGCGGATGCACAAGGGGCGCGCCCTGCTGCGCGATCGCGCGTCCACGCCCTTCGACCTGGCGCAGCCGCCGTTGCACCGCGCCACGCTCGTGGGCCTGGATGACGACGACCATCTCTTCCTGTGGCTCATGCACCATGCCATCACCGACAACTGGTCGATGGCACTCCTGATGCGCGAAGTGCTGGCGCTCTATTCCGCCTGGCTCGGCGGCCGCGAGGCGTGCCTCCCGGCATTGCCCGTCGAATATGCCGACTATGCCGCCTGGCAGCGTGCGCCGGAAACGGTGCGGCAGCGCCAGCACCAGATGGCGTACTGGATCGAGCGCCTGCGCGGCTTGCAGCCCATGCAGTTGCCGACCGACTTCTCGCGGCCCGCATTCGCCGGCTTTCACGGGGCCAAGGTCACTGCGAGCCTGCCTGCACGGTTGAGCGAGGCCCTGCGCAGCTTTTGCGCGCGTCATGCGGCGACGCCGTTCATGGTCCTGCTGGCGGCGTTCAAGCTCATGCTCTCGCGCCAGGCCGGCAGCACCGACATCGCGGTCGGAACGCCCATCGCCAACCGCCACCACCTCGCCACCGAGCAACTGGTCGGCACGCTGGTCAACACGCTGGTGATGCGCACCGACCTCTCGGGCGACCCCGCGTTCTCGCAACTCGTGCTGCGCGTGCGCGAGACCGCGCTGGGCGCCTATGCGCACCAGGACGCGCCCTTCGACGAACTGGTCGAGGCGCTGGGGCAGGGCGGCGTCGCGCAGCCCGATGGCCTCGTGCGCGTGCTGTTCAACGTGCTCAATGCGCCGCTCGGACGGCTGGAGCCGGTGCCCTTCGCCTACGAGGAATACCCGCTGGAGCGCACCGCGTCGCAGTTCGATTTCTCGCTGCACATCGACACCGAATTCGCACACCGCATCCACCTCGAATACTCCACCGACCTGTATGCCGCGGTGACGGCCGAGCGCATGCTGGAGAACTACCTCGCGCTGGTGGAGCAGGTGCTGCTCGAACCTGAATGGCCGCTGTCGGCGTATCCGATCGTCGCCCCAGCCCAACTCGCGTTGCTGCACAAGCACTGGAATGCCACGCAGCTGGCCCTGCCCGCGCAACTGCTGGTGCACCGTCATCTGCGCACGGACAGCGCGGCATTGCGTGATGCCGTCGCCGTCGTGGACGCATCGGACCTTCGTTTGCGCTATGCGGAGCTGGACGCGCGCTCTAACGCGCTGGCGCGCGCCTTGCGCAGCCGCGGCATTGCCCGCGGCCATCGTGTCGGGCTGTGCCTGCCGCGCGACGCGGGCATGCTGGTGGCGCTGCTCGCGGTGCTGAAGTCCGGCGCGGCCTACGTCCCGCTGGATCCCGCCTTCCCGGTCAGCCGGCTGGCCTACATGGCCGCCGATGCGGAGCTGTCCGCCATCCTGACGCCGCCGGAGCTGACCGCGCCCTTTCGGGGCGTCGATGTGCCGCTGCTCGACCCGCAGGATCCCGGCCTGGTCGCAGGCCAATCGGAAGCCGCGCTACCCGCCGATCCCGAGCTGGACGCCGGCCCGCTGAACGCCGCCTACATCATCTACACCTCCGGTTCCACCGGCCAGCCCAAGGGCGTCACGTTGCCGCACCGGGCGGTGGTCAATTTCCTCACGGCGATGGCGCAGGCGCCGGGGCTGCTTGCGAGCGATCGCCTGGTGGCAGTCACCACCTTGTCATTCGACATCGCCGTGCTCGAACTGCTGCTGCCGCTGGCCGTCGGCGCCCAGGTCATCGTGGCCAGCCGGGAGCAGGTCGGGGATCCGACGCAATTGCGCGAGCTGCTGGATCGCCACGAAGCCACCGTGATGCAGGCCACGCCATCGGCCTGGCGCGCGCTGATCGACGCCGGTTGGGCGGGCGGGCCCGGTTTCCGTGCGCTCATCGGCGGCGAGTCGCTCCAGCCTGCGCTGGCCGAACAGCTCATGGAACGTTGCACCGCGCTCTGGAACATGTACGGCCCGACCGAAACCACCGTTTGGTCGACCTGCTGGCAGGTGCAGGCGCCGAGCCAGGGCATCGCAATCGGCCGGCCGATCGCCAACACCACGGTATGGGTGCTGGATCCGCAGGGCCATCCGTGCCCGCCGGGCGTCCCTGGAGAGGCCTGCATCGGCGGCCTGGGCGTGGCGCTCGGCTATCACCGGCGCAACGAGCTGACGGCGAGCCGTTTCGTGCCGGATCGCTGGAGCGACGAGCCCGGCGCGCGCCTGTACCGCACCGGCGACCTGGCCCGCTGGCGGCATGACGGCCTGCTTGAACACCTCGGCCGGCTGGATCATCAGGTCAAGGTGCGTGGCTATCGGATCGAATTGGGCGAGATCGAGATCGCCCTGTCCGGGCATCCCTCGGTGGCCGACAACGTGGTCGTCACGCACACCGAGGGCGAAGACGACGTCCGGCTCGTGGCCTACTGCGTCGCCCGCACGCAGCTGCTCGATCCGGCGGCGCTGCGGGAGCACCTGCGCGCGCGCCTGCCGGAGTACATGCTGCCGCAGCACATCGTGCGACTGGAGGTGCTGCCCTTGCTGCCCAACGGCAAGATCGACCGCAGGGCGCTGCCGCGGCCGGTCGGCGAGGTCCTGCGCGAACCGCGGCAACGCGCGGCGCAGCTGAGCACGCCCGAGGAGATCGCCATTGCGCAGATCTGGTCCGCGCTGCTGGGCGCGGACGACATCTCGCCAGTCGACAACTTCTTCGACCTGGGCGGCCATTCGCTGCTGGCCATGCGCGCCGTGCTCAACATCCGCGAGCGCCTGGGCTGGAACGTCGCGCCCGACCGGCTCATCTATGAAACGCTGGGCCAGATCGCCCGCAAGGAAAACCTGTCGGTGAATTGACGGCGAGCACGCTTGCGGCGAGCAACTCGAAGTTCATTCGTGGGCACCCGCGGAACCGGCTTTGCCGGGCCGCTGGGTGCGCCCCCTGGAGGGGGTGGCGCCGCAGGCGCTTCGGGGGTGGGTCATTTCCCGAGGGCCGCCTCGATGACGATGCCCAGCAGGGAATAGAGCACCGAGCCGATGAGCGCCGCGCTGAAATCGGTCACGTGGAAGCCATCCAGCAAGCCCGACGCAGCCCAGAACATCAAGGCGTTGATCACGAAGAGGAACAGCCCCAGCGTGACGATGGTGACTGGCAAGGTCAGCAGCACCAGCACGGGCCGCACGATCGTATTCAGGAAGCCGATCACGGCGGCCGCGATCAGGGCCGAGCCGAAGCTGCTCACCTGCACCTGGTGATAGAAGTAGGCCACGGTCAGCAGCGCAAAGGCGCTCAGCAGCCATTTGAGGATCAGTCGCATGTTCTCAGGATAACGCGGCGCGACGAAGCGCGGCGAGGGCCGCCGGGGACCAGTTCACACCGGCCAGCGGGAACGGCCCTTACTCCCCCAGTTCGTTGGCCAGCACCAGCAAGGCGCCCATGCCCACCACCGCGCCCGGCAACGCCCAGCCCGAGTGGCCGGCAGCCGGCACATCGGGCGCCACCGGCTCCAGGTCCACGCCCAGCTTGGGCCGGCGTGCGTCGATCACCTTCGACGCGCCGTGCGCCAGCCGCAATTGCTGCGTCATGTCGGCCAGGCGGCCCGTTGCAAGCGAGGGGGTGATCTGGTCGCCGGGACCGCAGAGCACCGGCGTGACCTCGGCCACCGTCTTGGCGAACCATTTGGCGCGCCAGTTCTCGCGTGCGCTGTGACTCACCCATTTGCTGATCCGGTGCGTCATGCGCGGCGCGCAAGCCACCAGGATCCAGTGGCGCGCGCCTCCGGCGGCATCGGTTGCCGGCGCCACCAACCGGGCCATGTGATCGCGCGCATAGGCCGCGTCGTCCACGTACACGATGATCTTTTCCATGATGTGCTCCTGTTGTGAAGGGTGGGACCCGAGCGGGATGCGGCCGCTCGACAAGTCTTACGCGGCAACCTTGTCGTTGCCCGCGCGGCCTTCTTCCGGGGTCCGCGCGCGACGACGCGTCTTCAGCCAGCCGGCGGCCAGCACGCCCACGATGCACAGGACGCACACGCCCCAGTAGGCGATCTGGTTGCTGGTGCTCGAGCCGCCGAACCAGGTGGCCAGCATCTTCTCGTTCACGATCATCTTGCCGGCCGTGAAGGCAAGCACTGCGGCGCCCAGCTGGATGATCACGGGGAAGCGTTGCACCAGCTTCAACACCAGGGTGCTTCCGAACACGACGATCGGCACGCTGATCAGCAAGCCCAGGATCACCAGCACGAAGTCGCCATGCGCAGCGCCGGCCACGCCCAGCACGTTGTCGATGCCCATCAGCGCGTCGGCGATCACGATGGTCTTCATCGCGCCCCAGAAGGTGGTCACGCCGGCGCTGGCGTGCTCGTCGTCGCCGTCATGCGTGTCGGCCAGCAGCTTGTAGGCGATGTAGAGCAGGCCCAGTCCGCCCACGAGCATCAAGCCCGGAATCTTCAGCAGCCAGACCACGCCGACCGTCATGGCCGAGCGCACGACGATCGCGCCCACCGTGCCCCAGACGATGGCCTTTCGTTGATGTTCCCTGGGCAGGCTGCGCGCGGCCAGTGCGATGACGATCGCGTTGTCGCCCGCGAGGACGAGGTCGATCAGGATGATGGCCAGCAAGGCCGAAAACCAGGGGGCGGAAAAAAGCTCCATGTGCAAGTCACTCCAGTACGTTCCGATTCATTCCGCAGGTGGGGAAGAGTCGACTGGAGGATCGGGGCCGGGTGTTCCGGAGATCTCTAGAGCGCTTCGACCAAACCTTTGACGGGTTCAAATCGAAGGTCTTGCTCAACAGCGCGCCAGAGGCGCGATGCCCGACAGACCGGAAGTGTTGTGCTTCGTATTGACGGCCTGACGATATCCATTGCAAGGTGCGATGGACGGGAGCTACTCCCCTTCGGAAGGTGGATTAAAGCATCGCGATTGCCCGCACCGCAACCTCGAATGCGGCGTTTCACATGGAAAAAAGGTCCGCTACGCCTATCCTGAGGGAGTCTGTTGCTATGAATTCAATAGCATAAAGACCTTTGGAGCGTTCGGGGCTTGCCCGGTCTATGATGCGCGTCCGCTGCTTTCGCCCCGTTCATGGCCGCCATTCACATCACCGACATCGAGGCCGCCATCAATTACTGGCGCGACAGGAGCCCGTCGCCCGACGGCATCACGCTGGCGCCCGAATTGCGCGCGCTGGCCGAGGTCTATGCGCTGATGGTCTACCACCGCGAGGACGAGGTCAGCGAGGTCGGCTTCCCGGCCAAGGCCTGGGCCGCGTGGTTGGAGTGGTATCGCACCACGCCCGACACACCCTGCATCGCCATCTGTTCCACCAGCCAGGGCGACGACCAGTGCAAGGGCTGCGGCCGCAGCTTCGACGAAGTGCAGCACTGGCCAGCGATGACGCCTGCCGAGAAGCGCGGCACCTGGCGGCGCATCACCATGGAAGACACGGCCTGGCGCTTCAACAAGTACGCCGAGCGCGCACGCGAAGCGGAGCACGTCTGGCCTGACGAGTCCGCCCCCGACATTCCGTCAACCGTCGGCGACTGACGCGGCTTGGCTGCCTACGCGTTCGTGCTGCTCGTGGGGCTGGTGGCGGGCGCCGTGAGCGGCGTCATCGGCACGGGCTCCTCGATCATGTTGCTGCCGGTGCTCGTCTACGCCTTCGGGCCCAAGCAGGCGGTGCCGGTGATGGCCGTCGCCGCGATCATGGCCAACCTCTCGCGCGTGATGGCATGGTGGCGCGAGGTCGACTGGCGTGCCTTCGCAGCCTATTCGGTGACCGGCGCCCCGGCCGCGGCGCTGGGTGCACGCACCTTGCTGCAGCTGCCGGCCACGCTCATCGACGTGTTGCTGGGCATCTTCTTCATTTCGATGGTGCCGTTTCGCCATTGGGTGCAGCGGCGCGCCTTCAAGGTCCGGCTGTGGCAGATGGCCGTCGCGGGCGGGGCCATCGGCTTTCTCACGGGGGTGGTGCTGTCCACCGGGCCGCTGAGCGTGCCGGTGTTCGCGGCCTATGGCCTGGTCAAGGGCGCGTTCCTCTCGACCGAGGCGGCCAGTTCGCTGGTGCTGTACGTCAGCAAGGTGCTGACCTTCCGGGGGCTGGGCGCCATGCCGGCGGAGGTGCTGGTACAGGGGCTGGTCGTCGGGTCGTCGCTGATGGCCGGCACCTTTGCGGGCAAGGCGATGGTGCTGCGACTCAGCCCGCGCGCCTTCCAGTACATGCTTGACGCCTTGTTGCTGGGATCGGGCGTGGCGTTGCTGCTGGCCGCCACGCAGCACTGATACGACTTCGCAATCAACGCATCACTGCGTCGGATCGCATTGCCGTGCTACAGCACTGTCTGCGGCGCTTCGCCTTGTTCTGCGCTTGATTTCAAAGTCGTGTGAGGCGCTACTTCAGACGGACCAGCTCGATGTCGATGCTTTCGGCGCCATTGCCGAGCGTCAACGTGTTCTCGTGCACCGTGGCCTGCAGTTGCATGCTGCGCTCCGCAAGCCTGGCGACGGCCTGCGAAGTCTCGCTCGGCACCCGCCATACCTGCAGGTTCTGCGGGCGCGTCAGCTTGTTCTCGATGCCCTTCCACCAGATGCCCGCCGCATGGCTGAAGCAATAGACGATCACCTGGTCGGCCTTGCCGCAGGCCTTGATGATGGGCTTCTCTTCAGGCTGGCCGACTTCTATCCATAGCTTCACCTCGCCGGTGAAGTCGCGCAGCCAGACGTCCGGTTCATCGACGTTCGACAGCCCCGCGCCGAAGGTCAGCGTGCCATCGCCCTGGACCACGTCCTGCAGCTTGTACGCATTGAGCGCGAGCGCGACGAGCCGGATCATCATCCGCTCGTCGTTCTCGCTTGGATGCCGAGCCAGCGTCAGCGCATGGTCGGCGTAGTAGTTGTGGTCGATGTCGGCAACGGCGACGTTCGCCTTGAAGATGGTGGATTTGAGGGCCATCAGGTTCGCCGACGAATCAGCCCCCTTGGGGGGCAGGGAGGAAGAGTGTTTTCGCTCATGCGCGCTTCGCGAGTTCGGCGGCCTTGCCCGTATACGAGCCGGGCGTCATGGCCAGCAAGCGGTCCTTCTCCGGTTGCGGAATCTCCAGCGAGCGGATCAGCCCATGCAAGGCCTCGGCCGTCACGGTCTTGCCGCGCGTGACTTCCTTCAGTTGCTCGTAGGCACCCTGCACGCCAAAACGGCGCATGACGGTCTGGATCGGCTCGGCCAGCACTTCCCACGAGGCGTCGAGGTCGTCCGCCAGCGCCTGCTCGTTGAGCTCCAGCTTGCCGAGTCCCGTGGCCAGGCTCGCATACGCCAGCGCCGTGTAGCCGAAGCCCACGCCGATGTTGCGCAGCACCGTGCTGTCGGTCAGGTCGCGTTGCCAGCGACTGATCGGCAGCTTCTCGCTCAGGTGGCGCAGCACCGCGTTGGCCAGGCCGAGGTTGCCTTCGGCGTTCTCGAAGTCGATCGGGTTGACCTTGTGCGGCATCGTCGACGAGCCGATCTCGCCCTTCTTCAGGCGCTGCTTGAAGTAACCCAGGCTCACGTAGCCCCAGATGTCGCGCGCGAAGTCGATCAGGATCGTGTTGGTGCGCGCGAACGCGTCAAACAGCTCGGCCATGTAGTCGTGCGGCTCGATCTGGATGCTGTAGGGCTGGAAACCCAGGCCCAGGCCCTGGGGCGCCGGCGTCTCGACGACCTTGCGGCTGAAGCCTTCCCAGTCGAACTCCGGCCAGGCCGCGATGTGCGCGTTGTAGTTGCCCACGGCGCCGTTCATCTTGCCGAGCAGGGCCACCGATGCGATCTGCCCGCGGGCCTTGGCCAGCCGCACCGCCACGTTGGCGATCTCCTTGCCGACCGTGGTCGGGCTGGCGGTCTGGCCGTGGGTGCGGCTCAGCATCGGCACTTCGGCGAACTTGCCGGCCATGTCGCGCAGGGTGGCAATGATGCCGTCGAGCGCGGGCAGCATCACCTTGTCGCGTGCGACCTGGATCTGCAGGGCGTGGCTGGTGTTGTTGATGTCTTCGCTGGTGCAGGCGAAATGGACGAACTCGGAGGCGGCGAGCAATTCAGGCCGGGCCTCGAACTTCGACTTGATCCAGTACTCCACGGCCTTGACGTCGTGGTTGGTGGTTTTCTCGATGTCCTTGATGGCCAGGGCGTCGGCCTCGGAAAAGTTGGATACCAGCCCCATGAGGTACTTGCGGGCGCCGCCGCTGAGCGGCTTGAATTCGGCGAACCCGGCGTCCGACAGCGCGATGAACCATGCCACCTCGACCTGGACGCGCCGGTGCATGTAGCCCTGCTCGCTCATCAGCGGCCGCAGCGCGCCGAGTTTGCCGGCATAACGGCCGTCGAGGGGAGACAGGGCGGAAACAGTGGAGAAGGTCATCCTTCAATTTTAGGTGCCGGCTGTGGCGTTTCCCCCTCGCTCTCCGCCGACGGTCAGTTCCCCGCGGGGAGGTTCCCCTAGAATCAAAAAGCTACAACGAATGTCACCCTGAGGGAAGAGCCCGCATGAAATTGATCGGATCCGCCGCCAGTCCTTATGTGCGCAAGGTGCGCGTGGTCATGGCCGAGAAGCGGCTGGATTACCAGTTCATCAAGGAAGATGTCTGGGCCGATGACACCACCATCAGCCAGTCCAACCCGCTGGGCAAGGTGCCGTGCCTGATCATGGACGGCAGTGAGGCGATGTTCGATTCGCGCGTCATCGTCGAATACCTCGACACCCTCTCTCCTGTCGGCAAGCTCATTCCCCAGCAAAGCCGCGAGCGCGCCGAGGTCAAGACCTGGGAAGCGCTGGCCGATGGCGTGATGGACGCGGGCATCCTCTGGCGCCTGGAAGCCACTTGGCCCAAGCGCGCCGACGGCGAGCGCAGCCAGGCCTGGATGGATCGCCAGCGCGCCAAGGTCGAAGGCGGCATTGCCGCCATGTCCAAGGGACTCGGCGACAAGCCCTTCTGCAGCGGTATCCACCTGAGTCTGTCCGACATTGCGGTCGGCTGTGCGCTGGGCTGGGTCAGCTTCCGCTTTCCCGACATTGACTGGCGCGGCGAGCATGCCAACCTGGCCAAGCTGTCCGACAAGCTGCACTTGCGGCCGAGCTTCGCGGACACGCTGCCGGCCTGAACCCGGCGCTTTTCCTGGCGCGTTCCCGTTGGGCCCTCACGGAGCCCGCCGGTCCTTCCAATACAAAAATGCTGCGAGGCGCCCCGTGCGAAGAGGGAGGGAGGGAGGAGGAGAAGAATCGCCTCGGGATTTCAGCCGGACATGAATGCCCGGAAGACCTCGCAGCATGAAAACCAATCAGGCGCTCATCGCCTGTGGGTTTAGGAGGAAAGCCGCTGCGTCGAGGTTCCCGCCCCGAAGGTAAACATTTGTGAAGCAGATGCCGGAAGCTGTCGATACCGTTTTCGATTCGCCGTCACTCACTTCGCGGCCAGCTGCTTTTCAAGCTCGCGGACGAAATCCTTGCTGTCGGGCGTCGTCATGCTCGAATAGCTGTCGACCACCTTTCCATCGCGGCCGATCAGGTACTTGTAGAAGTTCCACTTGGGCGTCGTGCCCGAGATCTGGGCGAGTTCCTTGAACAGCGGATTGGCCTCCGGGCCGCGCACCGACGACTTGGCGAACATCGGGAATTTCACGCCGAAAGTGCTCTCGCAAAAATCGGCAATCTCCTTGTTGGAGCCAGTTTCCTGGGCGAAATCGTTCGACGGGAAGCCCAGCACCGCGAGGCCGCGCCCACGGTATTTGCTGTCGAGCGCCTCCAGACCCTTGTACTGCGGCGTGAAGCCGCAGAAGCTCGCGGTGTTGACGATCAGCACCACCTTGCCGGAATACTGGCAAAGAGATTGGGGTTTTTCGTCTTGCAAACGTGGGAAGGTGTGGTGCAGGATCGGAGGGCAGGCGGCCTCCGGCTGGGCCAGCGCTGCGGCGGGGGCCAACGCGGCGGCCGTCAATGACGTGAAAAGCAGGGAGCGTAAGTGCATCGGGTATCTCCAGCGGCATGGCGCATCCAATTCGGCGATGCGCGTGTTCCGCATCATCGCGCGCTTGTCACGGCCGTGCCAAACCCTGCCGACTAAAATCCCTCGGCTTAAGAAAGACATCGATGCTCTACCCGGAACTTTTCAGACAACTCGAATCCGTCCGTTGGGACATGGACCGGGACATTCCGTGGCAGTCCTTCGATGCGACCAAGCTGTCGGCAGAGCAGGCGCAAACCATCAAGATGAATGCCATCACCGAATGGTCGGCCCTCCCGGCCACGGAGATGTTCCTGCGCGACAACCGGCACGACAGCGATTTTTCGGCGTTCATGTCGATCTGGTTCTTCGAGGAGCAGAAGCATTCGCTGGTGCTGATGGAATATCTCAAGCGCTTCAGCCCCGAACATGCCCCGACCGAGCAGGAACTGCATGAAGTCCGCTTCGACTTCGATCCGGCGCCGCCGCTGGAGACGCTGATGCTGCATTTCTGCGGCGAGATCCGGCTCAATCACTGGTATCGCCGCGCGGCCGAATGGCACACCGAACCGGTCATCAAGCACATCTACACCACGCTGAGCCAGGACGAGGCCCGCCACGGCGGCGCGTACCTGCGCTACATGAAGCGCGCGATGGAAAAGTTCGGCGACGAGGCCCGTGCCGCCTTCACCAAGGTCGGCGTGCTGATGGCCAGCGCGCGCCGCACAGCACAGGCGCTGCATCCGACCAACCTGCACGTGAACAAGGCGCTGTTTCCAAACGACACCATCCAGAGCCGCATGCCCGACCCGGACTGGCTCGAGCACTGGCTCGACAAGCAGATCAAGTTCGACGCCGTCTGGGAAACCAAGGTCGGCGAGCGCATCCTGCACAACATGAGCCTGCTGATGAACCGCAGCTTCAAGACGGTGCAGGAACTCAATCGCTACCGCAAGGAGCTCGCAGCGAGTCTGGGGCCCAAGCCCGAATACCAGGGCGCCTGACCGAAGGCAGGCATCTTTCTGCCACGGCCACCGGTCGCGGGCCTGCGGCAGGGGTCCTTCAGCGCCGCTCGACGATGACCGGCGCCAGGTTCAGGCCGTTGCGGACCTGCTCGCCAGCCGTCTGGGCCGATTCGCGCGTGGCGTAGGGGCCGGCCTGCAGGCGGTGCATGCCGTTCTCGCTGAACACCATCATCTTCAGCGCCGGCATCTGCTTCGACACCTTCTCCTGGAAGGCGGCTGCGCCCTCGCGCTGGCTGAAGGCGCCCAATTGCACCCAGAAGCCGGTTGCGGGCGCAGGCTTCTCCGCGGCGCCTGTCGCGGTGCCGGGCGGGGGATTCGCGGTGGCGCGCGGCAACGGGATGGGGCTCATGGGCGCCAGGTCCGTGCCCATGGCGCCACGCGGCGGCGGCGCGGAGACTTCCGTCGTCAGGCCGACCGGCACGGCGACGGCGTCCGATGGCGGCAGTCGCGCCGACGTATCTTGCGCCACGGCGGCGTCGCCTGGACGTCGCCACGCGCCCGTGCGGATGTCCTGGTTGGTGATGCGCTCGATCTCCACCGGCGCCACGCCACGCAGCAGGTCGAGCTTCAGTGCCGCCGTGTAGCTCAGGTCGATGACGCGGCCATCGACGAAGGGGCCGCGGTCGTTCACCCGCACGATCACCTCGCGCCCGTTGGCCGGGTTGCGCACGCGCGCGTAGCTGGGCAGCGGCAGCGTCTTGTGCGCGGCCGTCATGGCGTACATGTCGTAGGGTTCGCCGCTCGCGGTCGAGCCACTGTGGAACTTGCGGCCATACCAGGAGGCCAGGCCGCTCTCGCGGAACGGTCGATCGTCGACCATGGGCACATAGGTCTGGCCCAGCGCGACATAGGGCTTGCTGGTGCTGCCGCTGGCGCGGATGCTTTCGACGCGCGGCTCCGCATCGGGCACGCGGTCGAGGTTGGCGGGTACGCTGGCTTCGGCGCCATCGCTGCCGCTGCGCGGACCGCTGGCGCAGCCGGCGAGTGCAGCGGCCAGTGCCGCGGCCACCAGCACCGGTGCGGCGCAGGTGAACGGCGTCAGCGCCTCGCGTGTTGCCCCCGGCATGCCGCGCTCAGCCAAAGGCCGCATTCCACAAGGCGAGCATCGCCGTGCGCTCGGCCACCAGCGAGGTCAGCGGCACCTGGGTCGGATCTTCGTTGAGGCGGGCCACGTGCTGCACGCGGCGCAGCTCACGATAGGCCACGCCCGCGTCGCGGCCCACGCCGGGTGGCAGCAGGCCGGCGTCTTCGGCGCGCTGCAGCAGCGCGATGTTGCCGACATTCGGCAGCAGCGTCGGAAAACGTGCGCTGGCCGACAGCACCATGTACTGCACCACGAACTCGGCATCGACCATGCCGCCGGGGCTGTGCTTGACGTCGAACCGATCGGCCTTGACCGGGTGCGCCGAACGCACCTTGTCGCGCATCGCGACGATCTGCACCTTGAGCGCATCGAGGTCGCGGATCGAGGTGATCGTGGCCTCGCGCACGGCGTCGAAACGCCGGCCGAGTTCCGGGTCGCCGAGCACGAAGCGAGCGCGGGTCATGGCCTGGTGCTCCCAGGTCCACGCGGTGTTGCTGCCGCGGCCGAGCTGGTACTTCTCGTAGGCGTCGAAGCTGATGGTCAGCAGGCCGGAGTTGCCGTTGGGACGCAGGGCTGTGTCGATCTCGAACAGATCGCCCTCGGCCGTCTTGACGGTGAGCCAGTTGATGAGCTTGCGCACGTAGGCGGCGTAGACCTCGGCGGCCCGCTCGTCGTCGTCTTCGTAGAGGAAGACGATGTCGAGGTCGCTGCCGTAGCCCAGTTCCTTGCCGCCGAGCTTGCCGTAGCCGACGATGGCGAACTGCGGTTGCGGGCGATGGTGGTTGCGCACCAGTGGCCAGCACCAACGGGCCGTCACGCGCAGCACGGTGTCGGCCAGCGCGCTGAGGTCGTCGGCGACCTGCTCGACGGTGATGCGGCCTTCGACGTCGCGCGCCAGAGTGCGGAACACCTCGGCGTGATGGGCACGCCGCAGCAGGTTGAGCATGGCTTCCTCGTCCGCCTCGCCGGTGCTGCGCAGGGCGCCGCGGCGTTCTTCCAGCTCCTGCTCGAAGGTCTGGGCATCGAAGCGGCTGGTCAGCATGTGGTCGTCGGCCAGTTCGTCGATCACGCCTGGGTGTTTCAGCAGGTAGCGGGCGGGCCACTTGGCCGCGCCCAGCAGCCGCAGCAGGCGGCGCTGCACGGCGGGCCGTTCGACCAGCAGCGCGAGGTAGCTTTCGCGGCGCAGCAGCGGTTCGATCCAGTCGGCCCAGCGCAACGCGGCCTGCAGGTGGTCGGCGACCTCGCCGGCGCCGTCGCCGTCCGCTTCGTCGCGCATCCATTGGCCGGTGCGCTGCACGAGCTGACGCAGGCGCCCCTGGGCTTCCTCGCGCAGGGCCAGCACGCGCGGATGGTCGACCCAGCGCTTGACGCGCTCGGCGAAGGCGGGGGGCAGTTCGTCGAGCAGTCCGGTGATGTCCGCCGGCGTGGCCTGGCCCGACTTGCCGTTGCATTTGCCGTTGCACGGCTTCGGCTCGCCGCCCAGCAGCTTGTCGAACTCCTGCGCCACCAGCTCGCGATGCGCGTCGAGCTGGGTCAGGAATTCGCAGCAATCCGCGTAGCCGAGCGTCTGCGCGATCCAGCGCAGGTCGTCGTCGTTGACGGGCAGTGCGTGGGTCTGCTGGTCGTCGAGATACTGGATGCGGTGCTCGACGCGGCGCAGGAAGACATAGGCCTCGGCCAGCGCGTCGGCGGTCGCCTGCTCCATCAGTCCGGCGCGGGCGAGGCGCTGCAAGGCGTCGAGCGTGGGGCGGGTGCGCAGCTCGGGGTATTGGCCGCCGCGCACCACCTGCAGCAATTGCACGGTGAATTCGATCTCGCGGATGCCGCCACGCGACAGCTTGACGTCGTTGGCGCGCGATGGACGGCCTGCGCTGCGGCGCGCAGCCTGCTCGCGGATCTGCCGGTGCAGCACGCGCAGCGAGTCGAACACGTTGTAGTCGAGGTAGCGGCGGAAGACGAAGGGCAGCACCACGGTGCGCAGCGCCTGCGCGGAGGCATCCGCGATGCAGTCGAAGGGCGCCACAACCCGGCTCTTGAGCCAGGCGAAGCGCTCCCATTCGCGGCCCTGCACCTGGAAATATTCTTCGAGTGCGTCAAGCGAGACCGCGTTCGGCCCCGAGTTGCCGTTGGGCCGCAAGGCGAGGTCGACGCGGAACACGAAGCCGTGCTCGGTGGTGTCGCCGACGAGCGCGTAGATGCGCTTGACCATGCGGCCGAAGAAGTCCTGGTTGGCGAGCTTGCCGCGGCCTGTCGCATCGCCGGCGGTCTCGCCATCGGTGTCGTAGAGGTAGATCAGGTCGATGTCGCTGGAGACGTTGAGTTCGCGTGCGCCCAGCTTGCCCATGCCGACGACCCAGAGGCTGGCCGGCTGGCCGTCCGGGCCGAGCGGTTGGCCATGCACCAGGGCCAGCTCGCGCCGGGCTTCGTGGCAGGCCGTGTCGAGCGCGAACTCGGCAAGCTGCGTCACCGCAGTGGTCACGACCTCCAGGGACGCCTGCGCCTCGCAGTCGAGCGTGACGAGGCGCTCCATCACCAGATTGCGAACGATGCGCAAGGCGTCCGCCACCGAGGAGCCGCGCGCGCGCAAGGCTTCGTAGGCCTGCGTGAAATGGCCGCGCATGGGTGCGCCGGGCGGCAGCAGCGCCAGGTCGGCGGCATAGCGGCGTCGCAGCCGTTGCACGAATCGGGAATGCGATGAAAGCTGCACGGCGGGCGCCGCGGTGGCACCATGGCCATGCGCGTCCGGATTGGAACTGGTCTGAATGCTGGCGGTCATAATTCCTGACACAGCGCGCGATCCTTAATGAACGACACGACGTCATCCCCCTCACGTCTGCTCCAGGTCACCGCTGTCACGGCGCGCTGGATGCTTGGACTCCTGATCGCCGCCTGGTTGTTGTTCGCACTGTCGGTCGTTGTCCTACACGGATGGATTGTGCCGCGAATCGGCGAGTACCGCGGCGTGCTGGAGGCGCAGGCCACGAAGGCCATCGGGGTGCCCGTGAGAATCGGCGCGATCACCGCCGTTTCCGAAGGCCTTTTCCCGACATTCGAGCTGCATGACGTGGTGCTCCACGACAGCCTGGACCGCCAGGCGCTGAAGCTGGCGCGCGTGGTGGCCAGCGTGTCGCCGCGTTCACTGTGGCGCTTCAATTTCGAGCAGATCTACATCGAGAACCCCGAGGTTGAGGTGCGGCGCGACGCCATGGGCAAGCTGCACGTTGCCGGTCTCGACATGCACGCGGACACCAGCGGCGACACCCGCGCGGCTGACTGGTTCTTCTCGCAACGCGAATTCGCCGTGCGGGGCGGCACCGTGCGCTGGACGGACGAGACGCGCCACGCCGAGCCGCTGTTGCTGACCGACGTGAGCCTGGTCGTGCGCAACAGCACGCGCCGCCATGCCATGCGCCTCGATGCCACGCCGCCCGAAGGCTGGGGCCAGCGTTTCACCTTGCGCGGCCAGTTCCGGCAACCTTTCCTGACCACGCACGCCGGCAAGTGGCTGACCTGGGACGGGCAGATCTATGCCGAGTTTCCCCACATGGATGTCGCGCGCCTGGGCGCCTATGTTTCGCTCGACGCGCGCATCCGCGAAGCCAACGGCGCGCTGCGGCTGTGGGCGGATGTGAACGACGGCGAGGTCCACGGCGGCGCGCTCGACCTGGCCCTCCTTCACGTCGACGCGGTGCTCGGCGAGAAGCTGGAGCCGCTGGTGTTGAGTCGCGTCACCGGGCGGCTGGCCGGCGACATGAACGACGAGCACTTGACCTTCTCGACCACCGACCTGCAGTTCGACACCGCCGACGGCACGCGCTGGCCCGGCGGCAACCTGAGCTTCGAGCGCATTCCCGCGAAGGGGCGCACCGGATCCGAACGCGGTGTGTTCAAGGCCGACCGGCTCGACCTCGGGGCGCTCACGCAGATCGCCAGCCGGCTGCCGCTCGACGAGCCCACCCATCGCGCGCTCTCGACCCATGACTTGCGCGGGCTGCTCGAGCGCATCGATGCGAGCTGGCAAGGGCCGTTGGGCACACCCGACAAGTACCAGGCGCGCGGCCGTGTCAGCGACCTGGCCGTCGCCTCGCAACCCGGCGAGCCGGCGCCCGCCAGGCCGCCCGCGGCACGCGGAACCAACGTGCCCGCCGCCGTGCCGACCGGCACGCCCGGCCTGCGCGGGGCCACCGTCGCCTTCGACGCGACCCAGGCCGGCGGCACCGCAGACATCGCGATCGCGAACGGCGCGTTCGCCTTCCCCGGCGTCTTCGAGGAGCCGGTGGTGCCGATCGACCAGCTCACGGGCAAGGTCGCCTGGAAGCTCGACGGGCCCGCCACGCAGGTCCAGGTGACGGGCCTGCGCTTTTCCAATGCCGATACGCAAGGAGAGGCCAGGGCCGACTGGCGCACCAGCGACCCCGCCAGCTCGCGCGGGCGCTATCCGGGCGTGCTCGACCTGCAAGGCCAGCTCACCAAGGCCGACGGCACCCGGGTGTTTCGCTACCTGCCGCTGGTCATACCCAAGTCCACGCGCGACTATGTGCGCGACAGCGTGAACAAGGGCACTGCGTCTACGGTCGATTTCAAGGTGCGCGGCGACCTGCACGACATGCCCTTCAACGATCCGAAGCAGGGCGACTTCCGCATCGTGGCCAAGGTGAACGACGTGACTTACGCCTACGTGCCGCCGCCCGCGCCCGGTGCGCCGCCGGCCGCGGGTGCGTGGCCGGCCTTGACCGGCCTCTCGGGCGAGTTGATCTTCGAGCGCGCCGGCATGCAGGTGCACAACGCGCGCGGCCATTTCGCTGGCGTGCAGGGCATCGAGGTGGCCAAGGCCGATGCCGAGATCGCCGACATGGCGCATGCCGCCCCGTTGCTCAAGGTGGATGGCCTTGCCAAGGGACCGCTGTTCTCGCTGATCAAGGCGGCTGCGCCCATCGTGGGCGGCGCGCCGGGCGAAGCCATCGCGCGCGCCCGTGCCACCGGCAATGCGGACTACAAGGTGCGCCTCGAACTCCCGCTCGAGGCCATGGACAAGTTCAAGCTCCAGACCAGCGTCACGCTGGCCGACAACGAGGTGCAGCCGATGCCGGAGGCGCCCGCTTTCACGCAGGCGCGCGGCATGCTCACGTTCACCGAAAGCGGCTTCTCGCTGGCCGGCGTGCAGGCCCGCGTTGCCGGCGGCGACGTCAAGCTGGAAGGGCAGGGACGCTACGCCGGCAGCGGCAGCGAGATGGTCTACAAGGCCCAGGGCACGGCCACCGCCGAGGGCCTGCGCGGCCTGCGCGAGGTGGGCTGGCTGAGCCGGTTGGCCAAGCGCGCCAGCGGCAGCACGCCCTATGCGGGCACGCTGTCGGTGCGCGACGGCGTCGCCGAATTCAGCCTCGCCAGCAGCCTGCAGGGCCTGGCGCTCGACCTGCCCGCTCCGCTGGCCAAGCCGGCGGCCGATGCCCTGCCGTTGCGCCTCGAGAAGAAGCTCCTGCCCCGCGCATCGGCGACGGCGGCGGCACGCGACGAACTGCAGTTGGACCTCGGCCGGCTCGCGTCGATCCGCTACCAGCGCGACATCTCCGGCAACGAACCGAAGGTCATCAACGGCGCGATCGGCATGGGGCTCGAGGCCGGCGAGTCGGCCGCCTCGCCGGCGCGGGGCGTGCTGGCCAACATCCGGCTCGCGCGCTTTGATGTGGATGCCTGGAAATCGGTGTTCGGTGAGGCCACGGGCAGCCCGCCGGAAGCGCTCGGCGCAGCGGCGGCGACGGAGGAGGAGGCCTCGGGCTACCTGCCCACGGTGATCGCCGTACGCGCGCAGGAGTTGGTGATGTCGCGGCGGAAGCTCCAGAACGTCGTGCTGGGCGGCAGCCGGGACGGGCAGGTCTGGCGCGCCAATATCGACGCCAACGATCTCAACGGCTACGCCGAATACCGGCAGTCGCAGGATGGCCGCCTGTATGCGCGGCTGGCGCGGCTGCGCATCGCGCCCAGCGAGGCCACGGAGGTCGAGTCGCTGCTCGACGAGCAACCCGGCACGCTGCCGGCGCTCGACATCGTGGTCGACGATTTCGAGCTGTTCAACCGTCGGCTGGGCCGGGCGGAGATCAACGCGGTCAACCTGGGCGGCGCCAGCCACGAATGGCGGCTGAACAAGCTGGGTCTCAGCACCCCCGAGGCCAGCTTCGTCGCCGAGGGCAGCTGGAGCGCACTGCCGGCGACCGCGGCGCCCGGCCCGCGAAGCGATGCACGGCGCACCAGCATGCAGTTCACGCTGGACATCACGGATGTGGGCCTGCTGCTCAACCGCTTCAACATGAAGGACGTGGTGCGGCGCGGCCATGGGCGGCTTGACGGAGCAGTCGAGTGGCGCGGCTCACCGTTCTCGCTCGACTATCCGAGCCTGGGCGGCAAGCTTCACATCGACGTGGAGTCCGGCCAGTTCCTGAAGGCCGACCCGGGGCTGGCCAAGCTGCTCGGGGTGCTGAGCCTGCAGGCGCTGCCGCGCCGGCTGACGCTGGATTTCCGGGACATCTTCAGCCAGGGCTTCCAGTTCGACTTCATCCGCGGCGACGCGAAGATCAGCGACGGCACCGCCAGCACCAACAACCTGCAGATGAAGGGCGTGAACGCGGCCGTGCTGATGGAGGGCACGGCCAACATCACGCGTGAAACCCAGTCGCTGCGCGTGGTCGTGGTGCCCGAGATATCGGCCGGCACCGCGGCGTTGGCGGCGACCGTCATCAACCCCGCCATCGGACTCGCCGCCTTCCTCGCCCAATACGCGCTGAGCAAGCCGCTGAGCGCCGCGGCGACGCAGGAATTCCTGATCGACGGCACCTGGGCCGATCCGAAGATCACCAAGGTCGCGCGCCGGGTGGCGCAGGAGGCGAAGCCTTGAGCGCCGCCTCCTTGGGGGCAGCGAGGACACGAAGCGCCGGGCGCAGGGGCACAACACAGGCATGGAGAACACATGAAAGTTGCAGCGATCCAGATGGTCTCGTCGGTCGAACGCGAGGCCAACCTTGCGCGCGCCCATGCGCTGCTGGGCGAAGCGGCCGCCGCCGGCGCCGAACTCGCGGTGCTGCCCGAATACTTCTGCGTCATGGGCCGGCGCGACACCGACAAGCTCGTACTGCGCGAGCAGCCCGGCGATGGCCCGGTGCAGCGCTTCCTGGCCGATGCGGCGCGCGAGTTCGGCCTCTGGATCGTGGGCGGCACCTTGCCGCTCGTGAGCCCGGAGGACGATCTTCACGTGCTCAACACTTCGCTCGCGTTCTCGCCGGCCGGTGACTGCGTGGCGCGCTACGACAAGATCCATCTCTTCCACTATGACAACGGCACCGAACGCTACGACGAGCGACGCGTCATCACGCCCGGCACTCAGCCGGTGCTGTTCGAGCTGCCTTCGCGCGACGGGCATGTCTGGCGCGTCGGCATGAGCGTCTGCTACGACCTGCGTTTTCCGGAGCTGTACCGCGCGCTGGCGGCGCGGGGCGCGGAGTTGCTGCTGGTGCCCAGCGCCTTCACGCACACCACCGGCTCCGCGCACTGGGAGGTGCTGTTGCGCGCCCGCGCCATCGAGAACCTGGCCTGGGCGATGGCCCCGGCCCAGGGCGGCACGCACGAGAACGGGCGGCGCACCTGGGGCCAGTCGCTGGTGGTGGACCCCTGGGGCACGATCGCTGCGCAGCGCCCGACGGGCGAGGGCGTGGTGAGCTGCGACATCGACATCGCCCGGGTGATGGCGGCGCGGCAGCAGTTGCCGGCGCTTGCGCACCGCGTCATCGCCGGGTGATGAAGCACCCCCGAAGCGCCTGCGCTACCCCGGGGCACTGAATGCACGAGCCGATGCACTCATCCGTCGCGCCGGCAGGGCAGGCCTTCGCGCGGCTGCGTTCGTTGTGGCAGCGCTGGTTCCTGTGGTTGTTGCTGGCGATGCTGGTGTTGGTGCTGCTCGCGACCGTGGTGTGGCTGGCCGGGCGGCACGAGGCCGAGCAGATGCAGGTCGTACTCGACCACGACACCGCCGACGCGCTGTCCGAACTCCGAGGTGGCCTCCAGCGCAACGCGCAGAGCCTGAACGCGTTGCTGACCGAAACCGCCAACGCCAGGCGCTGGCCCGAGATGGAAGCCACGAGCCAGTTGCGCGCGCACCGCGAATGGTTGCGCCTTGAGTGGCGCGACGCGCAGTTGCGCCTGCTCGCCGCCACTGATACGCCCTATCGCATGCGCCTTTTCGAGCAGGACGCGCGCGAGGCCATGCAGTCCGACATCGCGCTGGCCTGCACCGCCGCGAGCAAGCTGTCGGCGCCGGCCTATTCGCCCAGCCACTACGTCTCGAACAGCGCCGGCAACGGGTTGGAGGTGCTGGAGATCTGCCTGCCCTCCGAAGCGGGCGGCTACCTGGTCGCGACCTATTCGCTGCGCGACACCTTGACCGAATTGGTCGGGCCGACGCTGCGGCGCGGGCAGGAGGTCATCTTCTCCGAGCCCGACGGCACCCGTCTCGCCTCCGTGGGCGTGGCGCGCCGCACCGGCAACCGCGTCTTCACATCGCAGCAATTGCTGGACCTGCCCGGCGTCACGTTGATGTTTCGGGTCGATGGCTGGCGCTCCGAGCCGGACCTGTTCCCGAACCTGCTGACGGCGCTGGTCACGGCGGTGTCGATCGCGCTGGTGTCGGTGCTGGTGCTGCTGGCGCGCGACACGCGGCGGCGCCTCAAGGCCGAACGCGAGCTGGCCGACACGCTCGCCTTTCGCAAGGCGATGGAAGACTCGGTCATCACCGGGTTGCGCGCGCGCGACCTGCAGGGCCGCATCACCTACGTCAACCCGGCCTTCTGCGCGATGGTCGGCTTCACCCCCGAGGAGCTGATCGGCACCGTGGAGGCGCCCTACTGGCCGACCGAGCTGGCGCACGAATACCAGCAGCGGCAGGACATGCGGATCGGCGGCAGCGTGCCCCCGCGCAACGGCTTCGAATCGGTCTACATGCGCAAGGATGGCGCGCGCTTTCCGGTGCTGATCTTCGAGGCGCCGCTGATCAATGCGCAGGGTCTGCAGACCGGCTGGATGAGCGCCTTCGTCGATCTCAGCGAACAGCGCCGCATCGAGGAAATCTCGCGCGCCAGCCAGGAGCGCCTGCAGGCCAGCGCGCGCCTGGCCACCGTCGGCGAAATGGCGTCGCTGCTGAGCCATGAGCTGACACAGCCGCTGGCCGCCATCGCCAGCTATGCCACCGGTTCGCTCAACCTGCTCGGCGGCCAGACCGACGGCGCCTCGGCCGAACTTTCCATGGCCATGCGGCGCATCGGCGAGCAGGCCGAGCGCGCCGGCCAGGTGATCCGCAGCGTGCATGACTTCGTGCGCCGCCGCGACCGCACGCGCGAGCCGGTGGCGCCGCAGGTGCTGCTCGACGCGGTAATGCCGCTGGTGAGGTTGCAGGCGCAAAAGCTCGGCGTGCGCATCGACATCGTGCTGGAGCCCGCCTTGCCGCAGGTGTTGTGCGACCGCACGCTGGTCGAGCAGGTGCTGCTGAACCTCACCCGCAATGCCATGCAGGCGATGGACCAGCCCACCATCACCGAGCGCGTTCTGCTGCTGCGGGTGGCGTCCGTGCCCGGCCGCGCGGATCCGGCGCCCGAAGCGCGGCGCTGGCTCGAATTTGCGGTGGCCGATATCGGCAGCGGTATCGACGACGCGGTGGCGCGACGCCTGTTCACGCCCTTCTTCACCACCCGCACGGACGGCATGGGCCTGGGCCTCAGCCTGTGCCGCACCGTGGTCGAGCAACATGGCGGCGCGCTGCTGTTCGAGCCGAACCGACCGCGCGGGACCGTGTTTCGATTTACATTGCCGGCGATCGTGAACGCGCCCTTCGAACTTCCCGCCCCTGCCCTTGCCGCCGACGCCTGACCCATGCAACCTCTGATCGATGCCCTGATCTTCATCGTCGACGACGACGCCAGCGTACGCGAGGCACTCGCCTGGCTGCTGCGCTCGCGACGGCTCATGAGCGAGCACTTCGCCAGCGCCGAGGCCTTCGAGGACCGGCTGGCCGGTGACCCCGGGCTCTCCGCCCCGACACAGCCGCGCTGCCTGCTGCTCGACGTGCGCATGCCCGGCACCAGCGGCCTGGTGCTGTTCGAGCGGCTCGCGGAGCGCGGCCTGATCGACACCATGCCGGTGATCTTTCTCACGGGCCATGCCGACGTGCCGACCGCGGTGGACCTGGTCAAGCGCGGCGCCTTCGACTTCTGCGAGAAGCCCTTCTCCGACAACGCGCTGGTCGACCGCATCGAGCAGGCGCTGGGCGCGTCCCTGCGTGCAGTCGAGCGTCAGAAGGAGCGCTCGCGCCTGTCGGCGCGCATAGGCGAACTGACCGAGCGCGAGCGCGACGTCATGCAAAGGGTGGTGGAAGGCCTGCCGAACAAGCTGATCGCCGACCAGCTCGCGATCAGCGTGCGCACGGTGGAGGTCCACCGCGCGCGGATTTTCGAGAAGATGGATGTCAAGTCGGCCGTGGAGCTAGCCAACTTGCTGCGGGCGATGTAGGGGTACGAGTCAGGTGAAGCCGGCGAGGACGGCTTCTGCGAGCGCGCCTGCCCGGCCCGCCAATGGCCCGGGCATGTAGACTTTCGGGTCAATCAAAAAAAATAGCTTTCAGGGAGTGAAGGTCATGAACGTTGCCGAGTTGCGCCAGTTGTTCGCGGGTCAGGGCTTGTCTCAATCCGATCGAGCGCTTCGGCTCAAGCTTGGGAGATCAAATGCCCTCGGCGATGTCCTTCTCCTGCAGCGTATAGACATACGTGAAGCGATATGCGAGGGCATTGACGCCCTTCTCACCTGCCTGAGCACACGCGCAGACCTTCCGCTCAAGACCTTCATCGGCCAACCGGTCGAGGTTCAATTCGTCACGGACACAGGTGGCTTGCGCAGCATCTGCGCGATTGTCACTGGCGCGAAGCTCGGCCAGTCCGATGGTGCGCTCACGGTCTACGAACTCACCGCCACCGATACCGTTCAGATCATGCGCGGCAGAAGGAACTCCAGGATCTTTCGCGGCAAGAGCGACATGGAGATCACGGAGACCGTCCTGATCGAATGGCGTCAGCGCAGTACGGCGCTGGCCTGGGCTTTCGAGTACGACATCAAGCTGATCGACCTTGCCCGCTATCCGCAGCGCGAGTTCGTGCATCAATGCAATGAAAGCGACGCTGCCTTCCTGAATCGCTTGTGGAAGCGCTCCGGCATCGCGTGGTTCTTCCGTCCCGCCGAAAGCAGCAAGGGCACACCGGTGCATGAACTCGTGTTGTTCGACGATGCTTACCGGTTGGACGCCTACCCTGGCGGGATCGTCCAGTTCCACCGGGATGACGCTACGGAGCGGCGCGATGCCATCACAGGCCTCGTCTTCGAGCGTGAGCTTTCGCCTGCAAGTGTGTCGCGTGGCAGTTGGGACTACAAGACCGTCCAGATGACGGGAGCCGCCGAGTCCACAGGGGTGGATCAGGGAGAAGGCGGGGATGCATTCAGCCGGCTATTGCAAGACGGCCAGATTGAAATGCCTCATGCGGCCGACAACGCCGCAGACCACATGCGCCGCACAAGGCTGCGAGCGGATCGACATGCGCTCGAATCCAAAACATTGCACGGCGAAAGCGGCGTGCGTGATTTGCCTGTGGGGCAATACATCCATATCCAGGGGCATCCCACCATCGATGCGCATCCGGCGCACGAACGCCAATATGTCATTGTTGAAATCCGGCACCTTGGCGAGAACAACCTTCCCAAGGAACTCGACGCGCGTATCAATCTGCTGACCGGTACGCGCGAGCACACCCTGGACGAAGACAGGCGCTACCGAAATCAATTCAAGGCCGTCCGGCGTGATACGCCGATCGTTCCAGCGTGGAATCCGGGCGAAGACTTGCCGCCGGTGTATCCGGTGACCGCCATCGTCGTGGCACCTCCGGGAGAGGAAGTCTGGTGTGACGAGCAGGGACGCTTCAAGATCCAGTTCCAGGGCTACAACCCGGAAGATCACGCCCATTCCAGTGGCGCCGGCACAAGTGGAACCGACCGCGACAGTGGCTGGGTACGCGCGGGCTTTGCGATGGCCGGCGCCAACTTTGGCGAGTTCTATCCACTGCGCGAAGGCATGGAAGTCATCGTGAACTTCCTGGGCGGCGACCCGGACAGGCCGGTGATCGTGGGCCTCGTCTACAACGGCCGCAACCCGCCGCCCACCTTCAGCAACGCCGGCCGGTTGCCCGGCAATCGCTATATCTCCGGTGTCAAGACCAAGGAGATTCACGGCAGCGGCTTCAGCCAGACACGCTATGACGATAGCCCGGGCCAAGTCAGCGTGCAGGTCGGCACCACGCACGCGAACACGCAACTCAACGCAGGCTTCCTCACCCATCCGCGAACCGACGGCCGAGCCACGCCGCGCGGGGAGGGCGCCGAGTTGCGCAGCGATGAAAGCGTGGCGATCCGCTCGGCCAAGGCGCTGTTGATCTCGGCCTGGAAGCAGTTGAACGCCAACGACAAGCAATTGGCCCGCGCGGAATACCTCGGCCTGATGCAGGATTGCCTCGACCTCTTCAAGGCATTGGGTCAATACGCCAGCGAGCATGAGGGGATGGCCATCGACGACAAGCCGCAGGCCGAACTCAAGGACAGCGTCAAGAACTGGGAGGCTGGCTCCAACACGGACGAGAACGGCGCCGACGGCGGAGCGCCGGTGGTGGCCATTACCGCGCCTGGCGGCATCAGCGTTGCCACGTCGAAGTCAATCGTGAGCTATGCCGGGATCAACGCCGACGCGGTGGCGCAGAAGCACATGCAGTACACCGCTGGCCAGCGTTTCAATGTCAATGCAGGCCAGGGCATCGGCCTGTTCGCGCACAGCGGAGGCATCAAGGCGATTGCCAACCAGGGCAAGTTCCTGCTGCAGAGCCAGCACGACGACTTCGAGGTCAACGCCGCCAAGAATATCAAGTGGACCGCCACTGACGGCAACATCGTCGGCATGGCCAAGAAGTTCACCTTCATCACGGAGGGTGGCTCCTTCATCGAGATCAGCGATGACATCGTGCTGGGCACCAAGGGCGGCATCATTTTCAAGTCTGCCAGCGTCAACAGCACGGGGCCGGCAACCAAAAGCACGGACCTGCCGCAGTTCGAAAAAGGCACGCCCGACCAGAAGTTCCGCCTGCACTACGAGGGCGCAGACGGTGACAAACCCAGCCCTGCAGCCAACCGCCGCTACGAGATCCGGATGGCGGATGGCAGTGTCAAGGCCGGGACCAGCGACGGAGGCGGCCTGACGGAGCTACTAAAGAGCGAGGCCATGCAGATAGCGGCGATCCAGATCTTTCACGACTGAGCGCCGGCAAGAGCGCCACGAAAAAAGATTCAACAGACAGGGAGCGGAATTCATGGGCAGCATTTACGAGAAATCCAAGCAGGCCGTCGCCAGCGATACAAGTTGCTTGCAGGTGGATCGCGTGGCGGACAAGAAGGTGGCCATTCCGCCGGACTTGCCGGGCACGGTCATCGTCATTCACGGCGTCAACGATGTGGGAACGTCCTTCGATTCCGTCGAAGGCGGTTTGTGTGACGGACTCGCCGATCGACTGGGTCGGCCCTTCACGTCAGGTGTCTATCGGATGCCGGCCAAGGACGACAAGGGGAAACTCGTCGTCGATCCGGATGCCGTTTTCTTCAAGCGCAAGATCGACGACAGCACGCGGAGCCCGCTCATTCCGTTTTACTGGGGATTCCGCGAGCTTGATGCCAAGGCCAGGCCAGGAAGTCAGACCAAACACGGGCAAGCCGTCGATCGTTTCGGCAACCGCCTGGACAAGGACTTGAGCAAGGGCGGTGGCCCGTTTGCCAACGCGACCGCGACCATTCCCGACATGTGGGGTCGCGGAAAGTGGGGTGCACTGGGTCTGCTGAACATGGCCGCTGGCGACCCACTCCGGCCTGTTCTCGGCAACCCAGGGCGCATGTACATGATCCTGGCGGCCCAACGAATGGCTGCGCTGATTTCAATGATTCGCGACTACGACGCGGATGAGTCGGTGTCCATCGTGGCGCACAGTCAAGGATGCCTCATCAGCCTGCTGGCGCAGGCATTCCTGCAGCAAAAAGGGCTGCTCCCGGCCGATACCGTGGTGATCACCCATCCACCCTACAGCCTGGTCGACGATGTGTCATGGATGGCCGACGCCGTGGACCTGGCAAGCGCGGACGGGGACGATGCAATGAAGGGCGGATACAAGTACCTGCAGGACGGCCAGACCTTGCGTGCCCGGGCGGAAACCTTGGCCAACATCGTGAAGCACGTGCACGCCAGCAAGCATCAGGAGCCGCAGTTCACCGCACTGGGCGATGCAAAGTGCCGGGGCGTGGTCGGCAGCAAATGGGAGCCCGGCAAGGACCGGGACAACCGCGGCAAGGTCTACCTCTACTTCTGCCCGGAAGACATGACGGTGGCTTTGCAAAGCATGCAGGGCATTGGCTGGCAAGGCGTGCCCGACTTCCAGCGCGGCGCGAAGCTCGGAGTGAAGATTGAACCGCGCTCCAGCATGCCCGTTCCAGGGCCGGTGCAACATCTCAGGGAGCCCTTCAAGGAACTGGGGGGCGGATTCTTCCAGCGTGTATTCACCGCCAAGAGGCGCCCTGACCCGAGTGCCGGCCAGCCTGTGCTCATCGGGCAGGACAAGGTCCACGATTTCGCCTTGCTCGTGAAGGGAGAGAACGGTTTCGACCACGCGGCCGGAATGACCGGCATGGCGAGTACCGCGCGCCAGAAGCTGGAACAGGCGAACGCCGACAGCGCCGGCAAGCCCATACCCGCCCCGGCGGGCGCCGGCCTCGAGACACAAGCGATCGCTCGAAGGGGCTGGCGCACCATCAATGGCGAGCCGCTTCAAAAAAAGGTCACAGCGGACCTCTACGCCGGCGCGCTGCAGTCCAAGGATCTTCCCCCGGATGTCGCCAGAAATGCGCCCGTAGGCGCGTACGAAGAGGTTGACCCCATCGATGCTTCCATCGCTGCGACGAGTGACTACGGCAAAGCTGGCGATCACGTGCTGCAAGGCAATGAAGATCACTACATCTGGCAGGTAATGCGCAATCCGGACGCTGATGCAATACAACAGATGACGCGCGGTGAAATACAACAAAGCCCCAATGGGGCGACCTACCCGTACAGGGTTGCACGCGTGGACTGGATGCGCGCGCGAGTGGAGATGGTGCTCAACGCCGGCAAGCCGAACACGCAGTCATGCGTGGTGGCGGCAGCGTATCTCTGCATGGAAGGCAACTCTGGACCCAGCAGGCCTACCGGCGAGTTGCTGATCAAGCGCCTGGAAACGCCCGATGAAATGCGCCTGCGCTGGCAGAACTCGGCATCGGGTCGTTCGTTCCATGGCGCGATCTTCGGCAGCCGGGCGAACCACCGGAACGTGACGGCCTATGACGTTGCGATCGGGCAAGGGAAGGCGCCGAGTGATCCGCTGTTCTACCAGTATCTGTGTGCAGTGGCCGATTGGCGATTGCAGGACTTCGGTTTGACCAAATTTGGTGGGAGACCCAGGCCGGGCATCCTGCAATGGGAGGACTTCGCAACAAGATACGCTTGCTTTTTGAATCCGGAACTTCCTTGGCGCAAGGACCTGATCCGAGGCAATTGCGTGTACTACAGCACGGGCAATCTGCCCGAAGCACTGCCGGTGCTACCTGGCGGCTTACCGCCCTTGGTCGTTTGCGAAACGATGAATGGCGTGCAGGCGAACCCGAAAGAAGGCTCCAAAAAGACGGCGAAGTCCGAGGACAACAGTTCCGGAGTGGCTGCGTGATGCGGGGTCCATCCTCTCAACCTTGGCGCTCCTTCCTGTGGGTCTCCCTGGCGCTGGCTTTTCTGGTGCCCATTTGGGCTCTCGCCGGGATCTGGCTTTTGCAACCTGAACTCTTTCCTCATCCGGAGCAATCAATGACAAACAGAATGTGGATATGGCTGGGCGTGCCAGTCGTTGCGCTGGCTGCTTTTGGAGGGTGGCGATGGTTCGGTGCAGCGGGTATGGCTGGTGCACTGCCAGTATCAACTGCTCAACAACATTCCTCTGGCGCCGACAAAGC